>CAZYKR010000028.1:0-24336 GCA_964648005.1 uncultured Iamiaceae bacterium
GTTTGCGCCGGGGGTCGATGCGCACGACGGCGACCTCGGGACGGTGCTCGCCGTGTTCGCCCACCCCGACGACGAGGCCTACCTGGCCGGTGGCCTGATGGCGGTGGCAGCAGACGCCGGGCGTCGGGTCGTCTGCGTCACGGCCACCAAGGGCGAGGGAGGGTTCCCCGACGACGACCCCCGCTCGGTCGACGAGCGCGCTCGCGTGCGGGCCGACGAGCTGCGCGCCTGTCTCGACGTGTTGGGCGTGCACGAGCATCGGTGGCTCGATCATCCCGACGGCGGCTGTGCCGACGTGGACGACGCAGTTGCGGTGGCCCAGCTGCGGGCCATCGTCGACGAGATCCGGCCGGATGCCGTGCTGACGTTCGGACCCGACGGCCAGACGTATCACCCGGACCACATCGCCATCAGCCGGTGGACGACCCACGCTGTGCGCGCCGCCGATGCCGACCCGGACCTGCTCTACGCCGTCATGACGCCGGAATGGGTCGAGGCCTTCGCCGAGCTCGTGCCGATGGACCAGGTGATGATGACCGACGATCCACCGCCGACCGTGCCGGCGTCGGAGTTGGCGCTGTGGTTCTGGTGCGACGACGTGCTGGCCGCCCGCAAGGTGGCGGCGCTGCGGTGCCAGGCCAGCCAGGTCGAGCCGTTGGTGGCGATGGGCGGCCTCGACGCCTACACGCTGTTGACCCGGGACGAGTTCTACCGCCGGGCGACGGCGTCGGACTGGTCGGGCTGAGCGCCGTCCACCGCCGTGGCGCCTCCCTCGGTGCCGCCGTCGCTGCGGCGGTGCTGGCGCGGGTTCGGACCGGCGACGATGACCTTCGTTCGGCTGCCGGGTGCGAGGTGCGGCGTCCCTTCCGGCCAGGCCTGTGCCAGGAAGCCGCGCGCCACGGCGGGGCCCGAGGCACGCAGCGCCCCACAGACACCGGCGAAGGCGATGCGGTCGGCATTGGACCAGGCGAACCCGAAGCGCCGGCGGACGATGTCGGGCATGCTGCCGTAGACCATCACCCGCAGCAGCTCCGACCCGAGGTGGGTGACCCAGCTGCTGAGTGGCGCCAGCGGTCCGGGCAGGGTGATCTGCTGGCCGCGGGCGCTCGGGTTGTCGTCGGGGTCGAGCACCCACGACACCGCCGGCGTCAGTTCGAGCTCATGGCGGCAGATGTCGTCGAACCGCGCCACGAAGGCGTCGTAGGTGGCGGGCACCGGGCGGTCCGACACGCCGTAGCGGCGGTACCAGGTGACGGTCTCGGCGTAGAGCTGGGAGCGCTGCGCCGTGCCGAGCGGCTTGGCGAAGTACAGCTCACGCGCTCGGAACATCTCCCAGGTGAAGGTGGCGTGCGCCCACCAGAAGATCTCGGGGTCGAGGGCGTGGTAGCGCTTGCCGTGGTGGTCGGTGCCTTTGATCTCGGGGTGGAAGTCGCGGATCTCTCGTCCACGCTCGTCGCCCTCGGCGTCGTCGGCTGTGAAGATCGACCCCCAGATGTAGGGGATCGACCGGAAGATGCGGTCGAAGGGGTCGTCGAAGAAGTTCGAGTGCTCCTGCACGCCGGCGCCGAGGCCCGGCAGCATCAGCTGCATGATGCCGGCGGCCGTGCCGGGAATCAGACTGCGCGGGTCACCTGCGGTCTCCCACAGCAGCGACCCCGGTCCGAGCGGTGCCCCGACGGCTTCGGATCGTCCCATCGTCGTCCTCCCACGTGCGACTTCCTCGACAGGTGTCAATATATTCGTTCGTGCGATACGGTCCACCTATGGCGTCGAGCGGACCGGCCCCACGACGCGAGCCAGGGCGCGGCCGGCCGCCCATCCGCAGTGACGTCGAGATCCTCGATGCGGCGCTGGAGGCCTTCGCCGCGGACGGCTTCGAGGCCATGTCGGTACGGGCGCTCAACCGGCAGCTGGGCTTGAGCCACGGCACGATCCAGCAGCGCTTCGGCTCCAAGGACGACCTCTACGCGGCGGCGATCGACCGCGGCTTCGGCTCGTTCGTCGCCGAGATCGTCGACGAGTTGGGCACCCGGTCGCCGCTGCCCGACGACGACGCGGCGATGGTGTGGGAGCTGGTGCGCGCCTTCCTAGTGGTGTCGGCGCGCTATCCGGCGTTGGCACGGCTGATGAATCTCGAAGGGCTGGTGCCCTCGGCTCGCCTCGACCGGATCTACGACGGGTTCATCGCCCCCGCCGTGGCGCTCATCGAACCGTCACTCGTTCGTCTCGCTGCTGACGGCCGGTTCCGCGCCGTACCGACGCGCACGGTGTACTTCCTCATCGCCTACGGCGCCGCCGCGCCCTTCGCCCTGCGCGCGCTGTCGGCGCGCTTCGACGCCGTCGACGGTCCGCTCGACGACACCGCCCACGCCGAAGCGATGGCCGATCTGGTCGTTGCCGCCCTAGCGTCGGCGCCGTGAGGCGATTCCTGGCGGGATGCGCGCTGGCGGCGACGCTCGTCGTGGCGACGCTCGACCTGGCGCTCGTGTCTGGCCGCGATGCGGTGGGCGCGGCGCCCGTCACCGCCGACCCATGTGCCGTGGTCGACAGCTGCAGTCTGGGGGAGCTGGCGTCGCGGTCGGGCATCCGGTTCGGGTTCCTCTACGGGCCGTCGAGCGACGCCGCTCGACAGGAGCTGTCGCTGCGGCACTCGACGATGGCGCTGAACCACGCGCTGTCGTGGAACGTGATCGAGCCGAGCCGCGGCACCTACGCCTTCCCGCCGGCCGATGCGCACGCGGCGTACGCCGATGCGCACGGTCTCGACCAGCACGGCATGCACTTCGTGTGGGATCAAGCGGGCCTCGACGACCTGCCGGCCTGGGTCGAGACCGTCACCGACGCCGACGAGTTGCGGGCCGTGCTGCGCCAGCGGGCCCGTGTGCTGTTCGACCGGTACCCGGGTCTTGCCGAGCTCGACGTGATCAACGAGCCGCTCGGCACCTTCGACGGCGCGCTGGTGCGCAACCACTTCTTCGAGGTGCTCGGCCCCGACTACGTGCTCGAGCTCTTCGCCATCGTGGGAGCCGAGGCACCCCCAGGGGTCCGGCTGACCATCAACGAGAACCTCGTCGAGTACTCGCCGGAGAAGGCCGACGCGCTCGTGGCGCTGGCGGCGTCGGTGCGCGACGCCGGACTGCGCATCGACGGCGTGGGTCTCCAGACGCACCTGCTCTTCGGCGGCGACCCCGACTGGGCGCTGTATCGCTCGACGATGGAACGCATCGGCGCGCTGGGGCTGTCGGTGCAGGTCTCCGAGCTCGACGTGCCGGTCGGTCAGGTTCCCGACAGGTTCGGTCTCCAGGCCGAGCGGTACCGGCGGGTGGTCGAGACCTGCCTGGCGGTGGCGGCGTGCGACGAGGTGTTCGTGTGGGGGCTCGACGACAGCGAGAGCTGGCTCGACGTGTTCCTCGGCCCGGGGCTCGACCCCTTGCTGTTCGATGCCGAGCTCGCACCGAAGCCGGCCTACGCCGCGGTGTACGAGGCGCTGCTCGTCGGTCGACCCGGCGGGGACCCCGATGCCACCACCACGACGTCACCTGCGCCACCGGGCGCAGCGGTCGTGGCCCCGACCTTCACGGGCTGAGCCCGGACGCGGCGCGTCGCTCAACGCTCGCGGAAGCGATCGATGGCGCGGCGGTCCTTCTTGGTCGGACGACCCGCGGCACGGTCGCGCACGAGCGGGGGCGGCATCCGCTCAGCAGGGGCGGGCGCCGGGCTGTGATCGACGTAGCACGTCACCGCGATCGGTGCGCCGACGCGGCGTTCGATCGGGTCGACGACCTCGAGCTCGCGCTGGCGTCCGTGGACGCGCGCCGACACGCGGTCGCCGGTTCGCACCGGTGTCGCCGGCTTCGCCGGCCGACCGTTGACGCGGACGTGACCCCCGCGGCAGGCGTCGGTCGCCTGCGAGCGCGACGAGCAGATCCGGATCGCCCACAGCCACCGGTCGACGCGCACCTGCTCCACGTCGTCATCGTTGCAGGTGCACCGTACGCTGGCCCGCCGTGGCGGCACCTTCGACAGCACCGGCGGCGACGCAGCGCCATCGAACCCTGCCGCGGCGACCGCGCGTCGTCATCGCCGGCATGGGCGACACCGGCGTGCTCGTCGCCACCCAGCTCGCCCGTCGCTGCGAGGTGGTCGGGGTGGCGACGCGGCCGGCGCTGGTGAGCGGTCAGGAGCTCGGCGCCCGGGTGGCCGACCCGGCTGGATGGCGCCGCAACTTCTTGATCCCGTTCGACGACCTCGCTCGCCTCGACGCGGTGCGGACGGTGCACGGCAGCATCGACGGCGTCGACCCCGATCGGCGGATCGTGCACGTGGCACGCGCCACCGGTGGACGCGTGCTGCTGCCCTATGACGCGCTGGTCGTGGCCACGGGCGTCCGCAACGGCTTCTGGCGCCACGATCGTGTCGAGGACCTGGCCGATGTCGAACGCGGCATCGACGAGGTGGCGCGAGGTCTCGCCTCGGCGCGCACCGTGGCCGTGATCGGCGGCGGCGCCACCGGGGTCAGCGTGGCGGCGAACCTGGCGATGCGCGGCGTCGTGCCCGACGTCCACCTGTTCCACTCCGGTGACCAGCCCCTGCCCGAGTACCCGGAGCCGACGCGCCGGCGCATCGTCGCCGAGCTCGACGCTGCCGGGGTGCATCGCCATCCCGGTCACCGGGCGATCATCCCCGACGGCTTCCGCGGCGAGCGCCTGACCTCGGATCCGGTGCGTTGGTCGACCGGCCAGGCGCCCTTCGCCGCCGACGTCGTGCTGTGGGCGGTGGGACGGGTCGAGCCCAACTCGGCGTTCCTGCCGACTGCCTGGCTCGACGATGACGGGTTCGTGCTCGTGGACGAGCACCTGCGGGTGCCCGGCACCGAAGACGTGTTCGCCGTCGGCGACGTGGCGGCGAGCGATCCGAACCGCAGCTCGGCACGCAACTGGGGCTTCCTCGTCGTGGCGGCGAACGTGCGCGCCCTGGCGTCGGGCAAGCAGCGGCTCCGGCGGTTCTCGGCACCTACACAGCGATGGGGGTCGATCCTCGGCGTCCAAGCGGACGGGCTGCTGGTGTTCCAGCCCGATGGCAAGGCGATGCGGGTGCCGCGCCCGCTCGTGCAGCCGTTGCTGTTCGACCTGTACCTACATGCCCTGCTGTATCGCGGGGTCCGTCACCGTCGCTGATTCCTCACTACCCTCGCCGGCATGGGAGGAGGCGAGGCGGTGTTCTTCGGGGGCTTCATGCTCCTGTGGCTCGTGATGATGGTCGCCTCTATCGGCGGGCTCGCCCTGGGCGTGGCGGCCTTGATCAGCGCTGCCCGCCTGCCCGACACGGCGTTCGGCCCGTGGTGGGACAACACCAAGTCGACTTGGCTGCTCGGCATCGGCGTGTCGTACCTGATCCCCTTCGGCTTCCTCGTGACCGGGATCTACTGGTTCCGCACCGGGAAGCGGAGCCTGCACGAGACCGGCGTCGTCGCCCGCCCGTTCTGGGCCGGTCCGCCCAAGCCCATGCCGATGGCGCCGACGTATCCGCCGCCCTATGCCGGACCGCCGACGTACGGGCCGCCGCCCGGCTACCCCCAGGGCGGTCAGGGACCGAGCGCGTACGGACCGACGGCGTATGGACCGCAGCCGTACGCCCCCGCGACCGGGCCCTACGGCATGCCACCGGAGTCGGCCGCGCCGCAGCCGCCGCAACCGCCGCTGCCGCCGCCCGACCCGCACGCTCCGCCCGACCCGCGACCGCGGTAGCGGCGCCCCTGTGTTCGCCGTCGCCATCTGGTCCTTCGTCGGCGCCGCCACGTTGCTGGTCGGCTCGGCGGTGGCGCTGCGTTGGGAGGTGCCGATGCGTGGCGTCGGCCTCATCATGGGTTTCGGCGCCGGCACGCTCATCGCCGCTGTGGCCTTCGACCTCACGGTCGTGGCTTATCAGGAGGCAGGCGACTGGCCGGTCTTCGTCGGCCTCCTCGGGGGAGCGGGGACGTTCTGGGCCGGAGACTGGCTGCTCGAACGCCGCACCGGAGGCGAGGACCCTGTGGTCGGCACCACGGTCGCGGGTCCGTCGCTGGTGCTCGGCGCGCTGCTCGACGGCATCCCGGAGTCGGTGGCGATCGGGACCACGCTGATCGGCGGTTCGAACGTGAGCGTCGCCATGGTCGTCGCCGTCGCCATCTCCAACATCCCCGAGGGTCTCGCCGCCACCACCGGCCTGCGCCAGTCCGGCATGCGCGGCACGCGGATCGTCACCATCTGGAGCGTCGTGGTGGCGCTGTCGGTGGTGGCGGCGCTGGTCGGCTACGCCGTGCTCGGGGATGCGCCGGCGGGCGCAGTCGCCGTCACCCAGGCCTTCGCCGGCGGGGCCATCCTCGCCATGCTCGCCAACGCCATGATGCCCGACGCCTACCGCAACGGCGGCCGTGAGGTCGGTCTGGTCACGGTGGTGGGCTTCATCATCTCGTCGTTCCTCGCCGGACAGGCGTGACCCGGTTCGACGCCTGGCATGCGGTCGGTAGCCTCGGCGTCCATGCGCATCCCCACCGCTCCCATCGTCGCCGCCGGTCTGATCGGCGGGTACCTCGTCGCCCGTGAGACGAAGGTGCGGCCACTCGGTGGCGCCGTGCTCGCCGTCAACGGGGTGGCGGCGACGGCGCTGTGGCTGCGGGACCACGGACCTGCCGTCGCCGGCGGGTTGCTGGCGCTGTACCTCGGCGGCTTCGGAGCTTCACACCCGCTGGCGAAGAAGATCGGGGCGTGGCCGGCGGTGCTGTCGGTGGCTGCGTTGTCGGCCGGCGCCAGCGCGCTCGTCGCCGACCGTCGCCCGCCCCGGGTTCGCTGATCGCCCGTTCGTCGTGACCGACCTCAGATGAGCTCGGCGAGGTCGATGCCGATGAGCACGACGAGCAGCGCGATCACGGCGACGTTGATCGCCATCACCGCCCAACGCCACGAGACGTCGTAGGTGCGGAAGCGGAGGATGCTGGCGACGTTGAACCCGATCGCCACGACGCCGACGACGAGGCCGACCACCGAGCCCACGCCGGCGGCGAGGCCGAACAGCGGGAGCAGCCACGGGAACACGATGTAGGCGAGCATGCAGCGGATGCCCGAGATGACGACCGATCGGCTGAAGGCGCTCGTGGCGGTGGCGCCGTCCGACGTCACGGTTGCGGGTGCGCTCGCGGCGACCGCCGGCTCGGTGCTGCTGTTCATGGAGCACGAGGGTAAAGGGTGCGCCGGGGGATCTGTCCACCTCGCGGTCACCGGCGGTGGGGCACGTGGGCGCGGTGTCCGTCTCGGTCGAACAGCATGATCAGTTCCGCTGGGCCGTCGACGGCGGCGATGGCATGCGGGGTCATGGTGGCGAACTCGGCCGCTTCGCCCGCGGCGACGGTGACCTCCCGGTCGCCGAGCCAGAGCCGGACCGTGCCGCTGAGCACGAAGAACCAATCGTGGCCCGGGTGGACCCGTTGGCGGGGCACCTCCTCGGTCGGTTCGATGCGCTGCTTCACGGCGACGGTGGTGGCGGTCGGCCTGCTGAGCATCCAGGTCGTGCGGTTGCCGCAGGCGTCGGGCTCGGGCCGGATGACCACGTCGTCGTCCGAGGCTCGGACGTCGAGCAGCGTGTCGAGGTCGATCTGCAGCGCTTTCGCCAGCGGGAGCAGGACGTCGAGGCTGATCGTGCGCTTGCCGGTCTCGATCCGGCTGATCGTCGACGGACTCAAGTGGGTGCGAGCCGCGAGGTCGTCGAGCGAGAGCCCGAGCGTCGTGCGCAGCGAGCGGAGCCGCGTGCGCACGGCGCGCTCGACGTCTGCGTCCGGTTCGTTTCTCGATGGGTCCACGTGCCCCCGACTCCCTTGCGAATAGTGCAAGACGTATGGCGGTATCGGAGATTCACCGTATCGTCGGGCTCATGGCAACGCACCAGCACGGTCACACCATCGAACGACACTGCGACGTCCTGATCGTCGGCGGTACCGAGGCCGCCCTCGGGCTGGCCGCCGACCTCCGGGTGCAGGGTCGAGCGGTGATCGTCCTGGACACCTGCGGCCACGACGACGGCGAGGCGGCGGCGACATCGCCCGCCCGAGACGAGGCACGTCGGCACGGTGCCGAGGTGCTCGCCGGACGGATCACCGCCGTCGACCGGCTCGACGGGCACGGCCGCGTCACGCTGACCGGCGGCCACGCGGTGGTCGCCCGCCTGGTCGTCGAGGCCGAGGACGCGGCGGCGCTCGATGCAGCTGCGGTCGACGCGCAGCTTGCCGCTGCGCCGGCGGCCTCGGCCCATGCCGCCGATTGGGACCGCCGTTACGGCGGCGACCAGATCTGGAGCGGCAACCCGAACGGCACGCTGGTGCACGAGGTCACGGGACTGACGCCGGGACGCGCCCTCGACGTCGGTGCCGGCGAGGGAGCCGACGCCCTCTGGCTGGCCGAGCAGGGGTGGGCGGTGACGGCGAACGACATCTCGCGAGTCGCCCTCGAACGGGCCGAGGCCGAAGCCACGCGACGGGGCATCCACATCTCCTGCGCGTGCGGTGATGCCAACGAGGTCGGGGCACTGCCCGTGGCAGCGTTCGACCTCGTATCGGCGCAGTACGCGTCGCTGCCGCGCCGGGCCGACGACCAGGGCGTTGCGAACCTCCTCGCCGCCGTGGCGCCGGGCGGGCGGCTGCTCGTGGTCAGCCACGCCCTGGCCCCGATGCGAGCGCCCGTCGACACGGCGACCCAGAGCCGCGCCTTCGATCCCGACGCCTACGTCCGCGTCGAGGACGTGGCGGCGGCGGTGGCCGCTGCGGCCGGCTGGGAGGTCGAGGTGTACGAGACACGTCCGCGCCCGCCGGGTTCGGCGACGGCGTCGCACCACGTCGACGACCTGGTCTTCCGCGCCCGCCGCCTCCCCTGACATCCCGAAGCCCGGGTCTCACGGCCTCCACGTGAGGCCGTAGCGGAAGTACGACAGGCGTCGGAACGTCGCCGTCGGCAAGACGTCGAGCGACACGGCCTTCGTCTGTGCATATGTCAGCGGGGGCGGCCAGACCTTGGGCGACGGCGTCTCCCACACCGGCGTGCGGAAGGTGTGCCGGCGCAGTGCCACGCTGTCGGCGGCGTCGCGCAGGTAGTCGGCCACCGACCGGGACCGCGCCAGACCGACGACGAGCAGGATGCCGCCGGGCCGGACGAGCCGGGCGAGGTCGATGAGCCCCGCCGCCTGGTCGACGTGGTGCAGCATCGCCACGCAGGTGACGACGTCGAAGCCGCCGTCGCCGAGGTCAGCGGTGTGCAGCTCGGCGAGGCGATAGTCGATGTCGTCGCCGGCCGATCGGGCCAGCTCGATGCTCGCCTCGTCCGGGTCGATGCCGACGACCTGGGGCACCCGTGCCCGGAGGTGGCGGGCGGTCTCGCCCTCCCCGCAGCCGACGTCGAGCCCGTCGAGCGCGCCATCGGGCACCTCGTCGAGCAGCAGGTCGAGGGCGTGCAGGTTCGAGTTCCACCGAGGCACGTCCACCGCAACGAGTGTCGCACGGAGCCGGTCGGCGTCGAACGGACCGTCCGAGACACCGATCCACGCGAGGCTGCCGGCGTGGACCTCGAGCAGTTGGCGGCATCGATCGAGCGGTGGGAGCGCGACGGCACGCTCTGGCCGGGCGAGGGCATCGTCGTCGGCCGGCACGAGCCCGAGCCGTTGATCGACGGCCTGCGGATCGGCGGCCTCGACGAGGACGGGCGCACCCTGGTCGAGGTGTTCGCCGCCGACGAGCGGTGGGTCGTCCAGCGCCGCTACGACTCGGCCGATCAGGCGGCGGCGCACGCGTTCGATCGCTTGGGCGACATCGTCGCCGCCCGTCACTGGGGCCCGAGCGAGTGGACGCGCCTGCGCGCCAACGTGCGGGTCGGGGCGATCCTGCGCACGGCGGTGCTGCTGCTGGCGCCCGAGTGGGACCTGGGCGGCGATCGCTGGGACGTGGTCGACCGGCTGCGCTCGCTCGGTCTCGAACCCGAAGGGCGGTATTGGGTCGAGGGCGTCGATGGGTTGGCGCCGCCCGGCGAGGAGGTGCTCGAGTTGCGTCGCTCGACAGACGGCTGGTGGGAGGTCGGCATCGAGGAGCGGGGCCTGTTCCGAGTCTCCGGTCGGTTCTCTGAGGAGGCGGATGCCTGCCGACGGCTGGCGCGCGACGTCCTCACGAGCGCCGCCGTGTCGATGGGCGGCGCCGACGCGGGCGCCGGCGCCCACGTCGTCGGTGCCTTCGCCGCACGAGTGCGCGATGCGCTCGACGAAGCCGGCCGCCTGCTCGAGATGGGTGGCACCCCGGCGGACGAATCGACGCGTTGAGCTGTCGGCACGAGGTGCGGACGACGCGCCGCCTCGGTAGCGCGTCAGCGCGATGCCGATGCGCGCGTAAGGTCGCTGCGATGCGCACGCCTCCGACCCATCTGTCGTTGCGAAGCGTCGGTGTCCTCGTCGCCGTGGCGCTGAGCCTGGCCGCCTGCACGAACACCACGTCCGATGCGACGGGGCCGGGTTCGACCGGCACCATCGGTGCTGGATCGACGCCGGGCACGGCCGTGGCGTCGGGGGCGGGCGGCGATGGGTGCACCAACGAGGCGGTCGCCGGTGCGGACGCCGACACCGTGGCAACGATCGTCGACGACGCCGCGGCGACGAACGACCTACACGCCGTGCTGTACCGGGTGACCCGCGGCGACGAGGTGATCGCCGCCGGCGCGGTGGGCGAGAGTTTGCCCGGCGAGCCAGTGACGCCGGCCATGCACTTCCGCGGCGGCAACGTCGCCTTCGCCTACCTCGGCACGCTGCTGTTGTTGATGGCCGAGTCCGGCGAGGTGGCCCTCGACGACCCGATCAGCCGGTGGCTCCCCGATCTGGACGTGCCCGACGCCGACACCGTGACGCTCGAGATGCTTGTCAACAACACGTCGGGCTACCCGGACTACGTGCGGAGCGAGGCGTTCCAGACCACGTATCTCGACAACCCGTTCGTCGGGTTCACCCCCGACCAGCTCATCGACTTCGCCATGGCGACGCCGCCGTGGTATCCGCCGGGACAGGGTTGGAGCTACGCGCACACGAACTACCAGATCCTCGGCGCAGCCCTGGCGGCGGCCGGTGGCGAGCCGCTCGAGGACCTGCTGCGCACCCGGGTCATCGAGCCGATGGGGTTGACCGGCACCGAGCCGGTCCTCGGCACCGACCTGCCCGCACCGGCGCTGCAGACCTACAGCGGCGAGCGAGGGGTGTACGAGAACACGACCTGGTGGAACCCGTCGTGGCAGACGGCACCGGGGTCTGTGCTGTCGACCGACATCTGCGACCTGGCCACGTCGGCCCGCGCCGTCGGGCGCGGCGACCTGCTGACCGAAGCGTCCTACGAGGCGATGATCGCTCCCGACACCGTGCAGCTCCCGCCGCCGCCCGAAACCTGCCCGGCGGATGTGTGCCGCCAGATGACCGACGACCTCTTCTACGGGCTTGGGGTCCTCGTCATGCAGGACTGGATCGTGCAGCGGCCGCTGTTCGGCGGCATGGGTGCGGTGCAGGCGTACCTTCCGGCCCAGGATCTGTCGGTGGCGGTCGTCGCCACGGCCGGGCCCGACACCGAGGTCGGTGCCAACGAGGCCCAACCCATCTGGATCTCCATCGCCGAGGCGCTCACCCCCGACGCGGTGCCGGCACTGTGAGCTGATGCCACCGGGCGAGCCCGACGGGGAAGCGTCCACGTCCGATCCCGACCCCACGCTCGAGGTCTACCGGTCAGCGATCGATCGAGTGCTCGCCGACGTGCGCCACGAGCTCGGTGCCGACCTCGTCGTGGTGATCGACAGCGAGGACCCCGACCGGCACCTCGAGGAGCTCTCGCACGACGCGCGGCTCCTTTCCGAGGTCACCGCGCCGAATCGGTGGCCGACCATCTTCGTCGGCATGCCCGACGAGGGGTGGACGGGCATCGGGCGAAGCGAACGGCCTCTGGTGGACGAGGAGACGGTGGCGATCGCCGATGTCGTGCAGGAGGTGCTCATGGAGAGCCGGGACCGTTGGGGGGTCGCCTTTCCTGCGTGCCCCGCGCATCCGGGCACACCGTTGTGGCCGAGACTGCGCGACGGAACGGCCATGTGGACCTGCATCGACGGTGCCGCGGTCGCCGTCCCGATCGGTTCGCTGGGCGGGACCGAGCGAGCGTCCTGAGGATTCAGCTCGCCGTGGCGGGCTCGACCGTGGCCTGCTCGACGGCTGCCGGGACCTTCGGGTTCTTGTAGCTGGCGGGCTGGTAGGTGCCGAAGAGGCGGTCGCACAGCGAGAACACGACGGAGATGTTCGTCGGCTTGCGGTTGGCGTGGTGCAGGTCGTGGCCGGCGGCGTGGGCGAACACGGCGTCGTAGCCGGGGAGCCGGTAGCCGCAGTGGGTGATCATCGTGACTGCGGTCATGGCGAACGCGGCGACGGCGAACGTGAAGATGTGGATGCCGAACGCGATCCCGTAGAGGTGGAAGAACACGAACACGGTCATGCCCTCGATCGGGTGCACGACCATCGCCGTCCAGATGCTCAACGGCGGTCGGTCGCCGTGGTGGGTGCGGTGGACGCGCTTGGCGTACCACCCCTGCTGGTGCTCGAGACGGTGCCACCAGTACGAGCAGAAGTCGCCGATCAAGAAGTAGAGCACCAGGTCGCGCAGGAACTCTCCGGTGGTCGGCGCCGCCTCGGGCACGTCGAACGAGAACGGCAGCGGCACGAGGATGCACGCCGCCAGGGCGACGACGTAGACGAGGCTGTACCACTTCATCGCCCGCCAGTAGACGCCGAGGCTCTCGCGCCAGGTCATGCGTTTGGCGACGTGCACGTCGACGATCGAGAAGATCACGCCAGGCACGTAGATGCCGAGCACGACCGCAGACAGCAAGAAGCCGGGGGACCCCACGAAGCTGCCAAGGCTGTCGCGCAGGGAGTCCCATGCGGATTGCAGGATCCCGTCACCCATGATCGTTCCTCGCTCCCGTGCTTACGCCGTCGACACCGAACCGTACCGTACGGTACGGCATCGGTACGGTACTATGCATCCATGTCCGGCGGTCGCGCAACCCCCCTCGAGCAGTCGGCGGCGCCGCAGGTCGACGCCTTGCAGGCGCACCTGCTCGATCACACGCTGCGCGTGTTGCTGCGCGACGGGTACCGCCGGTTCAGCATGAACGCCGTGGCGGCGTCGGCCAAGGCGTCGAAGGAGACGCTGTACCGACACTTCGGCGACAAGGCCGGACTCTTGCACGCAGCGCTCGTGCGCAGCGCCGGGATGATCGAACCGTTGCTGCACGTCGGTCTCGACGAGGCCTCGTCACCGGTCGATCGCCTGCACCGTCTGGGGATGAACTACCTCCACGGCTGCTACCTGCCCGAGTCCCTGGCGCTGCAGCGCATCGCTGTCGCCGACGGCGCCGACGGGCTCGGCCCGCTCTTCGCCGACGAGATCACCGAGCGCGCCGTCGCCGTGGTCGAGGACGAGTTCGATGCCCTCGGCAGCGCCCGACCGCGCCAGGATGCCGAGCTGTTCCTCGGCATGATCCAAGGCAAGCTCCACGAGCGGATCATGCTGGGCGTCGAGATCGACGACCTCGACCAGCAACTCGAGCGCAACGTCGAGCACGCCCTCGAGGTCTTGGCGCCGTACCTGGACTCGATGCCGTCCACGACGCGTCGCTGACCGCCCGCCGGACCGGTTCCTACGTCGGGCGGCGCACCAACCAACCGGTCACCAGCGCCCCAGGACGCCGACGGCGCTCACCGCCAGGAACACCATGATGTAGGCGTGCTGCGACGCCGCATAGGTGGCGCCGAGGTACGGGAGCAGCGTCGGATCGAAGTGGTCGGGTTGCAGTCCCGTCTGCTCGGCGGCCTGCAGGCCGGCCCGCAGCTGCTCGTACTGCTGGTCGGAGATCCCGGCGAGCGTGCCCCCGTCGACGAGGGTGTGCAGGCGACTGAGGTACGCCGTGTGGAACAGCGCGTAGAAGACCGCGATGCCCACGGCGCCGCCGCCCTGTTCGGCGGTGGCCGAGACACCCGAGGCCTGGCCCTCGTCCTGCTCGGGGATCGAGTCGAGGCTCACCGGATCGTTGGCGGTCAGCACCAGCGCGAGGCCAATGCCGTAGAGCAGGAAGCCCGGCAGCAGCGCCAGGTACGTCCGGGGCTCGGGTGCGGTGGTCGGGTCGTTGGCGGCCCACACCCCGATGGCGAGCGCCACCCCCGATGCGGCCAGCGCCAGGAAGCCGACGACGAGCGGTCTTCGTCCTCCCGAGCGGTCGTACCACCGACCGGTGACCGGTGCGAGCACGATCATCGGCAGCGTCGTCGGGATGAGGGCCAGGCCGGCGAAGGCGGGGGTCATCTCGAGGTTCAGGACCAACAGCAGCGGGAAGATGATCCCGAGACCCATCTCGGCCATGCCGGCGAGACCTTGCGAGATCGTGGCGCCGAGGTAGTTCCGGTTGGACCGCAGCAACGAGAGGTTCAGCAGGGGATTGGCGGCGCGTCGTTCGCGGACGACGAACAGGACAGCGGCGATGGCGGCGGCCACGAGGGGGATCACCACGGTGGCGTCGGTGAACGGCGTCGCCTGGGTGCGCGACAGCCCGTAGACGCCGGAGACGAGCGCCACACAGAACAGCAGCGATCCCGAGATGTCGACGTGGACCCGTCCCTCGCGTGGCGCGTCGGCCGGCACCGCTCGCAGCGTCACCAGCACGCAGAACGCGGCGAGCGGCACGTTGACCAGGAACACGGCCCGCCACGACACGGCGGTCGTCAGCACGCCGCCGATGGTCGGACCGAGGGCACCGGCCACGGCCGCCACGCCTCCCATGGTGCCGAGCGCCCGCCCTCGGCGGTCGGGATCGTAGGCGGCACTGACCAGGGCGACCGACGTCGGCAGCATCAAGGCGCCGCCCACGCCCTGCACGACCCGAGCGGCGATCAGCAGCTCGAACGCCGGCGCCAGGCCCGCGACGGCGGAGCCGCCGGAGAAGGCCAGGCATCCGACGAGGAACACGCGACGGCGGCCGAGCAGGTCGCCCAGTCGTCCGCCGAGCACGAGCAGTCCGGCGAGCATCAGCAGGCTGGCGTTGAGCACCCACTGGGCGAGCTGGGCGCCGACGCCGAAGTCCTGCATGATGTCGGGCAGCGCCAGCGGCACGGCCGTCTGGTCCACGAGGATCATGGCGTTGGCGGCGGTCATGGCCGCCAGCACCAGACCCGGCGCGCCGCCTCGTGTGCCAGGTCCGTGCGACGTCACGGCCCGAGCGTAGGACGAACCGCCCGGAGCAACCGGTGCCCGTCGTTGCCAGGTCTCAGTCGAGCTGTTGTGCCAAGCCCAACAGGATGCCCTCGGGGCCGCGGAGGTAGCAGAGCCGGTAGGCGTCCTCGTAACGGATCACCTCGGTGCTGACGAGACGTGCTCACTCAGATCGACGCCTCTTGGGAGTCGCAGCTGGGCGTCGATCGGGCGATGCTGCGCAGCGGCGGCGTGCACGTCGTCGCGGCGCCCTTGGGGGCCAACGACGCGATGAGCGTCCTTCTCCATGCGACGTGCGTCGTTGTCGTGCCGGCAGACGAGGTCGAGTCGGCACGCGTTGCGCTCGCTGGACTCGACGCGAGGGCGGCCTTCACCGAGGACACGTTGCGGTCGCTCCTCGGCGCCAACGCCCGCGTCGATGGACCCTCGTGGCACACCTACGTCACCGCGCGAACCTTCCTGGGCGCGCCCGATCGCATGGCAGTGCCCGTGGATGGCGGGGATGACTCGTTGCGCCGGTTCCTCGAGGACAACGAACTCGCCGACTGGGCCGAGAGCGGCTTCCCCCGCGATCCGGGCACGGCAGACCCAGCCACCACGCGGTTCTGGATCCTCCGCGAGCGGGGTCGGGTCGTTGCCGCGGGGAACCTGACCGACTGGCGCGGCGTTCCCGCGGACGTCGGCGTGCTCACGTCGCCTGCCGAGCGCGGGCGGGGTCTTGCCGGCCGTGTCGTTGCCACGATGGTGGCGTCGGCGCTGCCGACCGTCGGCATCGTTCGCTATCGAGCCCTGGCGTCCAACGTCGGGTCATGTGCGGTCGCGCGGCGTCTCGGGTTCGAGCGGCATGGGCAGAACTTCCGCGCCCGTCGTGCGACCGGGTGATGCGCTCCTTCCGCCCCCGGTCTCCTCGTTCGGCAACGATGGGCCGGACCCGCAACCGATCAGAAGGGCACGACGAATGAGCCGCCACGTACAGATCACCTTTGATGCCCACGATCCGCGAGCGCTGTCGTCGTTCTGGCGTGACGTGTTGGGCTATGTCCATCCGGGTCCGCCTGGAGTCGAGTTGCCGCCCGGAGCCGACCCGCTCGCGGCGTGGGACGACTTCTTGGCGAGCGTCGGTGTGCCTGCCGGGGAGCGCAACACGAGATCGGCCATCGAGGACCCAGACGGACACGGGCCCCGACTGTTTTTCCAGCAGGTGCCGGAGGGCAAGGTGGCCAAGAACCGCGTCCATCTTGATGTTCGTGCCGCTCCCGGGCTGAGCGGCGATCAGCGTATGGCAGCGCTCGAGACCGAATGCCTCCGCCTCGTTGCCCTTGGAGCGACTCGGCTGCGACGGGAGGAGCCCGCGCCGCCGTTGAGCGCCGGCTACATCGTGATGGCTGACCCCGAAGGCAACGAGTTCTGCCTCGACTGATCACGGAGCGGGTTCTGCCCGGGCCTGCCTCGGCGACGGGGACGAAGCAGCCCGGGCAGGCCAGGTGCGAGGATCTGGCCATGCAGCCCGCGGCGACGGCGTTCTATGCAACTCCGGGGCGTCACAGCGACGTGCGTCGGTTCGGCCTCGCAGTGGCGGGGGTTGAGGACGCCGTGGCGATCGTGCAGGGCCTGCTCGTGTACGACCTCGTCGCCAAGGCCGTCTACGACGTTGATCTGACCGTCGACCAAGCCGCTGCGGTGCAGGAGCGCGACGCCGCGACGCTGCTGCAGCGCGCGCTCGCCGTCGATCCCCGTCCCCTCGACGAGCCTCGCAAGCCCGGGGAGCGCCTCGGGGGGCGGTGCAGCACGTTCACGTTGTTGACGGTCGCGCTGTTGCGGTCGGTGGGGATCCCGGCGAGGTCACGGTGCGGGTTCGGCACCTACTTCGTGCCCGGCTACCACGAGGACCATTGGGTGGCCGAGTACTGGGACGCGGCGCAGAGATGCTGGACGATGGTCGACGCGCAGCTCGACCCGACCTGGCTCCGATTGATCGGGATGGACGCCGAGATCCCGGTGTCGGTCGGGCCGGAGCAGTTCGTGACCGCAGGGCACGCGTGGCAGGCCTGGCGCAACGGACAGCTCGACGCCGACCGGTGCGGGTTGTCGTCGATCGGGGAGCACGGGGCGTTCTGGATCGCGGGCAACCTGCGTCTCGACCTGGCCGCGCTGAACAAGGTCGAGATGCTGCCATGGGACGTGTGGGGCGCGGGTTGGGAGCCGCCGGAGCAGGCCGACCCCGAGCTGCTGGCCGTCTTCGACGCGGTGGCCGAGCTCACCGTGAACCCGGACGAGCGCTTCGACGAGCTTCGTGACCGCTATGACGCCGACCCGTCGCTGCGAATGGACGGCTCGGTGTTCAACGTGGCGCTCGGCGAACACCAACAGGTCTGAGCAACAGGGCCGCCCCGAAGGGTCACGTTGCTGTGGCGATGGCCTCGGCAGTTATCGCGGTGAGCGCACCGGGCGCCTCGAGCGGCACGTAGTGCCCGACGCCACCGACGCAGTGGAACGATGCATTGGGCAGTCTGCTCGCGAGGTGTCGACCGCGTTCCGGCTTGATGTCGTACTCGCCGTACACCACCGATACGAGCCCAGGCCAGGACGCGAGGAAGGCGTCGCGGTCCGGCCTCCCGTGAAAGGCTCGAACCCCGTCGGCGATCGCATGCTCGCCCTGTGCCGACGCGGCGAGCCAGCCCCGCTCGATGACGTCCGCCGGCACGTTCGGTCCGAAGAGTGGGAGCCAGTAGCGCTCCCACGCTGGTAGAAGGCCTTCGCTCGCGAGCGTCTGCAGCGCCTCGTCTCGGAGGTCGGGTTCCGGACGAACCCCGGGCTTAGTTCCACAGAGGACCAACGCCTTGACCTTCGTAGGGGCGAGGCGGGCGACCTCGATCGCGCACGAGCCGCCGATCGAGTTGCCGACCACGACGATCGGACCATCACCGACGCTGTCGAGCGCTGCTTCAGCCCAAGCGCTGATCTGATCACCCGCGCTGTACAACGTCGGAGCCATACAGGCCTCGCCGAGAGCACCGATGTCGTCCGGGAAGATGGATCCGTCGAGTGGGAGCGGGTGGAGGAGGAGCAGATACATCGCGACCTCATCCTGCCGTGGCGCGGCGACCGCGTCACCGAACGCCGGCACGCCGCAGGCCGGACGGAGGTGCGGTCGGAGTGTCGTGCCGTCGGGACGAAGAGCGGTTCGACCCGTTGTGCCCATAGACGATCCGCCATAGGCATGCGTCATGCCCGTACGCCGCTGCCCTCCTTCGTTCGGCTCGTGAGTCAGCACACTTGTCGCAGAACGACCTCGCCCGGCGAGCCGGCGTGGCCCAGTCGGTGATCAGCACCTACGAGTCGGGCCGGAGAGAGCCAAGCCTGCCCACGTTGACCGGGCTGATCGAAGCCACTTGGTCACCAGCTCGATATCGGGATCGTCGCCTCCCCGGACATCCACGAGCTCTCCCCGATTCGCCGCTCGCTCGACGACTGCGGCAACGACGCACAGCGATCCTCCGGGCAGCCGAGAACCGACGAGCCCACAACGCACGGGTCTTCGGGAGCGTTGCTCGCGGTGACGACGTGCCGTCGAGCGATGTCGACCTGCTGGTCGACCTCGACGAAGGGGTCGGGTTGCTCGGCCTCATCGGCCTCGATCGAGAGCTCTCCGAGCTGCTGGGCGTTGACGTGGACGTCGTGCCTGCCGATTCGCTCAGGCCTCGCATCCGCGAGCGGGTCGAGAGCGGGGCGGTGCCACTGTGAGCAGACGCGACGATGAACGGCTCGCCGACGTCATCGCGGACGAGCCAGAGATCCCGTGGCGGGACGTCGCCGGGATGCGGGACCACCTCCCCCACCGATACTTCGACACCGCGCACTCGATCGTGCAGGGAACGGTCGACCACGACCTCCCGCCGCTGCTCGCCGCAGCTCGACGGCTTCTGGACCAGATCGGTCCGAGCTTCGACGCGAGCACCTGAACAGCCGATGCTCCGTTGGGTTGGCACAACAAACCAGTGGAGCTGATGGGACTCGAACCCACGACCCCCTTCTTGCAAAGCAGCGGCGTGGTTGTCCAATGAGCGTCTGAGGGTGTCGATCTCGATCGGCTCGTGCCGTCGTGTTCGGCGTGAACGAGCAGGTCAGCAGGGGGTCGAGCGTCCGACTCGTGCCATCGAGTGCGAGCGAGTCGCGACGGTCGTCGCGTGGTCGGCCGATTGCGATCGCGGGGTCGCTGGCTACGTTTCTGGCTACGTCGCGCGGCGGGGAATCGGCGCCGTTGACCCCCTGAGGATTCCGAAGAAGCTCAATAGCGCGACCGGCGCGACGTTGCCGAACGTAGCCAGCTGCCGGTCATCCTTCGGCCGTGCCCCAAGGTGCAAGCCGGGTTCAGCGGACGGGCGTGCCGGTCCCGTGGCTGGAGCTTCTCTGGCGGGGAGTCGGCGACGACCCTCACGAAAGCCGGGCGTGATCCTGTCGAGCCTGCTCGCTCGCCCGCTGGAAGTCGTCCCAGTCGATGTCCGGGAGGTCAGGTAGCGAGCCGGCGAGGTTGGGGGGTGCGCTGCCGGACGGCCCGTGTGCCTCGAACAAGTGCAGGCGGCTGCCAGGGCGAATGCCGAGCCTCGCGAGCTGGTCGGCGGGGATGCTCCCGTCCTCGGCCACGACGAGCTCGAACTCATCAGAGGGATCACGTGTGCTCACGGGCCGATGGTACGACCACCGCACCACGTGGACCCCCTCTCTCGCTTCGACGCTGGGGCAGAAGGGTCTCAACCTGAGACGCAGTTGTCCGTCGTGAGAGCAGTCCGCGAGACGCCGGGTGTCAACCTCGGTATGCCTTGATCAGGTCGTCGACGTAGCCGTGAGCGTCGGCGGCGGCCGCGTCGAGATCGTCGCCGTCGATGCGGTCGAAGTCGGCTGCTCGCCTTGGTCCGAGGTGGCCGGGCGTCTCGAAGTCTCGTGCGAGAAGTGCAACCGCCTCGTCGACGATTTCGGGGTGTTTGGCGGCGTGCGATTGCAGCTTTGCCGCGACCTCGGCCGCGCCGCCCGGCGTGCCGCGGATGACGTAAACGAGATCGAACGCGTCCTTCGGCTCGCTTCGATCCGCGAAGGCGAAGGCCTTGAGGACGGTGAAGGCGCCCGGCCCGCAGACGGGTACTTCGCGCGTGGCTTCCTCTCCGGTGAGTGTGGTGCCGGCGATCGTGACTTGGGACCGCTCGTTGAACGCGAGCTCGAGGCCGCGTGTGACGAGCGCGCCGAAGTCGGGCTCGAGATTCTGGACGCGCCGGGTGGGGTCTTGGCCAGGAGCCGGAGGCATCAAGAAGTCGACCTTCAGGTCACCGAGTCGCCATCGTTGGACCGTCGGGTTGCCGGCTGCGTTCTCGTCCGGTTCGAAGCCCTCGGCGCGAAGTCGTGCGCTGATCTCGGTGTAGCGCTGGTCGTCGAGCACGGCGATCGAGAGCCCGAGGTCGAGGTCGTTGGTTCCCGGGTGGTCCTCGTCGGTGTCGCTTGGCTCGGCGCGCTGCGCGTCGATCAGCAGGCTCGGTACGAGGCCTCCCACGATGACGACGTCATCGAGGTAGGCGCCCAAGGTGACGGCCACCGTCAGGCATGCCGATCGGACGAGTTCGGTCTCTTCGCTCGTGTAGCCGGAGCGGTGGCGTGGCTTCTCATTCATGGGGACTCCACAGGCGATGGTCCTCGCGCAGCTGAGCAGCGGCCTCCTTGGCGCGCTCCGGCAGATGGAGGAGGTCGAGGTAGATCTGCGCCGGGCTCACGCACGGGAGTCCATCCCCTTGGCGCTGCCCTTCGAACACCCCGTCGTCGTCCGGGCCGATCAGTTGGACGTTCGCTCCCTGCTCGTTGCGGCGCATGTCGACCTTCTCCGCGGCGTCGCGAGGATCGCCCTTCACGTAGACGCTGCACAACCGGAATCGAGCGTGCTTGTCGAGCGCCCATGCGGCGGGCAGACCGGTGAAGGCGTGTTGGATGCGCGCTTCGTTGAGTCGTGCGTTCAGCTCGGAAGCGAGGTCTGCGCCGGCGCCCGTCAGGTGGCCGACGACGATGTCGTGGCGGTCGAAGCGGTAGTCGTCGGCCCAGGCATCGAGAAGCAGTTCGGGGTCGCGGGGCCTGAACACCGAGGCGCGATGGTCCAGCAGCTCGTCGTCACCCAATCGCCTGACGACGCGGGACAGGTGTCCGTCGTCGAGCCCGGTCGCTTCGGCGAGGTCCTTCTGGCGCCACCAGCGCCACGGGTCGATGAGCATCAGCCGGGTCACGCGCGCGCTCTTCGGTGCGAACGGCGACGATGGCCGCCCGCGCCGCGGGAAGCGGTTCGGCCTTCCTTCCACCCATACGTACAGGTTGTGGCCGCGCAAGCGGGCGTTCCCAGAGAGATCGACCCAGTCGAGGTCGCGCAGAGCGGCGGTCTCGGCGCCGGCGTTCGTCATGTGGGGGACGACGAGGAGCGGCGCGGAATCCGAGTCCGCTCGCTCGAGGTGACGGAGGCGGTCTGCAGCGGCGGCGACGGCTCCCGGGCTGCTCGAGTTCTTGATTTCCACCAGCCACTTGTGGTGCGGCGCCTCGACGATCGCATCGAGCCCCTGGTCGTCCGTCGGCGGGACACTGAGCCGGACGTCGTCAGCGCTCACGTCGAGCAAGGACGCGAACAGGGTTGGCAGCTCGTGCAGCGCCTTGCTCTCGAACTCTCTTGCCTGCATGATCCGTGCCCCCTGCGATAGTGAGCAGGAGATGGAGTTTAGACAGGGCTCCTGCCTAAAAGCAATGTCCTGTAGTCCGGTGCAGGAGCGCTAGTTTATGCAGGAATCCTCGGGCGGGCTCGCTGGAGAGCCCGGCGAGGTCAGCAGATCGGTTCGGCGATGCGCGCCGTGATGCTGAAGCCGGGCGAGGTGTCCCACTCTTGGATGTGAACGCGCACGGTGTAGTCGCCGTACTGACGCTGAAGGACGCCCGGAGCGTCGGCGCTGTCGGTCCACCCCTGTTCGCGCCACGCCGGGAAGTAATAGTCGTGAAGGGTGTCGAGGTTGGAAGCGGTGAGCACACCCTTCTCCCAGCGGTAGTCCGCAAATCCCTCGGGTTCGGCGTCGCCGTCGAAGCTGTCGCGCGCACAAGCGTTGGCCCCTCGACTCCACAAGGCGGCGCTTCCTGGTGCCGGGACTGTCGAGAGGTCTGCAATAGCCCGCTCGAGCTCTGCCTTCCCGTCGTCAGCGTTCCGTCCGATCCAGGCCAGGCCACCGACGACAAGCAGGATCCCGGCAGTGATTGACGCATCCACGAGGATCACCTCACGTCGCGTGACCTCACTCAGCCGGAAGAACGACACGCTTCACGGTAGCTGGCACGGGTAGTCCGGGGCTCTCGTCACAGCCCGATGCCGAAGTCGTCATCCCTCGACGGTTGGGGCACTGCGTCGAGGGCTTCGATCTCGGCGAGGAGGCGGCGGCGTTCGGTGGCGCCGATGCCCCAGTCGTGGTCGGGGACGGCCTTCTCGATGGCGAGCTGCTTGCCTGCCTGGCGACCGAAGGCGTCGCGCACGAGGTCGACCGGGACACTCGCGTCGTACTGGCGCGCGTGGGTGAGATCCTCGTCGACGCCGTGGCCACCGACGGCGTAAAGGACGTTGGCGGTGCGGCCGCGGCTGAGGGCGACGTAGCCGGCCTCCCGGTAGAGGTCGTCGGTGCCGAGGGTGAGGCAGCGGTCGACGGTCATGCCCTGTGCTTTGTGGATCGTCGTGACGTAGGCGTGGGAGACGTGACCAGCATCGAGGTACACCCACGTCGGCGGGACGGGAGGCGCCGGAGGTGTCGCCCAGACCATCACGACGATCGACGACTACCAGTCGTCGTTCTCCACGACGAGCGTCTACTACTACCTCGGCGACAACGGCGCGGCGCAGAACACCAAGGGCGCGACGGGCGGTGCGGCGACGATCGTGGCATCCGTCGATCTCAACACCACGGCCCCGTGCATCTCCGATACCGGCGGGACGTGCAACGTCGTACTGATCGCCGGCGGTGGCGGTGGCGGCGCCGAGCCGGGAGGGACATGTGATGGCGGCGACGGCGCCGCGGCAGGCAGCGCCGTGGCCACCTCCGAGACTCCCGCAACGGGCGGCGGCGCCAAAGGTGACCAGAGCTGCTCGGGCGGCGGAGGCGGGGGCCACGGCGGGTCTGATGGAGATGGAGCCGACGGGGGTGACGGCGGCAGCGGCGCTGACGCGAAGGCGGGTGGTTCCGGCAACGATGGGATCGGCGGTGCCGGCGGACCCGTGCACACCTCGAGTGGACCGAGCTCGTCCACCGAGTGGATCAACGGCTCCACCTATGCCCAGTCCGGCGTGATGAGCGAGGTGGGCACGACGAGCGGCGCCGGTGGCGAAGGCGAGTGGCGCACCGACACCGGCTCCGGGCAGGCCTACGGACCCGGCGGCGGTGGCGGTGGCGGCTGGGGCGGCGGAGGCGGCGGCGGCGGCGGTGGTGACACCTACCCCGGCGGGGGAGGAGGTGGCGGCGGCAGCTACGCGATCGGTGTCACGGTACTGACGACGACCATCGCGACGCTGACGGCGACGACCTCTGCCGAGGTGGTCATCACCTTCTACCCGTAGCCCTGTGAGGCGACGTCGGCGCGGACACCCAGCGATCACATTGGGGTGTAGCCAAATGGCCACACCTGTCGTATGGTCTTCGGAGGTTGCCAGGTGGCGGCGGCGGGAGTCGGTCGGCTCTGGCGGTGCGCGCCCGTGGCACGGCGATGAGGAGGGGACATGGCCGGCGAGCAGGTCACATCTGCCTGTGCATCGACGCGATGCAGCGTTCGCAGACCCGGCGCACGTTTGCGCGTAGGTCTGCGTCTCGGTTCGGCAGCGTTGGCTGCGGCCGCCCTTGCGGTGGGCGCGTGCTCGTCGTCGACCTCGTCGACGGCGACCGGCACCTCGACAGCGGCTGGTTCGACGCCGCCGCCCGCACCGGGGACGACGCTCGCGGGCACGCCTGGAACGGCGCGTGCCGCGACGACCGAATCGCTGTGCGGGGCCGCCGGCC
>CAZYKR010000029.1:0-23621 GCA_964648005.1 uncultured Iamiaceae bacterium
ATCCCCGCCGACATCGAGACCGTGGCGCCGTGTGGCGGGCCGGTCGGTTCGTTCGGACTCGAGGGCGCAGCGCTGATGCTGGAGCTCACCGGCCAGGACCGCGCCGAGTCGGTGCCCTACGACCAGGCCGTGTGGCCGCTGCCCGGCGACCTCGAGAACATGCCCGACGCCGCCACGGCCCCGGCCACGCCGGCGCCGCACAGTCCGCCCACCTACCCCGACGTGGCTGCCATCGCCCTGCCGCCCATGCCCGATCTCAGTCGTGGCCCCAAGGGCCTCGACGGCGTGACCGGCACCTCGGGCCGCCCCGGCGGCACCACCCCGGGCACGACCGCCGGATGACGACCGACGCCGGGGTCTCGGCACCCGCCGAGGCCCCGCCGTCACCATCGCCTTCGTCGTCGGGGTCGCCGCGGCGCGGACGGGGCCCGTCGGCCGCCGCCGGCGTGGTGCTGGTCGGCCTGGTCGTGCTGAGCGCCATCGGGCTGCGCATCGCCGGGGACGACGCCGTCGCCGCGGCGCTCCCACCGCCGACGCCGCACGTGGGGCGCTTCGTCGTGGAGTGCGCCTACAGCCACTCGGGTCCCAACGACCCGATCGTGCATCCGGGGCACACCGGCATGTCGCACCTGCACGACTTCTTCGGCAACGTGTCGACCGACGCCACCTCGACGGCTGAGAGCCTCGCCGCTGCCGACACCACCTGCTTCATCGCCCAGGACAAGGCGTCGTACTGGGCGCCGGCGCTCTACGACGGGGAGGAGCGCATCGTGCCGACCTCGTCCGACGCCTACTACCGGGCTGCGCCGGGGGTCGACCCGACCGCCGTCGAGCCGTTCCCCTTCGGTCTGAAGGTCATCGCCGGCGACGCCACCTCGGCCGAGACGCCGCCGCTGCACGTCGTCGGCTGGGCCTGCGGGCGCAACCGGAACTTCTCGACCGAGGTGCCGACGTGCACCCCGCAGAAGCCGCTGACCATGCACGTGTTCTTCCCCGACTGCTGGGACGGAGCGAGCCTCGACAGCGCCGATCACAAACAGCACCTGGCCTACTCCACGGCGGGCACGTGCGGCCGGTCGCACCCGGTGCACGTCCCGCAGCTCGAGTTCGCCGTGCAGTGGCCGTTCTGGGGCGATCCGGCACAGCTGCGCCTGGCGTCGGGACCGCTCACGACGGCGCACGCCGACTTCTTCAACGCCTGGGACCCGGAGCGCCTCGCCGTCGAGGTCGAGCACTGCATCGGACTCGACGCCGTCTGTGGCGTCCCGAGCTTCTGATCAGGCGGGGATCGGCGCCCGGTTGGCGAAGGCGTCGTCGCGGTCGCGCGTGCGATCGTCGTCATCGAGGCGCCGTCGCCCCTTGAGGAGGTAGTCCCCGGCGTAGGCCGGGAGCAGCTCGCCGTCGGGGTCGAGCATCCACGTCGGCGCCATGCGGCGGGGGACCGTGACCACGCCGGGATCGTCGTAGGTGCGCGCCACGACGTCCCACACCGGCGACGTGACGCCGTGGTTGCGCATCGGCGACCCGAAGTGGTGGTGGAAGTGGCTGCGGCGCAGCCAGCGGCCGTAGGCGTTGCGGGGCGGGTGGGTGTGCGCCCGGCGGTGCAGCACCTCGTAGGTGGCGTACATCGCCAGCATCCCGGTGGTGTAGGCGACGGCGGTGCGGCGGCCGCGCAGGGCCCAGGCGGCCGGCAGCACGACGGCCGTGGTGGTCGCCGCCGACAGGAGCTTCTTCGAGGTCGGGCTGAAGTAGGTGACGTCGGCGTGGTGCGAGAGGTGCTCGCGCGAGGCGAGCCCCTTGCCGCGCATCTCGTGCATGGCGAAGCGGTGCAGGCCGTACTCGGCGGCGGACCAGCTCAGCGCGCCGGCGACGGTGGCGAGGATCGTGCCCATGGGGACTCCTTCAGGGCTTCGTGGGGCGGAGGACGTCGACGAGGAACCCGACGGCGTCGGTGGAGCGGGGGATGTCGGCGACGCCGTCGAGGCGGATGCCGACCACCAACAAGGGGAGCGCGGTGCCGATCACGCCGGCGGCGATGGCGGGCGCGTCGAGGTCGGTGCGCAGCGTCCCGGCGGCCTGGCCGCGGGCGACGGCGGCGATGAGGCGCTGCTCGAGTTCGGTCAACGCTTCGAGGTCGCGCAGCGCCTCGGTCTGCTCGGCGTCGATGTTGGCCAGGACGCGGCGGGCCAGCGGATGGGAGCGGCTGGCGGCGAGCAGGACACCGACGGCGGCGACGAGGTCCTCGGGCGCCGGCTCGGGGAGGTCGAGTGCGGGGTGCGCCTCGGCGAGCATGGCGCTGAGGTCGGCGTCGACGGCGGCGCGGAACAGCGCCTCCTTGCGCCCGAAGTGCTGGTACACGGCGCCGTGGGACAGGCCCGCCTGGCGGGCGATCTCGGGCACGGAGCCCCCGTCGAGCCCGGTGGCGGCGAAGTGCTCGATGGCGGCGGCCAGGATGCGTCGGCGCGTGCGCTCACCCTTGGAACGACGAGGGACAGTGTCCTGAGGCTGCACAAAGCAAATCTAACAGATCGTGCGAGATCTGCAACTTATTGAAGGTGTCCGCCTTAGCAGGATGCTCATCCCCCGCTGTTGTGTGCGGACCAACAAGAATCCGCCGACATGATCCACTCCCGCCGAAAGATCCTCCTTGCCGGAACCTCTGCTGCAGCGACGACTGCGGCGATGGGGCTGCGTCCGATGCCAGCCGGTGCGCTGACGCTCCCTCCGGAACTCGATGGCCGGATCTTCCCGGTCAACGACGCTGACCTGCGGCTTTCCGATCCGGTCTTCTCCACCGTCTCCATGCTCGAGCCGACGGTGATCGATCCGAACCCGACGGTCCCGGTCACGCGTTCGGTCGTCGACGGCGGGGTCCTGCGGCAGGTGCAGTCCGTGCACGTGCCGTGGACCTATGACCAAACCACCGCTCCCGGTGACCCGGCGATCGGCACGGCCGTGTTCGTCGACTGGAACGCCACGCTGAGCGACGCACCAAACATCTTCGGTCCGCGCGCCCAGACCGAGTACTTCGGCCCCCGCGGGGTGTTCCACCTTGAAGGCACGGTGCGCTATGCCAGGAATGCGGGTCAGAACGCCCTCACGCCGATCGCCTTCGCCAACCAGCTGATGGTCGCCAACGCGCCGGGAGCCGATCGCACCATCACACCCGGCTGGGCGTTCATGAACAACCAATGGTTCATCGCAGAGGGTGGACACAAGCTCACGCTGATGTACAACGACGGCGCCAAGGGGATGGCGGGGTTCGTCGACAACCAGGTGTTCACCGTCCGGGATGCGGGCAGCACGCTCGACGGGGTCACCAACGGGTACGAGGCCCTGTCCTTCGCGTCACGCACCTACGTCGGCACGGACGCGGCTCTGCATGCCGTCATCGGCTTCGACATGGCTGACATCAACCGGCACCCCGACCCGCCGGTCGGGGACGTCATTCCCGAGATCCCGGCGGGTCTGGTCTCGGAGACCATCGGTCTGCGCGTCGCACACCTGGCGAAGGGCGGGACGTTCGGCATCGGCGTACAGAACGCGTCGCGCACCGTGCTGCCGCCCATCGGTGCCGACCTCGCCGACGAGACGGCAACGATCCCGACCGACGCCAGCGTCGTCGTCGTCACCAACACTTCGGGCGGCGCGCTCACCCTGGTGCCCTCTGCCACCGCGCCGTCGATCCAGGCGGGGCGTGAAGGTCAGGTCCTGACGATCGTCAACGGCGGCGAGCAGCGGGTGACGGTCCCGAGCGGGTCACAGGCAGCCAACTCGGGCGTGCGGACCGAGGTGGCGCTGGAGCCCGGCGAAGTAGTCGATCTGGTCTTCATCGACGGGTCGTGGCACGTGCGTGGCGAGGTGGTCGCCGAGTTCCCCGGCGTGCACCCGCTGTTCGTGCCGCTGGCGCCGGCGGGGGCGCGCACCTTCCGGTCGACGCACGCCGACGGTTCGATGACGGGGATTGACCTCGTCGCCGCGCCCGGCACGTGGTCATCGGCGGCCGTGCGCCTGATGTTCGAAGGGGAGGCCGCACCGCGGACGGTCATCTCGTCCGGGGCGATCGGCTTCTCCGACGGCATCGACGGCGCCGCCGGCACCTACCTCAGCCGGTTGGGGGACGGGTCGCTGCGGGTCGGTTCGATCTCGACCGCCCTGCGCGGGCTCGAAGCCGACGTCGTGCAGGCAGGCGTTCGTCGTGGCGTGAAGGCGATCACGGCATCCACGTATGCGGTCGTTGCCGACGACCGTCGTCTCACGCTCACGCGCGACAGCGCGTCAGGCACGACGATCTCCTGGCCGTCGGACGCCGACGCGGCACTGCCGGTCGGTTCCGAGATCCCCGTGTGCAACCTCGGTGCAGGCGCCGTCGCCCACCAAGGAGGGTCGGGAGCGAGCGTCATCACCTCGGGAACCCAGCAGCAGGGGACGCGGCGTGTCGGCGTCAAAGTCGCAGCGGACACCTGGTGCGTCGGCTGACGGAGATCGCTCCGCACCTCACTCCGGTCGGTTCCGGACGGACGGAGTAGGGTCCTCGCCGCCCCGTTGCGGCCTGACCGGCGCCTCCGACGGCGGTCGAGGCTCGTCGAGGAGGTGCTCGTGTCGGATCCCACCCAGATGACGCGGATGCAGCGGTTCTGGTCGCGCTTGGCGCTCGAGGCAGGCAAGCGTGCCGGCCTCGTCGCGCTCGTCACGCTGGGGATCACGCTGATCCTCGGGTACGGCGTGACGAAGCTGCAGTTCGCCACCGGGCAGGACAGCTACCTCAACGCCGACGACCAGGTGGCGATCGACAACGTCGAGTACCAGGAGCTCTTCGGCGGCCAGGCGATGTTGGTGCTGTTCACGCTCGACGACGGAGTGACGCTCACCGAGTTCCTATCGCCGCACAACCAGGCTGAGATCGAGCGGGTGTCGGCCGAGCTCAAGGCCCACCCGGACCTCGTCGACGCCGTCGTGTCGCCGACGGCGGTGCTCGAGTGGAGCGACGCTCTGGTGCAGAGCCCGTCGGGTGACCCGACCCAGAGCATCGCCGGCAAGGCGCTGCTCGCGGCCGTGCCGGCAGATCCGACGGCCGAGGGGCAGGCGGCCCGCACCCAGGACAGCCTCGCCACGCTCGAGCGGCTCAGCGCCATCCCGGCGGCGGAGCGCACGATGGACAACCCGGCGTGGATCGACTTCTTGCTCTACGACAACGCCGGCGAGATTCGCAAGGCGCAGCAGTCATTCTTCACCGATCCTCAGCACGCCCAGCTCATCGTTCGGCTGCCGGGCAACTCGTCGATCGAGGTCGAGGGCCAGGGCGCGGACCTCGTGGCGCAGGTGATGGCCGGCGCGGACATCGAGGGCGCCACCACGACGGTCACCGGAGCGCCGGTGCTGCTCAAGGAGATCAACGACTACCTGGTCGGCGGCATGCTCCAGCTCGGCGGCATCGCCGTGGTGATCATGGCGGTGATCCTGATCGTGATGTTCGACGTGCGGTGGCGCCTGCTGCCGCTCGCCGTCGTGGCCGTCGGCGTCACGTGGGCGTTCGGGCTCGCCGGCTACCTCGGCATCCCGCTGTCGCTGGTGACGATCGCCGGCCTGCCGATCATGCTCGGCATCGGCATCGACTACGCCATCCAGATGCACGCGCGCGTCGAAGAGGAGGTGCTGATCGACCGCGACCCGCACCCGATCCAGGAGACGGCCCGCAACTTGGGGCCGGCGTTGCTCGTCGTCACGTTCGATGCGGTGTTCGCCTTCCTGGCGCTGCGGTTCGCCAAGGTGCCGATGATCCGCGAGTTCGGCTATCTGCTCGCCGTCGGCATCGCCGTCATCTGCCTGGCGAGCATCGTGCTGCCGCTCGCGTTCCTCGGGATCCGGGAGTACCGGTCACCGACGACGGGCCGCGACTTCCGTGAGGGGCGCCTGGCGCACCTCACCGTCAAGCTCGGTCGCCTGCCCATGGGCGTCGCCCCCTTCCTCGCCGCCGCCAGCATCGCCATCTTCTTCGTGGGCGTCGTCGTCGAAGACCGCATCGAGCTCCAGAGCGATCCCGTCCAGTGGGTCAACCAGTCCGGCACCGGCATCACCGACTTCAACCGCATGGTGTCCGAGACGGGCTCGGCGTCCGAGCTCGGCATCTTCGTCCAGAGCGACGACGTGTTCTCCCAGGAGACGATCGACTTCGTCACCGACTTCGCCGCCGAGCAGCTGGCCGAGCACCCCGACGACCTGCTCACGGCGTCGAGCCTGCCGACGACGGTGCAGTACCTCATCGACGTGCCCGGCGCTTCGATGGTGCACCCGCGCCCGGAGGACGTCGAGGCGGCCTATGCCGTGGCACCCCCGGACATCCAGTACTCGACCGTCAATCCCGACGCCGGTGCGCTCAATCTGATCTTCCGCTACGGCGACGGCTCGCTCGAGGAGCGCAAGGGCGTGGTGGCCGACATCACGGCGTCGGTCGACCCGCCCGAAGGCATCCGCGCTACGCCGTCAGGTCTGGCGGTCGTCGGCGTGGGTCTGCTCGAGAACCTGACCGCCAACCGTGTGCTGCTCACCTACCTGGCGATCATTTTCGTCGGGCTGTTCCTGGCGATCCGATTGCACAGCCTGGTGCGGTCGTTGCTGTCGCTCGTGCCCGTGATCATCGCCGTCGGCGGCACCTCGATCGTCGCTTGGGCGCTGCACCTGAAGCTGTCGCCGATGACGGCGGTGGGCGGGCCGCTGGTCGTGGCGGCGTGCACCGAGTTCACGTCGCTGATCCTGCTGCGCTTCGTCGAGGAGCGAAAGCGCGGGCTGGAGCCCGCCGAAGCGGTGGACGTCGCCGCCGCCCGGACCGGCCGGGCCTTCATCGTGTCCGCGTGCACGGCGATCGCGGGCGTGGCGGTCATCGCCACCTCCTCGCTGCCGCTGCTGCGCGACTTCGGCATCGTCGTGGGCATGAACGTCGCCGTGGCACTGCTGTCGGCGCTGGTGGTCCTGCCGCCGATGCTCGTCTGGGCCGATCAGCGGGGCTGGGTCTCCAAGCGCCTGATCCCCGATGACGTGCTCCGGGCCACGACACCCAAGCTCAAGGACCGCTGACGGCCGGCGCCGGAGCGCAGCGTCGCACCGGCGTGGACGCTCAGCCGTGCTGCCAGAAGCGCGACTGGATCGTGCGCCGCCCGGCCAGTGCCACGGCATCGAGGGCGGCCAGGTCATCGGTGCCAAGGGACCATCCGAGCGCGCCGGCGTTCTGGGCGGCCTGCGTGGCGTTCTTGGCGCCGGGGATCGGCACCGTGCCCTTGTCGATGAGCCACCGCAGCGCCACCTGCGCGGGCGTGCGGTCGTGCGCCTCGCCGATGCGGCGGGTGACCGCCACGACCTCGTCGACGATGGCCATCGGGTGTTTGGAGAAGTCCCGCCGGCCCGGCGGCGGGTTGTCGGCGGAGTACTTGCCGGTGAGGCGGCCCTGGCCGATCGGCGAGTACGCCAGGACGACGACGCCGAGCTCGGCGCACGTCGCCAGCAGGCCGCTGGTCTCGGGGGCGCGGCGCAGCAGCGACATCTCGACCTGGTTCGACGCCAGGCGCAGGCCGCGGGCCCGCAGCGCGGCGTCGACCTTGCGGGTCTCGCGCACCGAGTAGTTCGACACACCCACCGCCCGCACCAGGCCGTCGGCGTGGGCCGCCGCCAGGGCGTCGGCGATGGCGTCGTGGCCGCGGAGGCTGATCGGCCCGTGGATCTGGTACAGGTCGATGGCCTCCACGCCGAGCCGGTCGAGCGACGCCCGCGCCGAGTCGAGCAGTGCGGTCGTGACCGAGACGCGCCACGGGAACGGCATGAACTTGGAGGCGACGACGGTGCGGGCGGCCCGCTGCGGATCGTCGGCGAGCAGCCGGCCGATGATGCGTTCGCTCTCGCCGTTGCCGTACACCTCGGCGGTGTCGAGCAGCGTCACGCCGGCGTCGATGCTGGCGGCGTAGGCGTCGCGGATCGACTCCTCGGTCAGCGCGGCGTCGTAGCCGCCCATGCCCCACGTCGATCGGTCGCCCCAGGCCCACGTGCCCACGCCCATGGTCGGGATCGCCACGTCGCTGCCGGCGAACGTCCGTTCGTCGTCCATCTCGTCCCCCTCGTCGTCCGCAGCGTCGCGGTGTCGCCCTGCACGCGCACGCAGCCGGACGGGCAGCCTAGGAGGCGTCGACGCCGCACGACGGACGGCACCGGTCCGCCATGGGGGATCAGCGTCGATCGCCGGCCAGGCGCGAGAAGATCAAGCCGCCCTTCGTGCCGGTGGCGAGGTTCACGTCGAGGCGACCGGCCTCCCGGTAGTCGCAAGCGATGGCCACCGCCATCGATGCCGGGTTCTCGGCCCGGATCTCGAGGATGATCACGCCGAGGTCCAGCTCGGCGAAGGCCCAGTCGGTCAGCAGCCGCAGCGCCCGGCGCGCCACCTGATGGCCGCGTGCGGCCGGCGCCACCCAGTACCCGCTGTTGCCGGCGGCGCCGACGATCGCCACGTTGATGGCCCCGAGCAGGCGGGTGTCGTCGTCGGCGGCGACGATGGCGAACGCCGCCTTGGCGCCCGACGCCCACTCCCGCGAGGTGCGCTCGAGGTAGGCCCGGCCGTCGGCCACGGTGTAGGGCACCGGGATCGGGATGAAGCGGGCGATCGCCGGGTCCTGGCAGGCCGCGACGAGCTGGTCCAGGTCGTCGGCCCGCCAGGGCCGCAGGGTGACGACGCCGTCGGTGAGCGCCGGCGTCGGCGGGTGCACCGTCACGGTGCCGCCGAGACGATCTGGTCGCCGAGCCACAGGTCGGCGGCGGTCCGCGACGTGTCGAAGGCGACGTGGATGCCGTCCGGGCGCAGGGTCTCGTCCAACCCGCTGTCGACGAGCCACTCGGCATAGGGGAGCACGGTCACGTCATCGGGACGTGCCGCCGCCACCTGGCGCAGCACGGCGTTGTAGCGCTCGGCGCGCGCCGGATCGGTCGCCGGTGCGGCGTCCCCGCCGGGCCCGGCCCCGACACCCGTGCGTTGGCGCGGCAACGTGAGCCACACGACGTGCGCCCCCTCGCTGGAGAGCAGGTCGATCACTGCGTCCATCTCGGCAGCCAGCGCGGCGTCGAAGGTCGGGTCGCCGGGCGCCCGCCACACCGTGTCCCCGGCGAACTGGTGGTCGAGGATGTCCCACGGTCCGGTCTGCACGACAGCGAGATCGGGCCGATGGGCGCGCAGCATCTCGCCCCAGGAGGTGGGCCAGTCGTCACAGATCGGGTTGTTGGGACCGACCCCGATGTGATCCCGGCGCAGGCCGCCGCGCAGGATCGAGCATCCCAGGTCGACCCGACCGTCCACCGGGACGCCCCGCCCCGTGTCGAGGAGCCATCCGGCGAGCCCGAACGCACTCATCAGCGCCGTCGAGTCCCCGAACAGGGCCACACGTGGCGGAGGCGCCGCGGTGGTGGTCGTCATCGGCGCCGCCGTGCCGGTCGTGCCTGCGGACGGCGCGCTCGTCGCCGTCCCCGGTGCCGAGGTGCCCTCCTCGGCCGGTGGTGCTGCGCAGGCTCCGACGAGCAGCCCGACGATCACGAGTCCGACGGTCACAGGTCCAACGGTCACGGGTCCAACGGTGGCGCGGTCGCCGGCGCGGCTGAGCGGGTGCAACGTTCGTCGGGCGCGGCGGGCTGCCACCGCGTCAGGCCCCGGCGCGGGTCACCGGTGGCGGCGCCTCGGGGTCGATCATCTGGAACCCGACGTAGAGCAGATCGACCAGGTCCTCCACCACGACGGCCATCGGCACGTCCGGGTGGGCGAGCCACCAGTCGGCGGCAGCGCTCACGAACCCGACGACGGCCTGGCCGTACAGCGGGGCGGGACGGGTGGGCAGGCCCGACAGCTCGAACCGCTGCGCGATGAGGCGGGTGGCGGTCTCGCCCAGGCGGACCAGGAAGTCGGGCTGGTCGTCGTCGGTGGTCGACAGCGCCATGCGGGCCCGGCGCATCATGAAGTGGTAGACGGGCTCGTTGGCCCGGATGCGCACCAGCACGACCTCGATGACGGCGCGCAGCACGTCGCGCACGCCGAGCTCGGCATCGAAGCGCCGGACGATGTCGGCCTGCAGTTGGGCGACGAAGTGGTCGACGACGGCGGCGTAGAGCCCGTTCTTGGACCCGAAGGTGCGATACAGCGTGGGCTTGGTGACGCCGGCGGCTACCGCGATCTGCTCCATGGAGGCTCCGGGCCCGACGGCACGGATCTGCTCCAAGGCGACGGCGAGCAGGGCCTCCCGCCGATCATCGAGCTGGGGCGCCGCCGGGGCCGTGGTCGAGCTCACGGGCGAGAGCGTAGGTCGCCGTGCCGGACCGTTCCGGATCGGCGAGGCCGCCGGACCAGCCGCTACGGTCGGGCGATGGCCGACATCAGCGTGTCCCGAGAGGTCCGTGCCGAACCTGAGCTCGTGTGGGCGTGCATCAGCGACGTCACCCGGATGGGGGAGTGGTCGCCCGAGACCACCGGGTGCCGGTGGGTCGGCGGTGCGAACGGCCCCGCCATCGGCGCCAAGTTCCGGGGTGCCAACCGCAACGGCTGGCACCGCTGGTCGACGACCAACACCGTCGTCGCCTGCGAGCCGGGCCGCAGCTTCGCCTTCGAGACCGTCGTCGGCCCGGTGAAGGTGGCGCGCTGGGGCTACACCCTCGAGCCCACGGAGACCGGCTGCACGGTCACCGAGACCTGGCACGACCAGCGTGGTGGGCTGGCCAAGGCGCTGGGTGGACCGGCGTCGGGGGTGTCGGACCGCCTCGCCCACAACCGCACGTCGATGGAGACGACTCTCGAACGCCTGGCGGCCGCCGCCGAGGCCGCGTCTGTCGCAGACTGACCCCCCGGTGCGCCGCCCGGGCGCGCATGCCGGTTCGGCCCCCGGTGCGACAATGGTCGGCTTCGACCCAGGGGGACCGTGGCCACCGAACCCGACGAGGACAGGCGATCCGGCGGAACGAACCGTCGCCAGCGGGTGTGGCGCGTGCTGCGTCAACCGTTGGAGCTGCTGGCACTGTGCGGCCTGGCTGTCACCCAACCGATGCTCGACGCCTTCGGGGCCGCACCGGAGACGTTCACCGCTGCCGACGCCTCGGCGACGGACATCGTCGTGTTCGCGCTGGTGCTCGCCCTGGGTCCGGCGCTGGCTCTGTGGGTGCTCGAGCTGCTGGTCGGGCTGATCAGCTCGCCGGCGGCCCGTTGGCTGCACCGGGGGCTGCTCGGTGCGCTGCTGGCGGCGACCGTCGCCATCGCCCTGCACCGGTCCGACGCCCTGGCCCCGGCCGTCGGTCTCGCCCTCGGCGTCGCCGCCGGCGTCGGCCTGGCCTGGATCTACCGGTACCGCGCGGTGCGTCAGTGGCTGGCGGTGCTGGCGGTGACGCCGGTGCTGTTCGTCGCCGTGTTCCTCACGGCCTCGCCGGCCGCCGACCTGATGGCGTCGGTCGAACCGGTGTCGGCGGTGACACCGCCGCCGGCCGGTGCCGAGCGTTCGGCCGTGCTGGTGGTCTTCGACGAGTTCCCGCTCGAGGTGCTGCTCGACGCGTCGGGCGCCATCGACGCCGACGTGTATCCGCATCTGGCCGCGCTCGCCGCCGACGGCACGTGGTTCCGCAACGCCACGACCGTGGCCACCGTGACTTCGGTGGCCGTACCCGCCATGTTGACCGGTCGCTATCCACCCGACGACCCGCGCACACCGGTGGCCACCGACTACCCCGAGAACCTGTTCACCCTGCTCGGCGACTCCTATCGACTCGAGGTGGAGGAGCAGGTCACCTCCCTGTGCCCCATCGCCATCTGCGCGCCCATCCCGCCAGCCGAGTCTGCCGACGGCGGCGGCGCCGGCGGCGCGCCGTGGGTGGACCTGCTGGTCGAGGCCGCCGGCGCCTGGCGCACCCTGGTGGTCGACCCCGACGCCACCGGGCCGGTCGTGATCGCCGAGGAGGTGACGGCGGCACCGGCGACGGCCGTGGACGCGGCACGCGCCGACGCCGTCGAGCTCGGCGGCGCACCGAGGTACCGGGTCGACGCCTTTGACGACCTCCTGGCGTCGATCGAGGCGGACGAAGAGCCGACGCTGCACTTCTTGCACCTGCAGCTGCCCCACGCGCCGTACCGGTTCCTGCCGACCGGCCAGGCGTACCAGTCGATCGACGCCGACGGCGGCCTGCTCGCCAACGTCGGCACCCGCGGTCCGGACGCCTACGAGACGACGTCGGCCCGCCAACGCCTCGCACTCCAGGCCGGCTACGTGGACCGGCTGGTCGGCGACCTCGTGCAGCGTCTGCGAGACACGGGGCTCTACGAGGACACGGCGTTGGTCGTCACCTCGGACCACGGCGTCGGCCTCGAACCGGGGCAGGGCAAGCGTCCGCTCTTCGACGAACCGGTCGATCCCTCGGTGTACGCCGACCTGTTGTGGGTGCCGCTCCTCGTGAAGGCACCGGGCGTCGCCGCCGGTCGGGTCGACGACCGCAACGCCATGATCATCGACATCATGCCCACGATCGCCGACGTGCTGGGTGTTGAGATCCCGTGGGAGGTCGACGGGTTGTCGCTGGCGCAACGCAACGCCGTGCGCGCCAACAACATCAAGGTCTTCAACCGCACGGCGACGAACGCCGACGTGGGGTCCTTCGACGTGGCGATCCACAAGGCGCGCGTCATCGACGGCGACGAGCACTTCGCCCGCATGCTGGCCCGCAACCTCGACGCGACGGTCCGGCGCGGCAACGAGCGGTACCCGCTCTACGACATCACCGACGGCGGCGAACTGATCGGTGAACCGGCCGGGCCGATGCTCGTCGACGCCACGACCGGCCTCGACGCCCACCTGCCCGAGGTGGCGGCGCTGCGGGACTACCGGGCCGACGCCCCCTACGTGCCCGTGCGCGTCACGGGTGAGCTCGTCGGCGCGCCCTCCGCCGACTCGGTGCTGCTGGCGGTCGTGGTCGACGGTGTGGTGGCCGGTGTCGCACCCACCTACCGCGGCGCCTTCGCCGACCACGTCATCGACGTGATGCTTCCGCCGGAGCTGGTGCAGCCGGGCGAGCACGACGTCGGGGTGTACGTGGTGGACGGGCCCGTGGGCGCACGGGCGTTGTGGCCGGTGCCGATCAGCTGAGGCTCATGCGTGCGGTGCTGCGCCACCGACGAGGATCGGGAACTGGCGCGTCGGGTCGTCGAGCGGCGTCCGGACGGCGTCAGCGGCCGCCGTGGTCGCCGGGTCGCCACCGAGCGCCTCGGCACCGTCGGCGAGGTACTGGACGATGTAGGCGGGGCGCATGGCGTCGGTGTGGTTCGGGCCCGTGCGGTGCGGGGTCAGGCTCGAGAACACGACCATGCTGCCTGCCGGGCAGGGCACCGGTACGGCGCCGTCCGTGCCCTCGGGCAGGCAGGTGAACCCCAGCCGGTCCTCCAGGTGGGTCAGCGTGCCGAGTCGGTGCACGCCCGGCAGGACCCACACGCACCCGTTGTCGAGGGTGGCGTCGACGAGCGGCACCCAGCACGTCAGGTAGTCCTGGGGCTCGACGTAGGTGTAGCCGTTGTCCTGGTGCCACAGGACCGGCTCGTCGTTGGCGGGGTACTTGTAGACGGCCTGGTCCCAGTAGAGGCGCACGTCGTCGCCCACGAGGTCGGCGCAGACCTCGGTGAACGGGCTGCTGGAGACGAAGCGACGCAGCACGTCGGAGAGCACCACCGCGTGCGGGCACACGCCGAGGCGGTCGGCGGCCGCCACGGAGATGCGACCACCGTCGACGCCACGCAGCAGCTCGTTCACGCGCTCGACCATCGGCGCCAGCTCGGCGTCGACCGCGGCCAGGGTGTCGGTGTCGAAGACGTCGTGCACGACGATGAAGCCGTCGGCGTCGAACGCCGCCCGTTGCTCGGCGCTGAGCGTGCTGCCCGGGCCGTCGTGATCTCGCCAGGTGAAGCCGTCGTTCCACGGGTGAGGTGATCCATCGCGCAGTTCCGCCATGCCCCCTAGGCTCGCACGTCGCAGCCGAGCGCGAGGGGGAACCGTGGGCGACGACCAGGCCGACGCAACAGGAGGCGCCGCAGCGGCGTCCGTGTCGGGGCACGCCGCCCACGTGCGCGACGCCGACGAGCGCGGCCTGCCGGGCCACATGCCCCGGCCGATCAACGTCACGATGCTCGGCGCCGGCTCGATGTTCACCCCGGCGCTCACCAACGACCTGCTGCGCATCCCGGGAGGTGCGGGGGGCACCATCGCCCTCGTCGACATCGACGAGGACCGGTTGGCGCCGATGCACGCCGTGCTCGAACGGCTCATCGACGCCGTCGGCGCGACCGGGTGGACGGTGACGTCGTCGACCGATCGCACCGACGTGCTCGCCGGTAGCGACTACCTGGTCAACTGCATCGAGGTGAGCGGGGTCGACTGTGTGCGCCACGACAACGACATCCCGGCGCGCTACGGCATCGACCAGTGCATCGGCGACACGACCGGCCCCGGCGGGCTGTTCAAGGCGTTGCGCACGATCCCGGTCTGGCTCGAGGTGCTCGCCGACGCCGAGCGCCTCTGCCCGGACGCCTGGGTCCTCAACTACACCAACCCGATGAACATGCTGTGCCTGGCGGCGGCCCGGGCGTCGTCGATGACGGTCGTCGGCCTCTGTCACTCGGTCCAGGCGACGAGCCGGCTGCTGGCGCGCCGTGCCGGGGTGCGCTGGCGCGACCTGGAGTTCACCTGCGCCGGGATCAACCACCTGGCGTGGTTCACCTCGTTGCGATCGGCGGGGCGCGACCTCTACCCCGAGCTGATGGCCAAGGCGCGCGCCGACCTGGCGGGGACTCCGGCTGACCCGGACGACGCCGGCGATCTGGTGCGCAAGGACATGATGGTGCACTTCGGCGCGTTCATCACCGAGTCGAGCGGGCACCTGTCCGAGTACCTGCCGTACTACCGGGTGCGCGACGACGATCAGGCCCGCTACTGCGGACCGGGCTACGACGGCGAGTCGGGCTTCTATGCCCGCGAGTGGCCGGGGTGGCGCCTGGAGTCGGATGCGGCCCGTGCCGCCATGCTGGCGGGGGAGCGCAGCCTCGACTGGCCGCGCTCCTGGGAGTACGCCTCGTGGATCATCGAGGCGCGCGAGAAGGACACGCCGTATCGCATCTACGGCAACGTCCCCAACGCCCGAGACGACGGGCTGCTCATCGACAACCTGCCCGGCGACGGCATCGTCGAGGTGGCCTGCGACGTCGACGGCACCGGCCTGCACCCGCAGGTGCACGGCTCCCTGCCGCCACAGATGGCGGCGTTGTGCGCGGCGGAGATGGCGATGTTCGGGCTCGGCGCCCAGGCGGCGATCGAGCGGTCCAAGGAGCTGGCGCGCCTGGCGCTGACGGTCGACCCGCTCGCGGCGGCGTGTGCCACGCCGGCGGCGATCGCGGCGATGACCGAGGAGCTCTTCGCCGCCGAGGCGGCGTTCCTGCCGGGGTACCGCTGACGGCGCTGCGGTGGCAGGCGGCGGTGGACCCGGGCGATACTGACGTCTGCGTCAGGTAGGAGACGCGGCACACGACGGCGACGACCGGGCCGGCCGGGACCGCCGGCCCAGGCGACAGGGGGACACCATGGGAGCGATCCGACTCGACGGCAAGGTGGCGGTGGTGACCGGTGCCGGTGGCGGTCTCGGCCGATGCCACGCCCTGCTGCTGGCCGAGCGTGGCGCCAAGGTGGTCGTGAACGACCTCGGCGGCAGCTCCGACGGCGCCGGCGCCAGCGACGCACCGGCCGACCGTGTCGTGGCCGAGATCCGCGCCGCCGGCGGCGAGGCGGTGGCCAACTTCGATTCGGTGGCCACCCCCGAGGGTGGCGCCGCCATCATCCAGACGGCACTCGACGCCTACGACACCGTTGACATCGTCGTGAACAACGCCGGATTCCTGCGCGACCGGTCGTTCGCCAAGATGACCGCCGACGACATCGGGTCGATCATCGACGTGCACCTCAAGGGAGCGTTCTTCGTCAGCCAGCCGGCCTTCGTGGTCATGAAGGAGCGCGGCTACGGCCGGTTCGTCCACACCACCTCGGCCGCCGGGCTGTTCGGCAACTTCGGCCAGGCCAACTACGCCGCCGCCAAGATGGGCCTCGTCGGGCTGTCGAGCGTGATCGCCATCGAGGGCGCCAAGGCCGGCATCACGTCGAACGTCATCGCACCGCTCGCCAAGACGCGCCTGACCGAGGAGCTGATGGGGCCGATGGCCGACGCCGTGTTGCCCGAACAGGTGTCGGGCCTCGTGGCCTTCCTGGCGTCGGCGCAGTGCGAGCTGACCCATGAGGTGTTCAGCGTGGGCGGCGGCCGCATCGCGCGCGCCTTCGTGGGGCTCGGCCCGGGGTGGCTGGGCGGCAAGGGCTACGTGCCGACCCCCGAAGACGTCGCCGAGCACCTCGACGCCATCCGTGCGACGGACGGCTTCATCGTCCCCGGGCAGGCGACCGACGAGATGATGCAGCTGGCGTCGGTCTTCTCAGGGTGACGCCGACGGGGTCCGACGCCTAGGGTTCCCGACCCTGTGTCTGCTCCCGATGCCATCCGCAACGTCGCCATCGTCGCTCACGTCGACCATGGCAAGACGACCCTCGTCGACGCGCTCCTGCGCGCCACCGGCGTGTTCGCCGACCACCAGCAGGTGGCCGATCGCGTCATGGACAACGTCGACCAGGAGCGGGAGCGCGGCATCACCATCCTGGCCAAGGCGGCATCGATCCGTTGGGGCGACACCCGCATCAACCTGGTCGACACCCCCGGGCACGCCGACTTCGGCGGTGAGGTCGAGCGCGCCCTCGCCCTCGTCGACGGCGTGCTGCTCCTCGTCGACGCCGCAGAGGGGCCGCTGCCGCAGACCCGCTACGTGCTGTCCAAGGCGCTCGAAGCGGGACTGCCGTCGATCGTGTTGCTCAACAAGGTCGACCGGGCCGACGCCCGCGCCGTCGAGGTCCTCGACGAGATCGAGCAGCTCTACCTGGATCTGGACGCCCCGCTCGAGCTGCTCGACTTCCCGGTGCTGTCCGCCATCGCCCGCGACGGTCGGGTCGTCACAGGCGTGGGCGAGCCGGGACCGGACGACGACCTGACGCCGCTGCTCGACGCCATCGTCGAGCACCTGCCGGCGCCCGCGGGGTCGTCCGACGCTCCGGTCCAGGCCATCGTCACGAACCTCGACGCCAGCGACTACCTCGGGCGGCTGGCCATCGGCCGGGTCGTGCACGGCGTGCTGCGGCGCGGCACGCCGGTGGCGCTGCTCGACGAGGAGACGGCAGAGGGGCAGGCCCCGCTCAAGCGGAAGCTGAACTCGTTGTACGGGTTCGAAGGTCTGGAGCAGGTCGAGGTCGACGAGCGAACGGCCGGCGACCTGTTCGTCGTGGCCGGGTTCCCCGAGGTCGAGATCGGCGACACCTTCGCCGACCCCGAGCACCCGGAGCCGCTGCCGCGGCTGTCCGTGGACGAGCCGGTCCTGCGCATGACCTTCGGGGTGAACACCTCCCCGCTGTCGGGCAACGACGGCAAGTTCCTGACGTCGCGCCACCTGCGCGAGCGTCTGGCGCGCGAGGTGCTCGGCAACGTGTCGATCCGCATCGCCGACACCGACTCTCCGGACGTCATCGAGGTGGCCGGGCGTGGTGAGCTCCAGCTGGCCGTGCTGATCGAGTCGATGCGCCGGGAAGGCTACGAGCTGCAGGTGTCGCGGCCCGAGGTCGTGGTGCGCGAGGTCGACGGCGCCCGGCACGAACCGCTCGAGCGCGGCGTGACCGACGTGCCCGACGAGTACGTCGGCGCCGTCACCCAGGCGCTCGCCCCCCGCAAGGGTCGGGTCCAGGACATGCGCCCCGGCGACCCGGGCCGCACGGTGATCACCTGGGAGGCGCCGGCGCGCGGCCTGCTCGGCTTCCGGTCGCTGCTGCTGACCGAGACGCGCGGCACGGCGCTGCTGCACACCCACCACGCCGGGTGGACGCCGTGGGCGGGCGAGCTCCCGCACCGCCAGGGGGGCGCCATGATCGCCGACCGCCTCGGCGTGGCCACGCCGTTCGCCATGGACAACCTCCAGCAGCGTGGCGAGCTGTTCGTCCACCCGGGCGAGCAGGTCTACGAGGGCATGGTGGTGGGTGAGTCGGCGCGCGGCGAGGAGATGGTGGTCAACATCTGCAAGGCGAAGGAGAAGACCAACATCCGCACGCACAGCCATGACGAGGCGGTGAAGCTGGCGCCGCCGCGCGAGGTCACCTTGGAGAGCGCCATCGAGTTCATCGCCGCCGACGAGCTCGTCGAGGTGACCCCGGCCGCCATCCGCATCCGCAAGCGGCTCCTCACCGAGGCCGAACGCCGGCGGACCCGCAAGCGCTGACGGTCAGGCGTAGCCGAGCGCGGCCGCCGTGCGGCAGCGGACCCGGATGGCGTCGCCGAGCGGATCGGTCGCCGGCGGGCGCGACCGCGGTGCGGTGATCGTGACCGACGGCGCCGCCAACGACACGCCCAAGAACGCACCGAGCTCGTCGAGCACGGCGTCGGGCTCCACGAACCAGCGCTCGTAGCGCAGCGTGTAGACGTTCGCCCGCCCGAGGTGCGGGAGCAGGTGCTCGTGGACGTAGTCGAACAGGTCGATGCGCCGCAGCCACGCCTCGTCGAGCGGGCTGCCCGGCGGCTCGGGTTGGCGGTGCCGGGCCGTGGCGTCGAGTGCCCGCAGCATGGCGGCGTTGAACGCCGTCGGGTAGTCGCGGCCCTCGGCGAGGCGCCCGCCCGTGCCGGCGTAGGAGCGGATCGTCTCGACCGGGTCGCGCACGCACACGACGAAGCGCGTGTCGGGCAGGCGGTCGAGCCAGCGCCACCAGACCGGCCACTTCACCGCCACGACGGTGTCGGCGTCGGCCTCGACCCGGACCGGTCGCTCGCCGTCGCGGCACCAGCGCGTGACGTGCTCGGAGTGCAGCGCCACGATGTCGAGACGGCCGCGCTGCAGCACGCCGGTGGCCAGCTCACGCCGAAGCGAGGCGAACAGCGCGGCGGGCGGCAACCGCATCCCGTCCCATGGCTCCATGACCGTGACGACGCGGGGTGGTTGGAACAGTGCCGCCGTCGCCAGCGTCGTGCCCGAGCGGGAGCTGCCGCACACGATGACGTCGTGCGGCCCGGTCGGGCGGACCTCGTCGAGGGCGTCCGGATCGAGGGGCAGGCCGTCGAGGAACCGCTCCCATCGGGCGCGCGCCGGCGAGTGGACGGCCAGCCGGGCGCGCAGCGCAGCCGCAGCGCTCATGCCGCACCGCCGGAGGTGGAGGCCACGTCGGCGGGCGGCCAGCGCAGCAGCCCCTCGTCGGCGCAGGCCGTCAGCGCCCGCGTGAAGAACGTGTCCAAGGCGTGACCGTCGACGACGACCTGGCGGAGGCGCTGCCCGAGCGCGGCTCGATCAGCAACGTCGAGCGCCAAGGTCGCCCCGATGCGCGCCGCGTGGGCGGCGGTGTCGTCGACCGGGACGGCGACCTGGGCCGCCAGGTCGTCCGGGAGCGCCTCGATGGTGCGGCCGTTGCTGGTGATGATCGGCAGCCCGACCGACATCGCCTCGAGCACCGCCTTGTCGAGGGCGCCTTCGCCGAGTTGCACCATGGCACCGTAGGTCGCCAACCGAGCGGGGAGCTCGGCGTAGGGGACCGGTCCCACGAACGTCACCGCGTCGGTCAGGTCGAGGTCGCGCACCTGCGCGTCGAGCGATCGTCGCAGGTCGTGTTGGGCGCTGTCGGCGTTGCCCACGATGTCGAGGGTCGGCGCCGTGCCCGTGCGGTCGCGCACGGCAGCGATGGCGCGCAGCACGGCATCGATCCGCTTCACCGGCGCGATGCGGCCGACGACCACCAGGTCGCGCTGGCGGGGCGGTGGCAGCTCGGGTGGGGCGAAGCGCGCGGTGTCGACGCCGTGCCCGATGGCGCGCACCGTGCCCACGTCGAGGGGCAGAGACCCGGGCGTGGCGGTGAGCAGCAGGTCGGTGCACCAGCGGGCGTAGAGCCGCGTGCGGGCGGTGACCACGCTGTCGGCCTTCCATTGCACCATCGGCAGGCGATGCCGCAGCTTCGCCGGTAGCAGCAACGGGGGATACGGGCCTCCTCCCATGGCGATCCACACAAGGTCGATGGCAGCGAAATCGATCGACCGCAACGCCCGCTCGAAGCGCACCACCTTGCGGAGGCGGCGCGACGACCATCGCCCGGCGCGCGACTCGATCACGTCCACGCCGGCGGGCAGGTCGGCCTGGCCCACGCGCGCTGCGAGCACGGTCACGTGGTCGATGCCCGGCGTCGCCGCCAGGGCGCGCACCCAGTTGACCTGGTTCGCCAACGAGGGCGACAGCTCATCGAGCGCGATGCAGACGTAGAGGATGCGCATGGGGGGTCTCAGCCAGAGGCGGCCCTGACGGTAGCCTCCGGCCCATGGCTCACTGCTCCAACTGTGGCGCCCATGTCGACGAGGACGCCCGATCGTGCCCGTCGTGCCATGCGGTGCTCGACGACAACGTGGCTGACGGCGTGCGCGGCCAGGTGCTGGTGTTCGTGGTCATGCTGGTGATCCTCGTGGGAGCGGTGGTGCTCGGGCTGGTGCTGCGGGCGTGAGCGGCGGCCGGCGCGTCGCCGCCGGGTACTTCGCGCTGCAGGCGGTGTGCGGCCTGGTGCTGTGGAGCGCCATCGCGCTGTCGTCGACGGTGCGCAGCGGCTTCGACCTGGTCGAAGGGCGCCCCGCCGTGACCGATGCCTACTTCTTCGCCGACCTCGTGGCGGTGGCGGCGTCTGCCGTCACGGCGTGGGGCGCGTGGCGAGATCGCCGCTGGGCCGTCGTGGCTGCCGGCATCACGGTGGGCACGGTCGTGTACCCGACCGTGTACCTGGTGGCATGGGTGGCCCTCGACGGCACGGCCTCACCGGCGCTCGCCGTGATGGTGCCGACGACGGTGCTGTCGGCCTGGGCGTCGTGGCTGCTGTGGCGGGCCGAGCAGCCGCCAGACGTGCGCTGATCAGCGGGGGTGCCGTCCGGCGGCGGCCACGCGCCGCAGCAGCGATGCCATGGCGGCACCCGAGGCCGCCATCGAGTGGTGGGCCTCGAAGGCGGTGCGGGCGGCATCGCCCAGCGTCCGGCGCCGGGCGTCGTCGTCGAGCAGGTCGGCGACGGCGGCGCCCAGGGCCTCGGGGCTGTGCATCGGCACCACGATCCCGGTCTCGTCCGGGCGGACGACCTCACGGACACCGGCGAAGTCCGACGCCACCACCGGGACGGCCATCGCCATCGCCTCGAGCACCGCGCCGGGGCTGCCCTCGTACAGCGACGGCGCCACGAGCACGTCGGCCGCGCACAGCAGGTCGCCGATGTCGTCGCGGTGGCCCAGCAGCCGGGCGTGGTCGAGCAGGTCGAGGTCGGCGATGGCCTGCCGCAGCTCGCCGGAGGTGGCACCGTCCCGGCCGGCGATCAGCAGCGCCGCATCGGGATGGCGGGCTCGCACGATCGGGAGCGCCCGCACGGCGTCGAGGTGGCCCTTGGCGTACTCGTGGCGGCCGACGGCGAGCAGGACCGGCTGGGTCGCCGTGCAACCGAGCGCGGCGCGCGCTGCGGCCCGCCGAGCGGGGGTCGGCTCACCGAGGCGGCCGCGGTCGCGGCCCCGGTGGACGACGGTGATGCGTTGGCGTGGTACGCCGAGTGCCGCCACGGCCTGGGTCGCCACGGCCTCGCTGACGGCGTGGATGTGGGCGGTGAGGTGCCGTGCGGTGTAGCCGTCGATGGCCTGCACGGCGCGCAGCTTCGCCGGGTGCACCCGGCGGTCCTGGAGGCGAACCGGGAGGTAGGGCGGCGACGCCAGCGTGGTGAGCACCGGGATGTCGGTGCCCGCGGCGGCGAGACGACCGACGACGTCGGCCTCGAAGTGGGTGGTGTGCAGCAGCGCTGGATGCTCGGCGTGCAGGAGTCGGCGCATGCTCCGCAGGCGCGCGGCGCGCCCACGTCCCGGGACGGGCCGGATGTCCTCGCCGGCAGCCCGCAACGCCGCTTCGACACCCTCGGGACGGTCGTGGAAGCGGGCGACCACACTGCGGATCCCGTGGCGGCGGTACTCGGGCAGCAGCTCGGCCAGCGATCGCTCGGCTCCACCCGTCCCCAGCCCCTCGATGAGGAACACGACCGTCAGTGGTGCGCCGTCGGCGGCGGTGTCGGCGGTGCCGCCGGCAGGGAAGGATCGGTCGGGGACGGGCGGTTCGGGTGTGGGCATCGAGCGGTGCGGTCGGCAGCGGCAGGCCACATCATGGACCGCCGGAGCCCGCGCGCGGTGCGTCTACACTCCGGCCCGTGCAGGTGACGGCCACGGGCCACGCGGGGTTGGCGGTCCGCTCGGGTGACGCCATGGTGCTCGTCGATCCGTGGTTCTCGCCCTTCGGCGCCTTCGATGCCAGCTGGTTCGTGTTCCCGGACAACCTGGCCGTGCTCGACGAACTGGACGTGCCCGACGCCGTGGTGATCACCCACGAGCACCTCGACCACCTCGATGCCTGGTACCTGGCGCAACTGCCGGCCGAGGTGCCGGTGATCATCCCGAGCTACCCGTCGCCGATCCTGCGTCGGAAGGTCGCGGCGGCGGGACGCACGATCATCGCCGAGCTCGCGGACCGCGAGCGACGTGAGGTGGCTCCGGGCATCGGCGTGCGGTTCGTGCGGGAGGAGTCGCCGATGAACCACGACGCCGCCGTCGTGCTCGACACGCCCGACGGCAACGTGGTCGACCTCAACGACGCCAGGATCTTCCCCGTGCAGCTCCGCGAGATCCGCGCCGAGCTCGGCGGCACCATCGACGTGCTGGCCCTGCAGGGATCGGGCGCGTCCTGGTACCCGCTGGTGTACGACTACCCGCCTGAACGGGTCGACGCCTTGTGTCGCGAGAAGCGCGCCACGAAGTTCTCCTACGTCGTGCGGGCCGTCGAGGTGGCCGAACCGCGCTTCGTCGTGCCGTTCGCCGGTCCCCCGTGCTTCCTGGACCCGGACCTGGCCTGGGTCAACGAGCAGATGGAGGCCGGCATCTTCCCCGACCAGCGCCAGGTCGCCGACCACCTCGCCGCGTCGGGGCACGACCAGGCCGTCGTGCTGCTGCCGGGTGAGTCGCTGGGTGTGCCGGACGGTGCGCTGACCCGACTCGAGCGCTGGCAGGGCTTCTGGGAAGGTGACCGGTCGGCCTACCTGGCCGACTACGCCGAACGGCGGCGCAGCGAGGTCGCGGCCGTGCTCGACGCCCATCCCGATCCCGACGCCGACCTCTTCGACGCCTTCGTCGAGCACGGCACGCAGCTCGTGGGCTGCAACGCCTACTGCAACGAGCGCATCGACATGCGCGTGGGGTTCGACGTGACCGGTCCCGGCGGTGGGGCGTGGCACATCGACTTCCGCCCGGGGCACGAGGGCGTCGGGCGGGGGTTGGACGACTGCGGCTACGTGTACACCTTCGCGTCGCGTTGGCTGCCACCGATCCTGACGGGCGAGGTGCCGTGGGAGGACTTCTTCTTGTCGTTGCGCTTCCGCGCCCGGCGCGACCCCGACCTCTACAACGACCATCTGCTCGG
>CAZYKR010000030.1:0-23374 GCA_964648005.1 uncultured Iamiaceae bacterium
GCGCGCTTCGTTCGGGACGAAGAGGCCGTGGGTTCAAATCCCGCCACCCCGACCACCGGAGATTGGGCTGAGCAGTTCGGTATGCCGAACCGCTCAGCCCAATTTCGGTTGTGGCTTGTGCGGCATCGACCGTCGCGCACGATGTTCTGGGTTCGTGTCAACCGGAACGCCCCGCCGTTCGTTTCACAAGCATGAGTCGGATGCGCAAGCGCTCGGTCGAGGGGTTCGATGCGTTCTTCGCCGCTTCGGTGGGCAAGGTGCTGGCCGTCGGTCGTCGTCTCGCCGGCGACGATGCGGTCGCCGAGGACCTGGCCGCAGAAGCGTTCGTCCGGGCGTACGTGCGATGGGGATCGGTCCGGACGCACCCGAACCCCGAGGCGTGGGTGCTGCGCACGATGGCCAACCTCGCGGTCGATCGCAGCCGAAAGCGCCAGGTCGTACTCCGACCGGAGGTGGCACAGAGCCCGGATGACGCCGTGGTGCTCCACACGACGCTCGTCGAAGCGCTCGCTCGGTTGCCTCGACGGCAACGATCGGTCGTGGCGCTTCGCTACCTCGCCGACCTGCCGGAACGCGAGGTCGCCGAGGCCTTGGCGATCTCCACCGGCTCGGTGAAGACCCACCTGTCGCGCGGTTTGGCCCAACTGCGGGTCCAGCTCGCGACGCCCATCGAAGGAGACCTCACATGAACGACCACGACGACGAGGGTGCGGCGCCGCGTGACGACTACGTCCTCGGCGGCGAGCACGCGGCCCTCCTCGACCGGATCCATCGGCGTGGCGACCGGCTCCGGCGTCGGCGCCACATATTGGCGGGATCGGCGGCGGTCGCCTGCGCAGTGCTGGTGGCGGTCCCGATCGCGGCGAACCGTCGCGGCGACGCGGGCGCGTCGAGCTCCGTGGCATCGGGCGATGTCGGCGTTGATGTCGACGACGCGGCCGGGCCGTCGCCAGAATCGTCGGCGGTCACAACGGTGGCGCCGGACCCGACCGTCGGATGCGCGGCTGAACCGTTTGTCACGGCATGCAGCACTTCGACGACCCAGCCCTTGCCCGCGGTCACCTCGACCTCGGAGACCACCACGGTCCCGGGTCTGTCCACACCGGCGCCGACAGCGCCCCCTGGTGAGACGCCGCTGACGACGCAACCGATCGCCGTGCCGGTCCCGACGCCGCCGCCGCCGGGACCGCTGGGGATCGCAACCTGTGCGGACGGCAGCACCGGTGATGCCGTGGTGTGGGTGTCGAACCAGAGCTTCGCCGACCCCACGCAGCGCATCGAGGTGCGGATCGACGGCGAGGTGCTGGTGGATCGGGACTTCGTCGTCGAGGCGCAGCACACCTTCGTGATGTTCTGCGTCGACCTCGGCGCCGGGCGGCATCTGATCACGGCGTCGACGTCCGAGGACGCCGTCTCCGTCGTTGCGACGGGAGGCAACGGTGTGGTGGTGCTCGCCTGGGACGACGGTGCGATCCAGGCCGAGACCGCCCCGCGCTGGGACGAGGTCGGCTTCGCCTGAACGCAGCGCGCAGGCGCTGCTCAATCCCTGCTCGTGAGTAGGTCCTACCCATGACGGACGGGTGGCCTCGGATCATCGTCGTGGTATGGCACCACAACTCCGGAACGGTTCGGGACATCATCAGGCCGACAACCGAGGGCGGCGCGTCCTGCTCGGCCTCGCCCTTGTCGTGGCGGCGGTGCTTCCGCTGGCAACGGTCTGCCCTGCCGGTGCCGCGCCCGCCCCGGTGACCTACCTCGCGGTCGGGGACTCGTACTCGTCGGGCCAGGGCTATTACTCGACCTTCCAGGGGTGCACCGTCGACTCGCGGTCGTGGCCGTACTCGGTCATCGCGCCGGGTCAGACGTCGCCGATCCGGGTGACGGGCTCCCTCAAACAGCAGGCGTGCTCCGGTGCGACGAGCGCCGGTGTGATGAGCCAGCTGGATCAGGCGCCCGCCGGGGTGGACCTGATCACCGTGACGGTCGGCGCGAATGACATCGGGCTCGCCAACCTGATCACGGGGTGCCACGTGGGCGACTGCGTCACCGATCTGAACGACGTGGACACGGACAGCATCCTCCCCGGCGTGGAGTCGGTCCTGGCCAAGGCGCGGGCGACGGGTGCGACGGTCGTGCTCGCCACCTATCCCAACCTCTTCGCTCGGCTGACGTCGTTCTCGAGCAGCGAGCGAGCCGCCGGCGTGTCCCTGATGCGTCGGCTCAACACCAGCTTGCAGGTGGCGGGCCGTCGCGCCGGCGTCCACGTCGTCGATGCCGAGACGGCCTTCGCAGGCCATGAGCCGTGCGGAGGGTCGTCCTGTACCGATCCGTGGGTCAACGGACTGATCACCAGCCTCTTCTCGGTGAGCAAGGCCTCGTATCACCTGAACCCTGCGGGCGAGGCGGCCTACGCCGCGCTCGTGTCGGACCATCTGGCGTCGTGGACCGGTCCCCGGACGACCGACACGCTCCTGCCGCTCAACCCCGCTCCCGAACCGATCGTGGGCACCCTTGGTCTCGCTCCCGCCGAATCGTGTCGCACGGGCACCGCATTCCGGCCCCTTGACGCCGTGCGCGTCACGTCGGCGCCCGTCTTCGCTCCGGGCGCACCGGTCACGTTGTCGCTGAGCACCGACAGCGGCTTCCGGTTCAAGCCTCCGCAGGCTGTGGCGACCTCGCTGGGTGCGCTGCAGTCGACCTTCGTCCTTCCCGCCACCACCTCGGGCACGACGTTCAAGCTGGAGGCGGAGGGGTCGAGCCGGCACGGCACCTGGACGTACCTGCTCGTGGAGCGACCGCTCAACCCAGGATTGGCGCCCTGCGACCAGGTGCTGCCCACGGTCCAGATCACCAGCCCGTCGGGCACGCCGACCTACTTGCTCAACGCCGTCACGCCGGCGGTCGCCGTCGGGTGCAGCGACGACCGACTCCTGGTCGCCTGCACCTCCAACGCCGTGTCGGGACGGCTCTCGACGTCCACCCCTGGCCGCAACACCTTCGTCGCCACGGCCCGCGACTGGGCCGGCAACACGGCGACGGCGTCTGCCGGCTACGACGTCCGCTACGTGGTCCTCGACAAGTCCCCGGCGTGGAAGACCGGTGCCGCGCCGCTGCCGGTCTCGTCGCGGCAGTCTGCCGTCGTGCACGTCCGCCTCGTGGACGCCAACGCCGCGCCGGTGCTGCAGTCGACGGCGGTGCTCCAACCCGAGGTCCTGACCGGTCCCTGCTCGTTCGCCACGACGACCTCGGTGCGGGTGACGCGACCGGTGCCGGCGAGCGACGGCGGCGTGTGGCTGACGGTGCCGCCCGGCGTGGCGGGCAACTGCACCTCAGTGCGCCTCCCCTTGGCCGACGGCACGACGCAGGCGTGGACCTTCCAGTGGGTGTGAGGGGCCGCCGACGTCCCGGGGCACGCTACGGTCCCGGCCGTGCAGCTCGACGAGTTCCAGGACCTGATGGAGCGGCTCTACGGCGAAGCTGACCGCGAGCGGGGCATCCCGTCGACGGTGGCCTGGATCGCCGAAGAGGTCGGCGAGCTGGCCCAGGCCGTACGCAAGGGCACGCGGGACCAACAGCTGCACGAGCTCGGCGATGTGCTGGCCTGGGTCGCCTCGCTGGCGAACCAGCTCGACCTCAGCCTGACCGAGGCCGTGCAGCGCTACGTCGACGACCCGCCCGCCTAGGGGAGGCGTCAGCCCGACCAGGGCTGTGCCATGCCCACGGTGATCGCCACCACCACCGTCGTGACCACGAGCCCGACGCGGGCGAACAGCCAGCGGCGGTCGTTGTGGCCGGCGCGCGCCATCATGACCAACGCCATGACCGTCGCTCCGGCCGGCACGATCCACGGTCCGAGCCCGAGTGTTACCAGGAGCGCCACTGCGCCGGCGCCCCCCCACCGCGGCTGAGGAGCGGCTCATCGCGGTGACGCCCCGACGCACGGCCACGGTCTGCTTGCCGGCGGCACGATCGCCTCGTAGGTCGCGCACGTCCTTGTGGGCGATGACCGCGGCTCCCACAAGGGCGATGCCGGCGGCTGCGCCCGCCGGTGTTCCGTCGCTCCCCAGCGCCATCGGCAACCACAGGTAGCCGATGCCGAGCGCGATCAGGCCGGGCCACCCCCGACGCTGCAGCGCAAACGGTTCGCTCGAATACCCCCAGGCGACGAACGCACCGGCGGTCGTCACGAGCAGGCCCACCGGCTGCGGCAGCAGGTACTGCATGGCGACGACGAGGCCGGCGGCCACGACGACAACCCGTCGCACCTCGCTCGGCCCGAGCGCACCTGTGGCCAGCGGGCGGTCGGATCGGGCGTTGATGCGGTCGCTCTCGGCATCCGCGAGGTCGTTGAGGGCCGCCGCAGCCGCACAGCTCGCCAGGATGAGCCCGATCCCACCGACCACGCCGGCGGCGTCCAGCCCGGCCGACAGCGCGGCTGCGAGGAATGCAACGAGTGGGACCCGGCTGATCTGGAGGCGACACAGCTCGGCGTAGCTGGCGCCACGATGCCGGGCGGCGGCCGACGCAGTGCGGGCTTGCGCCAACGCCCGGCGGGTGTCGTCACGCGTCGTCCCAGGTGGGGTGGCGCTCGAACGTCACAAGCAGGACGCCGAAGAAGCCGGCGGCGAAACCCCAGACGACGGCGGCCACGACGAGGCTGCCGGTGATGATCCGGCGGGGCCGGGTGGCGGAGCCGGACGCGGCCCAGGTCAGCGTGGCCAGCGCCGCTGCCACGAGCAGGAGGGCTAGGGCGTACCACCCGGTCGAGGAGGCCTCCCCGGTCGCCGTCGGGTCGTGCGATGTGGCGGTGTCGACGACGAGGGCGGCCGGGATCACGCCGGCGCCCACGAGCACGGCGAATGCGAGCGCGCCCCGAACCCACCCGTTCGCTTTGGTTGGCGCCAGCTCCCCAGGGGCAGGAGGTGGCGGTGGCAGCTTGCTCACCGGCCGGAGTAGAGGTACTCGGTCAGCGCGCCGTTCTCTCGCTCGAGCTCGTCGACGCGGCGCTTCACCACGTCGCCGATGCTGACGATGCCGATCATCTCGGCGCCGTCGACGACCGGCAGGTGGCGGATCCGTCGGGGCGTCATGACGGCCATCACCTCGTCGGCGGTGTCGTCGGGCCCACAGGTGAGGACGTCGTGCGTCATGGCCGACGTCACCGTCTGGTGCAGCGCCGCCGTGCCGGCCTCGGCCACGGCGCGGGTGAGGTCCCGCTCGGAGAACACGCCCTCGATCCGGGCGGTGTCCGAGGAGACCACCAGGGCACCGATCCCGAACTGGTCGAGCACCTGCGCCGCCTCTTCGATGGTGGCATCGGGTCGGATGGTTGCGACCAGCGAGCCCTTGTTGTGGAGGATGCTTCGTACCTGCATCGTCTCACCCCCAGATGTCTGGCCGCCGCACCGAGCACCATTGCAGCACCGATCGGGCCGGCGCGCTCGCGCGACCGCGGGGGATCAGCGTCGCGTGCCCTGGGCCAGCAGGGCTTCGGCGATCTGCACGGCGTTGAGGGCGGCGCCCTTGCGGAGGTTGTCGCCTGACAGGAACAGCGCCAGGCCGTTGGCCACGGTGGGATCGCGGCGGATGCGACCGACCTGGGTGGTGTCGCCGCCGGTGACCTGCAACGGCGTGGGGATGTCGGTCAGCTCGACGCCGGGCGCCTTGACGAGCAGGCTGCGGGCGCGCTCGGGATCGATCTCGTCGCGGAAGCGGGCGTTGATCGACAGCGAGTGGCCGCTGAACACGGGGACCCGCACGCAGGTGGCGCTGACGGCGAGCTCGGGCACCTCGAGGATCTTGCGGGACTCGTTGCGGAGCTTCTGCTCCTCGTCGGTCTCCTCGAGGCCGTCGTCGACGAGGCCGCCGGCAAAGGGGATCACGTTGTAGGCGATGGGCCGGGGGAACTTCTGCGGCTCGGGGAACTCGACCGCCATGCCGCTCATGGCGAGCGCCGGGGCGGCATCGCCGACCTTCTGGATCTGCTCGTCGAGCTCGGCGGTGCCGGCCAACCCGGCGCCCGAGACGGCCTGGTAGGACGACACGACTATCGCCTCGAGCCCGGCGGCGGCGTGCAGCGGCTTGAGCACCGGCATGGCGACCATCGTCGTGCAGTTGGGGTTGGCCACGATGCCCTTGGGGATGGAGGCCAGGGCATGGGCGTTGACCTCGGGCACCACCAGCGGCACCTGCGGGTCCATCCGCCAGGCGGAGCTGTTGTCGATGACCGTCGGGCCTTGTGCCGCCACCGCCTCGGCGAGCCGCTTGCTGGTGGCACCACCGGCCGACATCAGCACGACGTCGAGGCCGGCGTACGAGGCGGTGTCGGCGTCTTCGACGGTGACGTCACCGCCTGCCCACGGGAGCTTGCGGCCCGCGGACCGGCTGGATGCGAAGTACCGCATCTCGTCGACGGGGAACTGGCGCTCGGCCAGGATGGCGCGCATGACTGCGCCGACCTGACCTGTGGCTCCGACTACTCCGACACGCATAGGGCGTCAAGGCTAGTGCCCGCTTCGGGGTCCGGCGCCATCGAAATTGCAGGCTCGGCGCGCCGGCGTGGCGCTGCGTCGGGGTCGATCAGTCGACGAGGGCGGGCCCGTCGTGCAGCGCGAACGCCGTGTGCAGCAGCTGCACCGCTCGCTCGAGGTCGTCCTCGGCTACGACGCACGAGATGCGGATGGCAGACGTGGAGATCATCTCGATGTTGATGCCGTTGGCTGCCAGCGTCTCGAACACGGTGGCGGCCACGCCCGGATGGGTCTTCATGCCCGCACCGACGACCGAGACCCGCCCGATGGCGGCGTCGGTGGTGACGCCGGTGGCGCCGAGCGTGCTCTGGAGGGCTTCGCACGTGGCCTGTGCGGTGGCGGCGTCGCTGTGGGGGACCGTGAACGAGATGTCGGTGCGACCCTCGGCTGAGGTGTTCTGCACGATCATGTCGACGTTGACGAGGGCGTCGGCGAGGGCCCGGAACAGCTGGCCGGCGATGCCGGGCCGGTCGTCCACGCCGGTGATCGTGACCTTCGCCTCGTCGGTGTCGTGCACGACCGCAGAGATGATCGCCTGTTCCATGTCGTCGGCCTCCTTGGACACCATCGTCCCGTGCTCCCACGTGAACGCCGACCGCACGTGCAGGTCGACCCCGTGGGTCCTGGCGTACTCCACCGAGCGCATCGCCGGCTTTGGGCAGCCCGCCGCCGTCATCTCCAGCAGCTCGTCGAAGCTGATCCGGTCGATCTTGCGGGCGTCGTCCACCAGCCGTGGGTCGCTGGTGAACACGCCGGACACGTCGGTGTAGAGCTCGCAGAGGTCGGCGCCGAGCGCGTGGGCCAAGGCGACGGCGGTGGTGTCGGAGCCGCCGCGCCCGAGAAAGGTCACGTTGTGATCGGTCGAGACGCCTTGGGCGCCGCCGACGACCGCCACCTTGCCGGCGTCGAGCGCTGCTCGGATGCGGTCGGGGCGAACGTCGACGATCTTGGCGTTGGTGTGCACCGTGTCGGTGATGAAGCCGGCCTGGCTGCCGGTGAACGACTCGGCCTCGACGCCGCGATCGGCGATGGCCATGCACAGCAGCGCCATGGCTTTGCGCTCCCCGGCCGTGACGAGCATGTCCATCTCGCGGCCGGGGTGGGTGCTCGAGACCTCTCGGGCCATGCGCAGGAGGTCGTCGGTCTCCTTGCCCATGGCGCTGATGACCACGACGACCTGGTTGCCCCGTCGCACGGTGCGCGCCACGTTGTCGGCGACGGTGCGCATGCGCTCCGCGTCGCCGACCGAGGTGCCGCCGAACTTCTGCACGAGCAAGGCCATAGGGAGCGCAGGCTACCGCCGAGGTCGCGCCGTCACGAAGGCCGCCCGCGTGCGCCCCCGGCACCGGCGCTAGGTTCTCGGCCCGATGGCCAGGCAACCCGCACGCCACTCCCCGAGCGGTCGGGGCGCGCCGCGCACCTCGATGGCGCCGAGCGCGTCGCGCCGTGCCGAGGCTGACGAGGCGCTGGCCCGCCAGCAGCGCACGCAACGGCTCGTACTGGTGCTCGCCGTCGCTGTCCTGGTGGCGTTCGTGGTCGGCATGGTCCTGGCCTTCCGGGCGCAGGGCGGTGACGGCACGGCCTCGACGGGCACGGCGCCGGTGTCGACGACCGCCAGCACGGTCGTCGATCCGAACCAACCGCCGGTCACCGCCGCCGGCCCGCCGGTCGAGGTCGACGCCGTGGCGCCGGGCGAGCAGATGGCGGCACCCACGCCGTGCCCCGCCTTCGACGGGTCGGCGCCGCGCGTCACGAGCTTCGCCGAGCCCCCGCCCCTGTGCATCGACCCGAATCGCAACTACACCCTGACGATGCGGACCTCGGTCGGCGACCTGGTGTTCTTCCTCAACCCCAAGCAGGGCGAGGCGGCGATCAACAACTTCCTCGTCCTCGCCGCCTACCACTACTACGACGGCCTACCGCTCACGAAGATCGACCCGCTGGTCGACCTCCAGGTCGACCCGCAGTTCACGAACCCGACCGGGGTGACGAGCCCCGGCTACCCCGTGCCGCTGAACGCCGCCGTGACCATCGTGAACCCCGGATCGCTGGCGTTGCTCGGAACGAACGACCCGGGCCGCGAGGCGGCGGGCTTCAAGGTGGCGCTCGGCCAGGACGCGGTGGGGTGGACCGAGGACTCGCCCATCATCGGGCTGTTGCTCGACGGGCTCGAGCCCTTGCAGGCCATCCGTGAGGCGGGCACGCCCAAGACGGGCGAGCCGACCCGGGTGGTCACGATCGAGGGCTTGACCATCGAGCCCGGTGGCGAGGCCAAGACGCCACCCGGCGGCGCCAACCCCTGACTCGGGGCCACGAGGCGCTGCACGGCTGGCACGACCGCAAGACGACGACACGACGACAGCACGACAGCACGACGACGACAGCACGAGGAGCACAACGGGATGGGTACCGACAAGCGGGAGCGACAAAAGGCTGGCCGGCAGGCTCGCCTCGATGCGGCACGGCAGCAGGAGGCCTCGGCGGAGCGCCGCCGGCGGGCCACGTCGATCGGTGCCGGCCTCGGCCTCGTCGTCGTGGTCGTCGTGGCGATCCTGGTGGTGTCGCAGCGCGACACCACGGACGACACGGTGGCATCGACGACCTCGACGGCGTCGACGATCGCGCCCGGGTCCACCGACACGGTGCCGGTGAGCTTCATCTACGGCAACGGGCCGTGCGCCCCCGACGCCGGGGTCGAGGCTCCCGTGCGGTCGTTCACCGACGCCCCCCAGCAGTGCATCGATCCCGAGATGCAGTACGTCGCCACGTTCACCACCACGGCGGGCACCGTCAAGGTGTTGCTCGACACCGAGCGGACCCCGGGGACGGCCAACAACTTCGTGACCTTGTCCCGCTACGGCTACTACGACGACTCGCAGATCTTCCGGGCCGACCAGTCGATCGACATCATCCAGGGCGGCGCGCCGACGACCAACAGCGCCACCGACCCGGGCCCCGGCTACACGATCCCCGACGAGGGGGAGGGGTTCACCTACGTGCCCGGGCAGCTCGTGATGGCACGGTCGCAGGCGCCGAACTCGGCGAGCGCCCAGTTCTTCTTCACCGCCGGACCGAACGCGTCGGCTCTGGACGAGGCCGGCACCTACGTCGTGTTCGGCAACGTCATCGAGGGCCTCGACATCGTCGAGTCGATCCTGGCGTCGAGCACCGGGTCCGGCAGCCTCGGCGGGCAGCCCGACCCGACGGTGGTCGTGACATCGGTGCAGATCGAAGAGCTGGCGCCGGGCACGGTGACGCCGACCACGGCGGGGGCGCCGACGTCCGACCCGGCGTTGGCGCCGTAGCCGACCCGCTGCGCTGACGCCTACCGGTCGCCGGACGCGCTCAGATCGCCAGCTTGCGCTTGGCGGAGCGCAGGGCCTCGCCGGTGTTGCCGGCGGAGCTGAACGTGCGCGCCGGTGCCGCCAACGCCTCGGCGACGAGGTCGCCGACGGCCTGCGGGCCCGAGAGGCCGGCGGCCTGCCACAGGTACAGCGACAGCGCGCCGGGGATGGCGTTGATCTCGTTGAACGCCACGCGGTCGGCGCCGTCCCACAGGAAGTCGATGCGGGCGATCCCGCGGATGCGGGCCGGCTCGGCCAGGAGGGTCGCGTGTTGGACGATGGCTGCCGCCACCCCGTCGGGCAGCTGCGCCGGCAGCTCGCGCGGCGCCGTCTCCATGCCCGCACCGGTGCCGCCGAGGTACTTCTCGGCGAACGAGTAGATGCGCTCGCCCTCGGGTCGCAGCGGCCGCTCGATCGGGGAGCACTGGACCTCGGGGTGGCTGCGGACGGCGACGTTGAGGTCGACCCAGCCGTCGAGGTACTGCTCGATGACCGCGCCGTCGCGCAGGTGGACCGACGTCCGCAGCAGCGCCACGGCGGTGTCGTGGTCGTCGACGGCCTGCACGCCGATCGATGATCCGCCGAAGCGCGGCTTGACGATGTACGGACCGGCGAAGGGCGGCGGGGTCGCCGAGAGGGGTGCCTGCTCGGCGACGGGGATGTCGAGCGAGGCGGCGATGGCGTGCATGGCCAGCTTGTCCATGGCCAGGGCGGCGCCGATCGACGACGGGCCCGTGTAGCGGATACCGGCCAGATCGAGCGCCGCCTGAAGGGTGCCGTCCTCGCCGGGACCGCCGTGGCAGCACAACAGCGCCACGTCGACGCCGAGCGGTCGCGGCTTGCGCCGTTCCTCCACCCAGCCGCCACCGGTGCCCACGACGAGTCGCACGGGCGTCGCCCCCTTCGGCGGCCCCTGGACGTAGTCCTGCGCCTCGAGGCGAGCCGGCACCTCGTACCAGTCGCCGCCGGTGGTCCAGTACAGGGCGGTGACGTCCATCCCGGTGCCGGCGAGCGTGTGGACGACGTGGAGGCCGGTGAGGATGGAGATGTCGTGCTCGGGCGAGGGCCCGCCGAAGACGACGGCGACTCGGGTCATGGGTGCGTTCCTGCGACGGTGGACGATGCGGACGTGGTCCGCAGGCGGTCGGCGTCGTTTCTACTACGGGAAGATGTCGGGGAGGTCGTTCTCGTAGAGCACCGCGTCGCCATCGCGCAGCTCGGCGCGGACCCATTCGGTGGCGGCGTCGCGGTGGGGGAACCAGTGCACCTTCGCTCGCCCGCGGGCGGCGCCGGCAAGCAGGGCGGCGCGGTTGGTGCGGGTGACGACGACCAGGTCGTCGACCTGCGCTGCGGCCTCGCGGGCGAACGCCTCGTTCTCGGCCGCCTGGGTGGCGCCGAGCTCGACCATGCCCGGTGTGACGATCACTCGCCGGCCGGCCGTGTCGATGGCCATCAGGCGCGCCAGCGCCGAGCGGGCTCCCGCCGGGTTCGAGTTGAACGAGTCGTCGATGACCCAGATGCCGCTCGGGCCGCGTTCGACGACCTGGCGGTGGGCGGGGGCGTGGATGTCGGCCACGCCGGCGGCGATCACCGACGGGTCGAGGCCGACCGCGGTGGCCGCGCCCACGGCGCACGCGAGGTTCGTGAGCTGCAGGCCGCCCTCGGGCGCGGCGGCCTCGAGCGTGTGTCCGGCGACCTCGATGCGCACGGTGGTGGCGTCGTCGTTGCGGCCGAGCTCGGTGACGCGCACGTCGAGGTCCGGCGACGTCGATCCGCAGCGCACGACCCGCATACCGCCGGCGGCGAGCTCGTCGGCGAGGGGCGCCAGCTTGGGGTCGTCGACGTTGAGGACCGCCACCTCGGCGCGCTCGAAGATCTCCCGCTTGGCCGTGACGATGGTGTCGAGCGTCTTCATGCGCTCGAGGTGGACCGGACCGATGGCGGTGAGGACCGACACGGTCGGCGGGACCCAGCTGCACAGCTCGCGGATCTCGCCCGGCCCGTACGTGCCCATCTCGGCGATGAAGAACTGGGCGCCGGGGTGCAGCGACTCGTTGACGGCCCGGGCCAGCCCGGCACGATTGTTGAAGCTGGCCGGGCTGGGGCAGACCTCGAAGCTGCGGCCGAGCAGCGCTCGCACGTACTCCTTGGTCGACGTCTTGCCGTACGAGCCGGTGATGGCGATGACGGTGGGGTCGATGCGGCGCAGCTTCTCGGTGGCCTCGTCGACGAAGCGGCCGAGCATCCGGGCCTCGATGGGCTTGGCGATGGCCGCCGCGGCGTCGACCAGCACCGGCACGAGCAGCGCCACTACCACCAGGCCCATCAGCGGGGCCCCGATCAGCGCCGCCACGCCGAAGACGACCACCGCCACGGCCGCGGTGATGCCGGCGAGCCGCTTGAGACGTGCGGTCCAGGCGAGGGACCCGGTGCGGCCGCGCAGCGGGAGACCGATCGGCGTCACGGCCACCAGGACGGCGACGCCGACCCACAGCGCCGGCACGTACATGCCGCCGAGGACGAGCAGGATCGTCGCCGCGGTGGCGGCGGTGTTGGCGGGGCTGCTCCATTGCCAGCGCCGCATGAACACCGACGTGCTGCCCGGCAGGTAGTGCTCGCGCTGGCACACCCGCAGCCAGCGCAGGGCGCTCACGACGGTGGCGGCGACGAGGGCGACGGCGACGCCGGCGGCGACGACCGGCGTGACGTCGTTCACGGCGTCTGCTGCGGGACGAGGGCGCTCAACGCGGCGCGCAGCTCGGTGGCCGGCGCCCGCAGCGGCGAGTCGTGCGTGCCGCCGGCCACGACGGTGAGCGTGGCGTCAGACAGACGGCGGTCGGCCTCCTGGGCGATCCACAGCGGCGCCGCCGTGTCGCCCTCGCCCCAGACCAACGCCACCGGGCACCGCACGGCGTCGAGCTGGTCGCCGTAGGACTCGTTGACGACGCGCACGAACGTCTCGCGCATGACGCCGGTGGCGGCGTTGTAGTCGGCCGACCCGTACTGCTGGCGGGCGCGCTCCATGCGAGCATCGCTGACGAGGTGCAGCCGGTGGAGGCGCTTGACGAGGCGGAACCCCAACGGGGAGCGCCCGGCGCTCGCGCGGCGCAGCAACGGCGCGCCGGTGAGCACGAGTGCCCGCACCAGGTCGGGCCGCTCGGCGGCGAGGCACACGGCGACGCGCCCGCCGAAGCTGTGCCCCAGCACCACGAGGGGGGCCTCGACCTCGTCGGTGGTCTCGATGAGGCGGGTGACGAGGGCGGCGTAGTCGGCGGCGCCCCACGCCTCGGGCGGCGCCGGGGTGGCGCCGAAGCCGGGGAGGTCGGGCGCGATGGCGCTCCAGCCGTCCAGCACGGTGGCGAGGTCGGCGCCGGCGCGCCCCCAGCCGTGGAGGCCGATCAGGCCGACGGGGCCGTCGCCGACGCGCTCGGCCAGCACGTCTCCGTCGAGGTAGGCCCGCAGCACGGCGCCAAGGGTACCGGCGCGCTCAGGGCAGATCGGAAAGCCCGACGACTCGACCGTCGAGGTGCACCTCGACCGAGCCGACGCCGGCCGCCGTCCACGTGCCGTCGGCGGCGCGGATCAGCGCCGTCGCCTCGGGCAGGGCGGCGAGGGCGACGCCCTCGGGCGCCAGGGCCACCGTGCGGTGGATCTTCTCGGGGGACCAGGTGTCGGCGCGCGGGATCACGGCCATGTTGGTGACGACGCCGAGGCCGACGGTGAAGGCGCCGCCGCGGAAGTCGACCATGGGGTCGCACAGCACGTCGGCGCCGGCATTGGTACCGGCCAGCACGGCGCCGCCGCGGTAGGCGTCGACGAGGGCGTCGAACAGCGGGGAGTCCTTGAGGACGGACCGGGTGTGCTGCGCCGAGGCGCCGGCGAGGTAGATGAACGCCGCGGCCCGGGCCTGCTCGGCCAGGGCGGCGTCCATGGCGTCGGGACGCGCCAGCACCGGCAGCTCCGTCACGGTGGCGCCGAGGGCGGCGAACCAGGTGCGGGCCTGGTCGACGAGGCGGTCCGGCCGCTCGTAGGCCGATCCCGTCGGCAGGACGAGCACGTCGCTGCCGCCGCTGCGTTCGAGCAGGTCGCGATCGAACGTGCACCCGTCGGTCCACTCCCGTCCACCCACCAGGGCCAGCGTGCCGGTCATGTCGTCGTCCTCTCGTGCGTTTCGCCGAGGTTGGTCGGCTGGGGGGTGTCGTCCTCGGTCGTGCCGTGCGGGCGGGTGACGCCGACCGGGTCGGGCACGCGGCGGTCGGTCGGGGCGCAGACGCCGCCGGCGATGAAGCGCAGGCTCCACGGTGCGGCCGGGATGGTGTCGCGCTCGACGCGGAAGAAGCGCCAGCCGCAGCGGTGCAGCTCCCACGGGACGTCGCGGTCGAGGTGCAGGGCACGCAGGTCGCGCCGCCACGTCGCCAGGCTGGCCCGGGCCGTGGCGACCATCCCGGCGCGCGCCGCCGGCTCGACCACGACGAGCTTGCCGCCGTCGCGCAGGTGATCGCGCATCTGTCCCGCAACGGCGGCGAGGTCAGCGAATCGGCACAGCTCGGCGACGCTGGTGATCGTGTCGAACGTGGCGTCGGGCCACGGCGCTGCGCCCCCGTCGAGATCCGCCAGGTCGAACACGTCACCGACCACCTCATGCGCCACCGCGGCGGCGCGTGCCTCGAGCGCGGCGCGCGTCGGGCGCGGCCAGGCGAGCGCGTGGGCGGGGAGGGTGCCGAAGGGCGCCATGGCGGGTCACGCTACACAGCGGCGCGCGACCGTTGGCGCGCCGAACCTACCCACCGGTAGCTTTGCCGCCCATGACGATCAAGCGTGTCGGTGTCATCGGTTCCGGGATCATGGGTTCGGGCATCGTCGAGGTGGCCGCCAAGGCCGGCTTCGACGTGGTGCTGCGCTCCCGCAGGCAGGAGACGGCGGACGCCACCATCGCCGCCCTGGAGAAGTCGCTGGCGCGCCAGGTGGACAAGGGTCGCCTCTCGGAGGAGGACCGCGACGCCACGCTGGCGCGGGTCACCGCCACCTCCGACCTGCACGCGCTGGCCGACTGCGACCTCGTGATCGAGTCGGTGGTGGAGGACCTCGCCACCAAGCAGGAGCTCTTCGTCGAGCTGAACCACATCTGCAAGGACTCGGCGATCATCGCCACCAACACGTCGACCCTTCCGGTCATCGAGATGGCGGTCAAGACGCACCGCCCCGAGAACGTCTGCGGCGTGCACTTCTTCAACCCGGCGCCGATGATGTCGCTCGTCGAGGTGGTCCGCACCCTCGTCACCTCCGACGCGGCCGTCGAGGCCGTCACCGAGTTCGCCAGCGCCTGCGGCAAGGACCCGGTGGTGGTCGCCGACCGTGCCGGCTTCATCGTGAACGCCCTGCTGTTCCCCTACCTGAACAACGCCATCCGCATGCTCGAGAACGGCACGGCGTCGATGGAGGACATCGACACGGCGATGAAGGGCGGCTGCAACTTCCCGATGGGCCCGTTCGCCCTGCTGGACCTGGTCGGGCTCGACACGTCGCTCGCCATCCTCGACGCGCTCTACGAGGAGTTCCGGGACCCGAACTTCGCGCCCGCCCCACGCCTGCGCCGCATGGTCGCCGCCGGGCACCTGGGCCGGAAATCGGGCGAAGGCTTCTACGACTACAGCAAGTAGGGTCGACCCGACCGACCGCCCCTCGCACCTGGAGCCTGCCCCGTGTTCCGTTCCGTACCCGGCGCGCCCCCGGACCCGATCCTGGGTCTCTCCGCGGCCTTCCAGGCCGACGATCGCGACGACAAGATCAACCTCACCGTCGGGGTCTACTGCGAGGCCGACGGGTCGACGCCGGTCCTGGACGTCATCCGCACGGCCGAGCAACGGCTCTACGACACCGAGCGGTCCAAGACCTACCTGCCCATCACCGGCTCGCCGCTGTTCGCCCGCGGCGTGCGCACGCTGCTGTTCGGTGACGACGCCGACCTGGCGGCCCGCAGCGCCGTCGCCGACACGCCCGGCGGTACCGGCGCGCTGAGCGTCGTCGCCCGGCTGGCCTGGGTGACGAGCCACACCACCACCGTGTGGATCTCGAACCCCACGTGGCCGAACCACCGCGCCGTCTTCGCCGACCAGGGCCTCGGGGTGCAGAGCTACCGCTACGCCGACGCGTCCGGCCGACGCCTGCCCATGGCCGAGCTGCTCGAGGATCTGGGGCGGGCCAACGCCGGCGACCTCGTCGTGCTCCACGGCTGCTGCCACAACCCGACCGGTGCCGACCTCACCCCGTCCGAGTGGGGCCAGATCGCCGAGGTGCTGCTGGCGCGCGGCGCGGCGGCGGTGGTCGACACCGCCTACGTCGGCCTCGGTGACGGCATCGAGCCCGACACGGCCGGCATCCGCATCCTCGCCGAGGCGGGGGTCGAGCTCTTCGTGTGCTTGAGCTTCTCGAAGAACCTCGGCCTCTACGCCGAGCGCGTCGGCGCCCTCGTCACCGTCGGCCCCGACGCCGAGGCGGTGCACCTGGTCGACAGCCGGGTCAAGGCGTGCGCCCGGTCCATCTACTCGAACCCGCCCAAGCACGGCGGCGAGTCGGCGGCCATCGTGCTCACCGACCCGGAGCTGCACGCGGCGTGGCTCGACGAGCTGGCCGTCATGCGGGGTCGGGTCAACGGTCTGCGGTCGCAACTCGCCGACCAGCTCGCCGGCGCCGGCCTGGACCTCTGCCCGGGCGTGGCCACCGGCCGCGGCCTGTTCAGCCTCACCGGACTGACGAGCGACGAGGTCATCCGGCTGCGCACCGAGCGCGGCATCTACCTGGTCGAGAACGGCCGCATCAACGTCGCCGCCCTCACCGAGGACAACATCCCGCTCGTGGTCGACGCCTTCGCCCGCCTCCGCCAGTCCTGACCAACCGTCCGACCAGGCGGTGGTCGCAGGATCACCACAAGAACGGGGGAGGCGGTAGAACTGCGGGGTGCGGATCGAACCACCGCCGACGCCGTGGGCCCTGCCGCCGGCCGAGACCGCGGATGACGATGGCGTCGTCGGGGTCGGCGGGGACCTGGAGCCGGGCACGGTGCTCGCCGCCTACCGCCAGGGCCTGTTCCCCATGCCGGCGGGGCGGCGCGGCCCCATCGCCTGGTGGTCGCCCGACCCGCGTGGCGTCCTGCCGCTCGACGGCCTCGTGGTGAGCCGGTCGCTGCGTCGTTCGATCCGGCGCTACCGCACGACCGTCGACGCGGCGTTCGACGCCGTGGTGGCCGGCTGCGCCGCCCCCGGTCGGTCTGGGGCGTGGATCACGCCAGAGATCGCCGACGCCTACGGCCGCCTGCACGCGCTCGGCTGGGCGCACTCGGTGGAGACGTGGGACGGCGACGTGCTGGTCGGCGGGCTCTACGGCGTGTCGATCGGCGGGCTCTTCGCCGGCGAGTCGATGTTCCACCGGGTGACCGACGCTTCGAAGGTGGCGCTGGTGCGGCTGGTGGAGGTTCTGCGCGCCGGGGGCGCGTCGTTGCTCGACGTGCAGTGGTCGACCCCGCACCTGGCGTCGCTGGGCGTCGTCGACGTGGACCGGGTCACCTACCTTCGGCTGCTCCGGCGAGCCGTCGCCGTCGAGGTCGACCCGTTCGCCGACCCGGTACTGGTCGGACCTGACGAACCGTCAGGATGACAGCCGCCCGCCTGGCGCGGGAAACTTACCGGATGGTAACCAGCGGGCAGCACGACGAGACCGGCGGCGCGGCACGGCCCAAGGACCGGCCCTGGATGATGCGGACGTACTCGGGGCACTCGACCGCCAAGGCGTCGAACGAGCTGTACCGCACCAACCTGGCCAAGGGCCAGACCGGCCTGTCGATCGCCTTCGACCTGCCGACCCAGACCGGGTACGACCCCGACGCCCCCGAGGCGCGCGGCGAGGTGGGCAAGGTCGGCGTGCCGGTGTCGCACCTCGGTGACATGGCGACCCTGCTCGACCAGATCCCCGTCGGCGAGATGAACACGTCGATGACGATCAACGCCCCGGCAGCCTGGCTGCTCGGGCTGTACGTCGCCAACGCCGAGGATCACGGGGTTGACTCGTCCGTGCTGCGCGGCACGACGCAGAACGACATCGTCAAGGAGTACCTGTCGCGGGGGACCTACATCTTCCCGCCGGAGCCGTCGAAGCGGTTGATCGTCGACATGATCGCCTACTGCTCCGAGCACATCCCGCACTGGAACCCGATGAACGTGTGCAGCTACCACCTCCAGGAGGCGGGCGCCACGCCGGTGCAGGAGATCGCCTACAGCCTGGCGACGGCGATCGACGTGCTCGATGCCGTGCGCCACTCCGGCCAGGTCCCGGACGACCGGTTCGGCCAGGTGGTGGGGTCGATCTCGTTCTTCGTGAACGCCGGCATCCGCTTCATCGAGGAGATGTGCAAGCTCCGGGCCTTCACCGAGTTGTGGGACCGCATCACGCTCGAGCGCTACGGCGTGACCGACCCCAAGCAGCGCCGCTTCCGCTACGGCGTGCAGGTGAACTCACTGGGCCTGACCGAGGCGCAGCCCGAGAACAACGTCCAGCGCATCGTGCTCGAGATGCTCGCCGTGACCCTGTCGAAGACGGCGCGGGCCCGATCGGTGCAGCTGCCGGCGTGGAACGAGGCCCTCGGCCTGCCCCGGCCGTGGGACCAGCAGTGGTCGCTGCGCATGCAACAGGTGCTGGCGCTCGAGACCGACCTGCTCGAGTACGGCGACATCTTCGACGGCAGCCACGTGATCGAGGCAGAGACGGCGGCGCTGATCGAGGCGGCCCAGGCCGAGCTCGACGAGGTGCTCGCCCTCGGCGGCGCCTTCGCCGCCATCGAGGAGCTCAAGGGCCGCCTCGTCCTGTCGCACACCGAGCGCACGCGCCGCATCGAGTCGGGCGATCTGCCGGTCGTCGGTGTGAACACCTTCGTCGAGACGGCGCCGTCGCCGCTGGTGGACGAGGACGGCGAGGCCATCTTGAAGGTCGATCCCGCCGTCGAGGCGGAGGCCGTCGCCGCCATCGAGGCGTGGCGCGCCGGCCGGGATGCCGCCGCTGTGGCCGCCGCCCTCGACGAGCTGCGCCGCGCCGCGGTCGAGGGGTCGAACATCATGCCGCCGACCATCGCCCTCGCCCACGTCGGCGGCACGACCGGCGAGTGGGCCGGCGTGCTGCGCCAGGTGTTCGGCGAGTTCCGGGCGCCGACGGGCGTCGGTGCTGCCGCCGGGCACGCCACCGTGACCGACCGGCTGCGCCAGGTCGCCGAGGAGGTGCAGCGCCTGCCCGAGGGCCCGCCGCGGTTCCTGGTGGCCAAGCCCGGCCTCGACGGCCACTCCAACGGTGCCGAGCAGATCGCCGTGGCGGCGCGCGACGCCGGCATGGAGGTCATCTACCAGGGCATCCGGCTCACCCCCGAGCAGATCGTGGCGGTGGCCCGGGACGAGGACGTGGACGTGATCGGACTGTCGATCCTCTCCGGTAGCCACCTGCAGCTCGTGCCGGCCGTGCTCGAACAGCTGCGCGCCGCCGGCGTGCAGGCACCGGTCGTCGTCGGCGGCATCATCCCCGAAGACGACCGTCCCGTGCTGCTGGCCCAGGGTGTCGCCGCGGTGTACACCCCCAAGGACTTCGAGCTGGGCAAGCTGATGCTCGACGTGCTGGAGCTCGTCCAGCGCGCTCGCGCCGCCGCCTGAACGGCAGGTCCGTGCGGTCCGGCTGACCGAATCGATGCGTCGGGTGTGGGCACGAACACGCTGTGCGGCGCTTGATTACGCCGCGTCGCCGCCGATCTAGGAGGGGTGGATCGCCGGGGGCTCGTCTGGGTTGTCATCGGGGCCGTCGGCCTCGGCCTGGGCATCGCCGCGGCGGTGTGGAACACCGTCCAGTTCGCCGTGATCGCCGGCGCGCTGGCGTTGGTGGCCGGGGTCGCCGGCGCCCGGCTGGTGGTGGCGCTGCGGGCGGCGCGCTCGACGATCGAGGAGCTCAGCGGCGAGGTCGACCACCTGCGCGGCGATCTCGATCACGAGGCCTCCAAGCGCGAGGACCTCGAGCAGCAGCTGTCGAGCCGCATCCAGCTCACGTCGGTGCGACGCGGCACGCAGTACGACGCGCTGACCGACCCGGTGACCGGTCTGTTCTCGGAGGGCTACTTCACCGTCGCCCTCGAGGCGCGCATCGCCTCGGCCCGACGCAACCTCAAGCCGGTAGCGGTCGTGGTGATGGAGGTCATCGAAGGCTTGCGCGACGGCGCGCCGCATCCAGCCGACGCCACGGTCGTCGCCCACTCGATCGGCCAGACAATTCGCGAGTCCGACACGGCGTGCCGCCTGATGGACGGCGGGTACGCCCTGGTGCTCGAGGACACGTCCGAGACGGGTGCCATCTGGACGGTCGAGCGGATCCGGCGCGAGCTGTCGGCGCAGGCACCGGACCTCACCATGTGGGCGGGGGTGGCGTGCTACCCGGCGCACGGGTTCTCCACGGAGGACGTGCTCGACCGGGCCGACGTGGCGCTGGACATGGCGCGGGAGTGGCGCCAGGACCGCATCGAGGTCGCCACGGCCGAGTAGGTCAGCGAGTCCAGTCGATGCGCTCGCCCGTGTCGCCGTCCGGGTCGTCGGCGCCGAGCGGCCGGCCGGCGTGGCGTAGCCGTCCGGGGGTTGCCGAGAGGCGGGCGATCAGTCCCTGCATCAGCACGCCGTCGACGCGCGCCAACGCCTCGCGCTCGATCAGGTGGGGGTCGTCGACCAGCGCCGGCACGTCGTAGACGGGCGCGGCGGCGGCCTCGACGGCGTCGAAGGCGGCGAGCACCTCCTCCCGGGTGCGCTTGGCGATCCACGCCGCCACGAGTGCGTCGACCTCGGCGCGATGCTCGACCCGACCGGCGAACGTGGCGAAGCGCTCGTCGTCGCCGGCGCCGACCAGGGCGATGACGCGCGCTGCCACGGACTCGGCCGATGAGGACACGGCCACCCAGTGGTCGTCAGCGGTGCGATAGGTGTTGCGCGGCACGGTGTAGGGGATGCCCGAGCCCAACCGCGGCTGCACGTAGCCGAGCCGGTCGTAGGCGCTGATCACCGGGCCCATGATGTGCAGCATCGACTCGAGGAGGTTGACGTCGACCACCTGACCGACGCCGCTGTGGACGGCGACCATGGTGGCGAAGGCGGCGACGAGGGCGGTGAGCTCGTCGGTGAGGGCGATCGGCGGCAGCATCGGGGCGCCGTCGGGCTCGCCGTTGACGGCGGCAAACCCCGACATGGCCTCGGCCAGCGTGGCGAAGCCCGCCCGGTGGGCGTACGGGCCGTCCTGCCCGAAGCCGGTGACGCGGGTGATGACCAGGCGGTCGTTGGCGGCGAGGAGGTCGTCGGGCGCCAGGCCGAGCGCTTCGAGCTTGCCCGGACGGAGGTTCTCCACCAGGACGTCGGCCTCGGCCAGGAGGCGGCGCAGCACCGCCAGGTCATCGGCGTGGCGCAGGTCGAGGGTGACGAAGCGCTTGTTGCGGTTGGCCAGCTTGAAGAACAGGCTCGTGCCGTCGTCGGGGTCGAGCCACGCCATGCGCCGCAGGGTGTCGCCGCCGTCGGGGTACTCGACCTTGATGACGTCGGCGCCGAAGTCGGCCAGGTAGCGGGCGCAGTTGGGCCCGGCCAGCACCGTCGCCAGATCGATCACCCGCAGCCCGTCGAGTGGCGCAGCGTCGGGTGGGCTCATGGTCCTAGGAGCGCCAGCGGGATGACGCCGATGCCGTCGGCCCGGCGGTAGGCGTCGGTGCCGGTCGTCAGGACCGCCGCGTCGAGGAGGTCGGAGCCCAAGGTCTCCGCCAGCCATCGGAGGTGGCGAACGTCGTGGTCGGTCACGGTTGCGGACAGCTTGACCTCCAGGGCGACGACACGTTGGTCTGCCCGTACGACGACGCAATCGATCTCTCGCTCGCCGCCTTTGGTCCGGAGGTGCGAGACGCTGGACTCGGCGGCTTGGGCGAACACCCGGGTGCAGAGAACCGCCAGGGACTCGAACAGGGCCCCCAGGTAGGTGCCGTCGCGAGGGAGCGCCGACGGACCGTCACCGTGGAGGAGGGCGGCGGTCTCCAGACCCAGCAGGCGAGCGGCGAGCGCGGGGTCGGCGAGGTGGTGCTTGGGTCCTGAGGTGAGGCGAGTGAACTGGCTGTTGGATGGACTCCACGCCGGCAGCGGATCGAGGATCCACAGACGTTCGAGGGCCTCCCGATACGGGACGGTGGTCGTCCGTGCCGGCTTGTCGTCCTCGCCGCCGGTGGCGGCGTCGCGGATCCGGTCATAGGAGGCCGTCGTCGAGATGGCGGCGGCGAAGGCGCGCAACCACCGGCGCAAGGTCTCCGGGCGCCGAACCGACAATCCGACCTCCGGGAGGTCGGCTTCGATGATGCGATCCAGGTAGCCGTCGAGCGCGGCCCGACGTGCCCGTCCCGGAGGAAACCGGAGGCCGGGGAAGCCACCGGCGACGATCTCCTCGGTGTAGGTCGTCAGACCGACGTCGGTCCGGCCGTGGAGCTCCGGCCGCGTTCCCTCGAGGAGCTTCGTCAACGAGACGGTCGGCGACTCGACCCCGCGCTCGGGCAGGGTGAGTGGTCGAAGTCGGATCGGCACGATCCGGCCGGCACCGGAATGGGTCTGGCGCGTCGGCGGCGAGGCCGATCCCGTGAGGATGAAGCTCCCCGGGGGCGTCGTCGGGGCGTCACATGCCCGCCGCACCAGGTCCCAGGCCGGCTGGTAGCGCTGCCACTCGTCGATGATTACCGGGCGAGTGCCGTCGATGACGCGTGCCGGCTGGGCGGTGACGAGCTCCAGCGTGGCCGGGTCGTCCAGACGGGTGATCGTGCCGCCGCGTTGCAGCGCGGTCGATGTCTTGCCGACAGCTCGGGGGCCCTCCAGGCTGATTGCGGGCAGCGCGGTGAGCAACTCGTCCAACTCGTCGTCCACGATGCGTCGGACATAGGAGGGCTCGGCGCGGTCCACGGTGCCTACGCTACCATTCGTCGGCATGCAACAAGACAATTCGTCGGGAACCAACGCTACGGTTCGTCGCCACTGAACGCTACAATTCGTCAGCCATGCGTCGTTGGCTCGTCGAGGGCCTGCCGCCGCGCCGACGGCTCACCGGTCGACGGGGATGGTGAAGCACCGGTCGGAGAGGTCGCCGAAGGCGTACTCCGGATAGGCGCCGCCGAACATGCCGCGTGTCTGCTCGGTCCACGCCAGCGCCGCCGGGTCCGAGATGCGGTGGTGGATCTGGTTGATGCCGCCCTCGTAGACCCGGTACTCCGCCCAGCAGCCGGGGAAGTCCTTGACGCTGGCCACCTCGACCCACACAGCGTCGCCGGTCAGGCCGAACGTGCGCACCCGATTGCGGTGGGTGTGGCCGGCGAAGTAGCCGCGGATGTTGCGGTGCGCCGCCACCACCTCGACCAGGCGCTCCGAGTCGTCGGGGTTGATGCCGAAGTAGCCGTGCGGACGCTGGCTGGAGCCGGGG
>CAZYKR010000031.1:0-23322 GCA_964648005.1 uncultured Iamiaceae bacterium
CGACCAGCTCGGCGTCGGGGACCAGGCCGTACCCGGCGATGAAGCGTGCCGCGCGCAGCATCCGCAATGGGTCGTCGAGGAACGAGTCCTCGGGCGACAGCGGCGTGCGCAGGCGCGACGCTGCGAGGTCGCCGGCGCCGTCGAAGGGGTCGATGAGGCGAGGCTCGGGTAGCTCGAGCGCCATGGCGTTGACCGTGAAGTCGCGCCGCGACAGGTCCGCCTCGATGGCGTCGGCGAACTCGACCTCGGGCTTGCGGGAGTCGGCGGTGTAGCGCTCGGCGCGGTGCGTCGTGATCTCGAAGGTCCGGTCGCCCTTGCGGCAGCCGATCGTCCCGAACCGCTCGCCCTGCGTCCACACCGCATCGGCCCAGCCGTCGAGCACGGCCTTGATCTGCTCCGGCCGGGCGTCGGTGGTGAGGTCGATGTCGACCCCGTCGCTCAGGTCCCGCCCGATCAGCAGGTCGCGGACGAGGCCGCCCACCAGGTAGATGCGGTGGCCGCGCGCCACGAACCGCTCGGCCAGCGGCTGGGCTTCGTCGAGGATGGGGCGGAGACGCTCGGGAACCACGGGCGCCGAGGGTAGCGAAGCGTCCCCACCGTCCTGCAGCCCGTTGCGCTCAGCCGAGCGACAGGCCGAGGGCTTCGCGGGTGCGGCGCACGGCCTGGATCACCGGATGGCCGGGACCGTGGGCCGACTCCTCCTCGAGCACCACGCGGCGTTGCGCCAGGCGGGCGAGGGTGGCGCCGACGCAGGCCTCCAGCGCCGGGAGGTCATAGCCCCCCTCCAGGAACGCCACGGTGCGGCCGGCCGGGACGAGCGACACCAGCGACGCCATGATGGCGGCGTAGTCGGCCGACGTGAGCGCCAGTCCGGTCAAGGGGTCGCGCACGTGGGCGTCGAACCCCGCCGAGACCAGCAGCCACTCGGCACCGTGGGCCGCCACCAACGGCCCGACGATCTCGTCGATGGCGCTGCGGTACACGTCGCCGGTGGCGCCCGCCGGCAGCGGGACGTTGATCGTCGTGCCCAGGCCGTCACCGCGGCCGACGTCGTCGAGCGCTCCCGTCCCCGGGTACAGCGGCCACTCGTGGAACGACACGAACAGCACCCGCGGGTCGGCGTAGAACGCGTCCTGGGTGCCGTTGCCGTGGTGCGCGTCGATGTCGACGATCGCCACGCGGGCGCCCCGTGCCGCCAGGGATGCCGCCGTCACCGCCACGTTGTTGACCAGGCAGAACCCCATCGGACGGGTCGGCGTGGCGTGATGGCCGGGCGGGCGGACTGCGACGAACGCCACGTCCGCCTCACCCGCCTCGAGTCGGTCGACCGCGCCGAGTCCGGCGCCGGCAGCCAGCAACAGCGCATCCCACGACCCGGCGCTCACCGCGGTGTCGGCGTCGATGTGGCCCCCACCGGCCGCCGTCAAGTCCTCGATGCGCTGCAGGTAGTCGCCGGGATGCACGGCAGCGATGGCGTCGCGAGTCGCCGGCGTCGGCGTGAAGCGGACCAGCCCGTCGCCGAGCGCGGCGAGCTCGACGCCCTTGTCGACCGCCACCAGCCGCGCCGGACGTTCCGGGTGGCCAGGGCCGGCGTCATGGTCGGCGAAGCGGGGATCACTCCCCCACAGAATGCGCACCTGGCGCAGGCTACGCGTCGATCGACGCATCGGCGGCCAGAATGGTCGGTTGTTGTGAGAACGGCGCCATGAAGAAGCTCGACGTGCTGCACTACGGCAACGACCGGCTCCGGGTCGGCACCTGGCGCGGCGACGCCAGCATCGCCTACGTCGCGCCCCTGCCCGGCGACGCGCTCAGCGACACCACGATCGACACGTGCACCCAGCGCCTCGCCGCCGACGGGTTTGGTTCGGCGCTGACGTCGGCGCTCACCGTCGCCGAGCAGGAGCCGTTCGTGCGCTGCGGATGGACGGTGCGCGAACGGCTGCACCTGCTGCGCCACCACCTCGGTCAGCTCCCCGCCGTCGGCGCGCCGGCCCGCGGACGGATGCGACGAGCTCGCTGGGGGGACCGGGCCGAGATGCTCGCCGTCGATCGCGCCGCCTTCGACGCCTTCTGGCGCTTCGACGAGGCCGGGCTCGCCGACGCCCGCGGCGCCACCCCCACCGTGCGCGTGCGCGTCGTCGACGACGGCGGCGTGCTCGCCTACGCCATCACCGGCCGCGCCGGGCCGACCGGCTACCTCCAACGTCTCGCCGTCCACCCCGATGCCGCCGGTCAGGGCCTCGGCACGGCGCTGGTGCTCGACGCGCTGCACTGGTCGGCGCGCCGAGGTGCCGACGGGGTGCTCGTCAACACCCAGGAGTCCAACCGCCGGGCGATGGAGCTGTACCTCCGCCTCGGGTTCGTGCCACAGCCGAACGGGTTGGCCGTGCTCGGCATCGACCTGGCGGCGCCGAGGTGAGCTCCACCGGCCCACGCCGTCACCCTTTTGGTACGTCCACCGTCGCCGCCTTCGTGGTGCTCGTCGCCGCGACGTTCGGGTTCGCGCTCACGCCGGGCGGCGGCGGCTCCGGTGTCGCGGCAGCGAACACCGTGCCGGGGCAGAGCCCGGCGCCGCTCCTGCGTCTCCTCGAGCAGACGCCGTACCTGGGGCCGGACGGCGTGTTCTCGATGCGCCTCGCCGTCGAGTCGCCGCCGGCCGGGGCGCAGATCGTGTTCCGCCAGCACGCCGACGTGGCCTCGAGCGGCCGGGACCGCTTCACCGAGACGCTCGCCGGGGACGACCTCGGGCGACTCGACCGGACCATCCGGGTAGCGCTCGACCAGCTGCCCGCCGATGCGTCCGGCGCCCGCGCCGCCTCGTTCCCCATCGCTGAGGATCGCGTGCCGCCCTTCGGTGGGCTCCAGCTGTCGGGGCCGGGCGTGTACCCGCTGTCGGTGACGTTGGAGACCGCCGACGGTGCAGACGTCGACCGCTTCACCACCTACATCGTCATCTTTCCCGCCGATGACGACCCGGAGGCGGCCTGGCTCACCGCCGGCGTCGTGGTGCCGGCGCGCGCCGCACCCGCGCTGCAACCCGGAGGCGAGGTGCAGATCCCCCAAGCGGAGCGGGACCGGGTCGGGGGCATCCTGCGGGCCGTCGCAGCCCACCCGGAGAGCCCGGTGACGCTCGTCGCCACCCCCGAGTTCCTCGCGGCGCTCGCCGACACCGACGGCGCCGACCAAGACGCCGTGCGGAACGTGGGTGATGCGACGGACCTCGTGGTCGGCACCTACGTCGACCTGCAGCTCGGCGCCTGGCTGGACGAGGGCCTGCGCGACGAGCTGACCCGCCAGTTCATGGCCGGGGCGTCGACCCTCGGCGACGTGTCGGGACGGGACCCGGACGTCGGCTCGTGGTTGGTGGACCCCTCGACGACACCGAGCGCGCTCGACTGGCTCGCCGCCGCCGGCGTGAGCCGCCTCGCCGTTCCCGCCGACCGGCTGGCCGAGCTGGGCGGCGGCGGGCGCTTCGGCACCATGGCGCCGTTCGAGATCGAGGCGCCCGGAGGTGCCCGCCTGCGCGCGCTGGCGGGCGAGCCCGGGCTGGCAGCGCACGTCGGCGGCGATGACCCCGTGCTCGATGCCCACCACACTGTGGCCGACCTGGCGATGCTCTACTTCCAGGAACCGGGCATCCCCCGCGCCGTCGGCCTGCTCCTCCCCGACGTCGGCGTCGACGCCGCGTACCTCGACGCCCTGCTGGAGGCCCTCGGTCCCGACGCCGTCCCCGCCTCGGGCACACCGCCACGCCGGGCCGTCCGTGGGGCGTCGCTGCCGGGCGCCATCGACGCGGCGCCGGCCGCCACGGGCGATCGCGACCAGGTCGGCGCCACCGACAGCCCGTTGGTGCGGACGCTCACTCCCGGCGACCCCGGCAACCTCGGCACCTACCCGACCCAGCTGAGCTTCGCCGAGGCCAGCCTGGCCGGCTACCGGTCGATGCTGCCGCCGTCGGAGCTCGGTCGCATGGTGCCGCTCGAGCAGCTCGTGCTCGTGTCGGGGGCGCGCTCGCTCGATACCCGGGGCCGCCAGGACTACCTCGATGCCACGGTGGCCCAGGTCGACGCCGCCGCCGCCTCGCTGACCCTGCCACCGCAGCCGCGCATCACGGTGACCGAGGAGACCGTCGAGCTGACGCTGATCGTCGACAACGCCGCCGACTACCCCTTGCAGGCCGAGCTGACGCTCACCTCCGACAAGCTCGACTTCCCCGACGGCGCCACCCAGGTCGTGACCCTCCAGCCCGGCTCCAACCGGATCCCCGTCGACGTCAGCTCGCGCAGCTCGGGGGCGTTCCCGATCACCGTGACGCTCGAGGCTCCCGACGGCTCCATCGCCATCGCCTCGACGCGCTTCACCGTGCGGTCGACCGCCGTGTCGGGCATCGGGCTCGTCCTGTCCATCGGCGCAGGCGTGTTCCTGCTGCTGTGGTGGGTTCGTCACTTCCGGTCGACGCGGGCCAAACCGGGGCTGGTGCGGGCCGACGAGCGGGCACGCGTCGCCGGCGACCCGGCCTGACCGATCGTCCGAAGGGGCTCCGCTACGCTCGCCCGCCAGAGCCGGCGCTTGCCGGCCATGCCTCAGGGGGATCGAACCGTGGCCGGAGTCCGCATCGTCACCGACAGCGCCTGCGATCTGCGAGACGCCGTGACCAGTGAGCTCGGCATCGGCGTCGTGCCGCTGTCGATCCGCTTCGGCAGCGAGGAGTACACCGATCGCGTGGACCTCACGGTCGAGCAGTTCTACGAGAAGATGGCCGCCACCGACGCGCTTCCCGAGACGGCCGCACCGGCGCCCGGCGCCTTCGCCGAGGCCTTCACCGCCGCGGCGGACGACGGCGCCGACGCCATCATCTGCATCAACATCTCGTCGGAGCTGTCGGCGACCATGCAGAGCGCCACCTCCGCGGCCAACGACCTCGGTGACCGGTTGCCGATCACGGTGTTCGACTCGCAATCGATCACGATGGGCCTCGGCACGCAGGTGCTCGAAGCAGCCAAGGCAGCCGCCGACGGTGCAACCACCGACGCCATCATCGAGATGCTCACCGACCTGCGGGAGCGCACCCGGGTGTTCGGGGCGCTCGACTCGCTCGACAACCTCAAGAAGGGCGGTCGCATCGGTGGCGCCCAGGCCATGATCGGGACGATGCTCTCGATCAAGCCGACGGTCGACATCTCGACGGGCAAGGTGGAGGAAGCGGCCAAGCACCGCACCCGCCGCAAGTCCCTCACGGCGCTGCGCGACCGGGTGGCCGCCGACGGCGCCGTCGAGCACCTCGCCGTCCTGCACGCCAACGCCGGCGACATCGACGAGTTCCTCGACCTGATGAGCGAGCGCTACCCCCGCGACTCGATCCACGTGGACCTCATCGGCCCGGTCATCGGGACCCATGCCGGCGCCGGCACCATGGGAGCGTGCTGGGTCGTCCCAGCCTGAGGCGCTACCCCCGGGTACGGGCGCTCGCCCACTAGCGTTGGTGCACCGTGCACGACACCGGCAACCCCCCGACGCCCCCCGCTGGCGCGCTCGCCCCCGGCCGGGTGCTGGGCGGCCGGTACACGCTGGAGCGGCGGATCGCGTCCGGCGGCATGGCGGAGGTGTGGCAGGCGACCGACGGCGTGCTGCGTCGCCAGGTGGCGGTGAAGCTGCTGTACCCGCACCTCGCCGCTGACCAGACCTTCCTGGCCCGGTTCCGCAGCGAGGCGTTGGCGGCTGCCCGCCTGCACCACCCGGGCATCGTCGCCATCTTCGACACCGTGTCCGAGCCGGGCACCGGCACCGAGGCCATCGTCATGGAGCTGGTGCGCGGCAAGACGCTGCGCGAGCACCTCGACACACGCGGGGTCCTCGACCCGGGCGAGGCCATCGACATCGCGGCCGAGGTGGCCGACGCGCTGGGGGCGGCGCACGCCGCGGGCATGGTGCACCGCGACATCAAGCCGGCCAACATCCTGCTGACCGACGACGGCCGGGTGATGGTCACCGATTTCGGCATCGCCAAGCTCGCCGACCAGCCGGACCACACGCAGACCGGCACGATGCTCGGATCGGTCAAGTACCTCGCGCCCGAGCAGGTCGAAGGCCAGCGGGTCGACGGTCGTGCCGATCTGTTCGCGCTGGGCGTCGTGCTGTACGAGTCGCTCGGTGGTCGAGCCCCGTGGGTGGCCGACACCCAGACCGCCACCGCCGTCGCCCGCCTGCACCATCCGCCGATGCCGCTGCGCCAGCTACGGCCCGACATCCCGCCGCCGCTGGAGCAGGTGGTGCTCCGCTCGCTGTCGCGCGCTCCGGACGACCGCTACCCGACCGCCGACGCCATGCGTCGAGCCCTGGTGGCGGTCCGCGGCGCCAAGGCCGCGCCGACACCGACCGTCGTGCCCCGGCCGGAGCTCGATCACACGCCGATCAACCACGCACCCGCCGTCCGCTCGGCGCCGCCACCGGAGGCGCCCCGCCGGCGACGGCGCCGCAGCGTCGTGCCCTACGTGGCGATCCTGCTCGTGCTGGCCGCGGTGACCGTCGTCGGCATCTTGCTGTACCGCACGACCAGCGGTGAGGATGCGCTCACGCGCCTGGCGGACGAGACCGGCATCGACGTGCCGGGCGCCGCCGCCGCCGAGCCGCTCCCCATCGTCGCCACGGGGCCCTTCGACCCGCCGCCGGGCGACGGCACCGAGAACGACGCCGACACGGCCAAGGCCGTCGACGGCGACCCGGCGACGGCCTGGCAGCCCGAGGGCTACCAGAGCCGCACCTTCGGCAACCTGAAGCCGGGCATCGGCATGTGGGTGCAGCTGGCGGAGCCCGCCACCGTGCGCACCGTGCGCATCACCTCGCCCAGCCCCGGCATCGGCCTGGAGGTCTACGTCGCCGACCAGCCCGGCGCCACCCTCGCCGACTGGGGTGCGCCGGTGGCCTCCGGCACCGGCGACGGGGGCACGGTCGAGCTCGACGCCGGCGGGGCGGAGGGCAGCTACGTGCTCGTGTGGATCACCGACCTCGGCGAGACCGAGCCGCGCGCCGTCGGCGGGCAGTCGCTCATCTTCGTCGAGCTCGCCGACATCGAGGTGCTGGGGCGCTGACACCGGCGGTGCACACCGAGGACGACCTGACCCTGGTGCGCCTGGCACAGGGCGGGGACCGGCGCGCCCTCGACGCCCTGCTACGCCGCCACCACGACACGCTCTACGCCCTGTGCCGGCGCATGACCCGCAACGACGCCGATGCCCAGGACGCGACGCAGGACGCCATGATCGCCATCGTGCGGGGACTCGACCGGTTCGACGGACGTGCCGCCTTCACCACTTGGGCGTACCGCATCACGGCCAACGCCTGCATCGACGAGCTCCGCCGCCGGCGGCGTCGCCCCGATCCCGGTCTGCCCGAGCACGAGGTCGAGCCGCGCGGTGCCGCCCCCGGCGTCGACGAGACGGTGGCCGACCGCCACGACCTCGACGCCGCCCTCGCCAGCGTGCCCGAGGACTTCCGGGCCGCGCTCGTCCTGCGCGACGTGATCGGACTCGACTACGCCGAGATCGGCGAGGTGCTCGACATCCCGCCCGGCACGGTCCGGTCCCGCATCGCCAGGGGTCGTGCCGCGATGGCCAAGCAGCTCCACGCGACAGAACCTGCGAGCGACGGGAACCAGGGCGTGCCCGGGGACGTACCAACACGGTCCGATGGACATCCGGCATGACTGACCCCACCGACCGCACCCTCGCCGACGACGACCTCGTCTCCGCCTACCTCGACGCCGAGGTGGACGAGACCGAGCGCGCCCGCGTCGAGCAGGACCCGGCGCTGCGAGCCCGGGCAGCCGAGCTCGCCGCCGGGCGCGACGCCCTCGCCACCCGCCCGGAGCCGCCGCCCGGAGCCGCCGACCTTTCGGTGCTGGGCGCCTTGGCGGTCTTCGACGACCTGGCCGGCGAGCAGGCCGCAGGCGAGCCGTCCAGCGTTGCCGGCGACCTCGCCGGCGATGCCCCCACGGCGGCGGTCGTCGATCTGGCGCAGCGCCGGCACCGGCGACGGGGCCTCATCATCGGCGCTGCGGCCGCCGCGGCGGCGATCGTCGTCGCCATCCCCGTCATCAGCCGGCTCGGTGGCGGGAGCTCCACCGAGCAGTTCGCCGCCGTCGGCACCGCCATCAACGACGACGCCTCGGTCTCGGAGTCCGTCGGCGGCGGCGCCGACGCCAGCGCCGACGCGCAGCGCAGCGCCGGCCAGCCCCCCACCACGACGGCGCCGGGCGCCGACGCGGGGGCCATCAACGACGGCGCCCAAACCGACGCCGAGGCCGCGGAAGCTCCGACGCCGACGACGACTGCCCCACGGACCGCCACCGGCTCCGGTACGGCCACGGCGGCCTACACCGGCGATCTCGGCGACCTCGACTCCCCCGAGGACGTCTCGTCCGCGGTCACCACGCCGGCATCGACGACCACGTCGGCAGCGGGCAGCCCGAGCTTGCTGACGGTCGAACCGCCGGACGCCGCTGTCGACGTCGACAGCTGCGCGGGCACGGTCTCGGCGAGCGACTCGTCGCTCGGCACCCTCGTCCGCTCGGCCGCCGCCACGTACCAGGGCACCGACGTCTGGGTGCTGCTCTACGGCGGCACGGCCGACGCACCGGCGCAGGTCGTGGTGGCCTCGCGCGCCACCTGCACCGTGTTGCTGCAACGCCCGATCAGCTGACCTCCCACGAGCGCGATCGTTGGCTGAGCTGGCGATCGCAGCGACTCGGCGGACACGGATAGTCCGCGTCGTCGTGTCGCGGCGCGAACGCCGCCGCCGCCGTGGCCGAGCGCGCCCTGCAGCGATCCCAACACGCCATCGATCTCGACCACGACCGTCAGGTCCTGTAGCAGACCCACGCCTCGCTGTTCTCCGGTGCAGCGACCGCCTCACCTGGAAGCGGCCGCACCCCGGCCAGCTAGGCTCCGCCACCATGACCGACGCCGACGGCGGGGAACCGACCGAGCATCCGGGGACCGAACCCGTCCCGCCGACGCCGGTGCCCCCGACGCCCGTCCCGCCCACCCCGGTCGCGCCGACGGCACCCGGTCCCGACTCCGTCGACGCCGCCCAGCCGACGTCCTCGCCAGCGGTCGCGGCCACGGTCACACCTCCCCCGGTGGACGCCCTGTCGTCTCGCCCAGCCGCCGATCCCGAAGGGCGCGACGACTGGCCCGCCAAGGCCGCCGACAGCATCGTCGACCTGGTCGACTCGGTGCGCGAGGTCACCACCGGCCGGGCGCTCACCCTCGCCACGGCGCTGGTCTACGGCATCGTGCTCGCCGGCGCCGCCATCGCCGCGGGAATCCTGCTGGTCATCGTGGGGTTCCGCATCAACGAGCGGGCCTACGCCCTGATCGCCGAAGGCGTCTTCGACATGCCCGACCCACAACCGATGTGGGCCGTGTACGTCACGTGGGGCGTGATCTGCCTGCTCGTCGGTCTCGTGCTGTGGCGCAAGCGCCCCAAGCTCGACCCGCCGACCCAGCGCTGAGCGCGCCACCCATCCCCAGGAGCGGAATCCCTCATGAGCGACGACGTGCGCAACGTCATCATCATCGGCTCGGGCCCGGCGGGCCTGACCGCCGGCATCTACACGGCACGCGCCAACCTGGCGCCGCTGATCATCGAGGGCGAGCCGTCCTCGACGTCGGACCAGCCCGGAGGCCAGCTGATGCTGACCACCGAGGTCGAGAACTTCCCTGGGTTCCCCGACGGCGTCATGGGGCCGGACCTCATGGGGAACTTCCGGGACCAGGCCCTGCGCTTCGGTGCCGACATCGTCACCGAGAAGGTGTCGAAGGTCGACCTCTCGCAGCGACCCTTCCGGGTGTGGGTCGGCGACCCGAACGCCGCCGAGCCGACGTACCGGGCCAAGGCGGTCATCGTGTCGACGGGTGCCCGCTCGCTGATGCTCGGCCTGGAGGCGGAGCAGCGCCTGCTCGGCCACGGCGTCTCGACGTGTGCCACGTGCGACGGGTTCTTCTTCCGCGACCAGGACATCGTGGTCGTGGGCGGCGGTGACTCGGCGCTGGAGGAGGCCATGTTCCTCACGCGCTTCGCCCGGACCGTCACCCTGGTGCACCGCCGCGACGAGCTGCGCGCCAGCAAGATCATGCAGGACCGCGCCCGCGCCAACGACAAAATCGTGTTCCGCTGGAACAGCGTCGTCGAGGAGGTCCTCGGGGACACCACTGTGACGGGCGTCGTCGTGCGCGACGTCCACACCGACGCCACGGAGACGCTCGACGTCACCGGCTTGTTCGTCGCCATCGGCCACCGACCCAACACCGACCTCTTCGGCGGCCAGCTGGACATGGACGACGCCGGCTACCTGGTCACGGCGCCCGATCGCAGCCTCACCAACATCGAGGGCGTCTTCGCCTGCGGGGACGTCCAGGACCACACCTACCGCCAGGCCATCACGGCCGCCGGTTCGGGCTGCATGGCCGCCATCGACGCCGAACGATGGCTCGAGGCCACGGGCGAGGCCTGACGCACCGTGCGCTAGCGTGACCCGGAATCCCCGGGGCCCTGCGCGTGTTGTTGCAGGGGCTGGATGCATCCGACACGTGCCGGTCGGCCGGTCGGATCGATCACAGGAGCAGCCATGTCCGAGAACCTCGTCACCCTGACCGACGCCACCTTCGACGAAGAGGTCGGCGGAGCCGGCACGCCGCTGCTGGTCGACTTCTGGGCCGAGTGGTGCGGGCCGTGCAAGAAGGTCGCTCCCATTCTCGACGAAATCGCCGGCGAGCACCCCGGCAAGATCACCATCGCCAAGCTCAACGTCGACGAGAACCCCGACATCGCCCGGCGGTTCGGCGTATTGAGCATCCCGACCATGATCCTGTTCAAGGACGGCCAAGAAGCGTCCCGGATCGTCGGCGCCAAGGGCAAGCACCAGCTCCTCCAGGAGCTGGCAGCCTTCATCTGACGGCGTCCACCACCGTGTCGAGCGAGGTCAACGGCCTGCCCCTCGAGCGCGGGGCGGCCGGTGAGGCCGTCCGCGACCTGCAGCACCGCCTGATCTCGCGCGGCCACGCCGTCGATCCCGCAGAGCTCGGGGTCTACGCCACCTCGACCGAAGCCGCCGTCTCCGCCTTCCAGCAGGCGTGCGGCCTCCGCCCCAACGGGCGGTGCGACGACGCCACGTGGTCATCGCTCGTCGAAGCCGGCTATCGGCTGGGCGATCGGCTCCTCTACCTGCGGACGCCGATGCAGCGCGGCGACGACGTGGCACAGCTGCAGCGGCGGCTCGGCTCGCTCGGCTTCGACGCCGGCCGGGTGGATGGCATCTTCGGTCCCGACACCGAGCGCGCCGTGCGGGAATTCCAGCGAAACGCCGGATTGGCCGCCGACGGCATCTTCGGTCCGGACACCGACCGCGCCTTCGGTCGGCTCGGCAACCGGGTGGAGCAGGACGTCATGGTCGCCGGCGTCCGGGAGCGACAACGCCTCCGCGACCGTCCCGACACCTTGGCGGGCCACCGGGTGGCGGTGGGCGAGCCCGGCGGCCTCGGCGCGCTGGCTCGCGCCGTCCGTCACCGCCTCGCGGCCCACGGCGCCGAGGTGGTCGTGCTGACCCATGCCACCTCGTCAGGACTCGCGGCCGAGGCCAACGCCTTCGGTGCCGACGTGTACCTGGGCCTGGGCATCGACGACCAGAGCGACGGCTGCGTGGCCTACTACCGCACCGAAGGCTTCGAGAGCCTCGGAGGACACGGGCTGGCGGACGCCGTCGTCGCCGAGCTCTCCGATGCGCTCGACGCTCCCATGGCTGCACCCATGGGTCTTCGGCTGCCGATCCTGCGTGAGACGCGCATGCCCGCCGTCGTGTGCCTCCTCGGTTCGGCCGAGGAGGCGGTGGTCCGCGCCGACGAGATCGCCGACGGACTGAGTCGGGCGCTCGACCGGTGGGTGCAACAGCCCCGCATGCCCTGACGCCTCCGTCATCCACATATCCACAGGAACAATCCACAGTGGTCGAGGCTTTGTCCCCACGTAGCGGGTGCGGCCCTGACCTGGACCTTTGCTACAGGGTCCTCGTTCCGGGCCGAATCGAACCCTGGGTACCCACAAGCTCAACCCGAGGTCGAGTGTGTCGGGAGGCACAGCGAACCAACCCTTAACCACAGGTTCGCGCACACGTTGTGGAAAACGAGCGATGTCAGATTGCGATCAGGTGTCGACCGCAACCTCACCGTCGGCGTCACCGGCGATCCCCTGCTCCAGGACCCCGAAGATCCGGCCCAGATCATCGAGGTCGGCGAACTCCACCACCAAGCGGCTGCGCTTGGCCCCGAGCTCCACGTGCACCCTGGTGTCCAAGGCCTCCTCGAGGCGTGTCTCCACTTCGAGCACCGCTGCTGGACGCGGTCGCTCGATGGTTCGGCGCGGGGTCGATGTCGAGCCGTCGAGCACCTTGCGCACCTGTGCTTCGGTCTGCCGCACGGTCCATCGCTGGCCGGCACATCGGACCGCCAGCCGCTGCTGGTCTGCGGGATCGGGCAGGCCGAGCAAGGCCCGACCGTGACCGGCGCTGATCGACCCGTCCACCAGGAGTTGTTGCACCGGTGGCGGCAACTGGAGCAGGCGAATCGTGTTGGCGATCGCCGGTCGGCTCTTGCCGACCCGGTCAGCGACCTGGTCCTGCGTCAGATCGAACTCGGAGATCAACAGCTCGTATGCCGCCGCCTCTTCCAGCGGATTCAGATCCTCGCGGTGCAGGTTCTCCACCAAGGCCTGCTCCAGGGAGTCCTGGTCCTCGATCTCGCGCACCAGTGCCGGGATGCGCTCGAGGCCGGCACGCTGGGCCGCCCGCCACCGTCGTTCGCCGGCGATCAGCTCGTACCCGTCGTCACGGGGCCGTACCAGGATGGGCTGAAGCACGCCGAGCTGGGCGATCGAGCCCGCCAGGCCGTCGATGCTGTCGTCGGCGAACTCGACGCGGGGCTGATAGTGGTTCGGCCGGATCTGGTCGACCGGGAGCTCCTGGAGCTCGACGCCGTCGGGCTCGCGCACCGTCGGGATCAAGGCCTCGATGCCTTTGCCAAGTCCGCTACGACGCGCCACGGCGCACCTCCTGTGCCAGTGCCCGGTAGGCGATCGCCCCTCGGGACGTCGGATCGAACACACTGATGGGCTGCCCGAAACTCGGCGCCTCCGAGAGGCGCACCGTTCGTGGGATGACGGTACGGCAGACGAGATCACCGAAGTGCCGCCGCACCTCGTCGGCGACCTGGGCCGACAGGTTCGTGCGCGCGTCGTACATGACGAGCACCAGCGCGCTGATGTGCAGCGGTCGGTTGAGCGACCGCTTGACCAGCTCCACGTTCTTGAGCAGCTGTCCGAGTCCCTCGAGGGCGTAGTACTCGCATTGGATGGGCACCAGGACCTCATCGGCCCCGGTCAGCGCGTTGACCGTCAGCAGACCGAGACTGGGTGGACAGTCGATCAGCACCACGTCGACCTCACGGTCGAGGTCCGCCAGCGCCGATCGGAGCCGGTTCTCCCGACTGAACGCCGGGACCAGCTCGATCTCGGCCCCCGCCAGATCGAGTGACGCCGGCGCTACCCACAGATTGTCCACAGGGGTGGACACCACAACGGCATCGAGCCCGGTGTCGCCGAGGAGCACGTCATACATGCTCCGTTCGAGCGAACGGACGTCGACACCCAGGCCGGTGCTGGCATTGCTCTGTGGATCAAGGTCGATCACCAGCACCCGCTGCCCCAGTTCGGCGAGGGCGGCGGCCAGATTGACGACGGTGGTGGTCTTGCCGACGCCGCCCTTCTGGTTGGCAACGGCGATCACCCGTCGGTTGACGGGCGATGCGGGGTGCGGGGTGCCGCTGGTGACCGCCTCGATCAGGGCGTGATCGGGCGGGGGAGCAGCGGGGGCCAGGTCATCCGACACGGCATCATCGGTCGGCACGGCATCAGGGACGTCGGTCACCCGCCCATCCTTCCGGTCCGCTCTCGGCGGGTCAAACCCGCAGCGGTGTACCTGCCCCTGGTTCAGTCCGACGGGGTCGTGGCGCGCTGTTTCACGTGAAACGCGGCACCGTCGGCGCCTCCGGGTGTTTCACGTGAAACATCACCACAGCGGCCGCTTCGCCGGCCGGCCGTCTCGCCGCGGCCAACGCTCGTCCACCAGCGAGGCCGCCTGGAGCGTGCGGATGCCTGCGAGCTGGCCACGGTCGACCAGGCCCAGCATCGCCAGGCCATCGGCAGGCCAGCGTTCGGCTGGCGAGTCCTCCGGGGGTTCCGACACCAAGGCGACACCGCCGCGCGCCAGGAAGCCGCTGGCACACTCCGCCACGACGGCGGGGGGCCCGAAGGCACGGGCGACGACGGTATCGAAGGCGTGGCGGAAGGCATCCTGGTGGGCCAACACCTCGGCACGACCGTGCTCGACGGTGATCCGGCCGGTGAGCCCGAGCTCGCGGACCCACTGCTCGACGAAAGCGACGCGCCGCTCTGTGGCGTCGATCAACACGCCCTCGGCATCCGGCCACAGCAGGGCCAAGACCAGCCCGGGCATCCCTGGGCCGGTTCCGAGGTCGCAGAACCGCTCCGGCGGACCTCCTCGGGCCTGCGCGAAGGCTCGGGCGCGTCCGAGGTGCGCCTCGACCGAGCCCGATCCAGCGATGCCGGCACGGACGGCAGCAAACCACCAGCGTTCCAGGGCCGCGTGGCCATCGGGATCCACTGATGTCGGTGCCAGATCAGTCCTCGGCGGGCAGGATCACCACACGGCGCCGGGGCTCTTCGCCCTCCGACGTCGTCGAGACGCCTTCGATGTCGTTGGCGGTGTCGTGCACGACCTTGCGGTCGGCGGGGTGCATCGGCTCGAGGGACTTCGCCACCCCAGTGGTGCGCACCTCGTCGGCGATCTGTCGCGTGAACCGCTCGAGGGCGTCGCGTCGCTTGCTCCGGTACCCCGACACGTCAAGGCGGATGCGACCCTGGTGGGTGCCGGGCAGCGTCCGTGACACGTAGGTCCTCGCCAACTCCTGGATGGCGTTGAGGGTCTGACCCTTCGGCCCGATCAGCAATCCGAGGTCGTCGCCGTCCACCTGCAGCTCGACCATGTCCTCGTCGACCTCCTCGGTGCGGACGGTCCCCGTCGCCCCGAACTCGTCGAGCAGACCCTCCAGGAACTCCTTCGCGGCGGCGGCTTGCTCGGTTGCGCTCACGGTGGTCATGTCGGTGCCCTCCTCGGGTCGGTCACCGGCAGCGTCCGCCGGCGGGGTTCGGCCGTCGCGGGCGACGGCCTCTGCTTCGGGGCCCCGGGGGGCCCGGTCGATGGGTGACGGCGGCGCCTCGGTGTCGAGGTCGGCGCGAGTCTGGTCGAGATCCGGCACCGGCGCCCCATCGGCGTCGGGCACCGTGTCCTGCGCGCGGTCGGCCTGCGATCGGGAGCCGCTTGCCCTGCCCTTGGCGGGCTTGCCGCCATTGGCGGGCTTGCCGTTCTTGCTGTTCTTGGTGCTCTTCGTGCTGCGGTCGTCCGCGCTGCGACCGCTCGACCCGCCTTGGCGGTTGCCGGGACGCCCGTTTCGGGACCGGTTGCGTCGACCGCGTTCGCGTCGCTCGACCTTCGGCCGAGGCTGGCGAGGCGTGACCCGTGCCCGGACCTTCGCCTCGCGCCGGATGCGACCGAACAGGCCGGCGACCGGCTCGTCGATCACTTCGAACTCGGCCTCTTGCTCGTCCACGCCGAGCTCGTCGAGCGCCTTGTCCTTCGCCTCGTCGATCGTCTTGCCGGTGGTGACCACCCACTCCACGGGCTACTTCTTCTTCTTCCGGGCTCGGGGTTGCAACGTCGGCGCCGACGACCCATCCCCAGACGACGATCCCTTGGCGCCCGATCCGTTGCCCGAGCTGCCGCGTGCCGCCGCCGCACGGTCCTTGGCCGACGGCGCCGCCTTGGCGGGCTTGTCGGCTTTCGCCGCCTTGGCGGGCTTGTCCGCCTTCGCCGCGCCGGCACCGACCGCGGCCTTTGCCTTGCCGGATCCGTCCTTGCCGGCACCGCTCTTGCCGGAACCGCTCTTTCCCGAGCCGCCCTTGCCCGAACCGCCCTTGCCCGAACCGCTGGCGCTGGCTGCGTCGCCGTAGAGGCTGCGCGAGATCCACCACTGCTGGCCCACGCGATAGAGGTTGGACACGGCGAAGTACAGCACCAGGCCCGCCGGCAGGTTGAACGAGATCACCGGCAGGATGATCGGCATCACCTTCATCAGCATCTGCTGCTGCGGGTTGGGATCGGCGTTCTTGTTCCGGCCCTGGATCTGCTTCTGCTGGACGTAGCCGGTCACGCCGACGATGACGATCAGCAGCAGGTACGGCAGCGCCGTGACCAGCCCTTCCTGGAGGGCCTGGCTCGGCGACAGCGCCAGGTTCATGCCGAACGCGTCCATCGTCGTCGAGCCCTGCAGGGACTGGTACAGCGACGAGTTGTGGTCGACGTAGGCCGGGTCGAACGGGAGCGACAGCTTGTAGCTCTGCGGGTACTCGACCGGCGTCTGCCCCAACGCCAGTTGGCCGGTGTTCCAGCCTGTCGGTCCGCCCTCGTCGCTCACCCGCCGGGTCAGACCACGCAGCACCTGGTACAGGACGATGAAGACCGGCATCTGGATGAGCAGGGGGAGGCACCCGCCCATCGGGCTGATCTCGTTCTCCTTGTAGAACTTGAGCAGCTCTTCGTTGAGCTTTTGCCGATCGTCCTTGTACCGCGCCTGGATCTTCTTGATCTCGGGCTGCATCTGCTGCATGACCATCATCGAGCGGGTGCTCTTGAGGATCAGCGGGGTGGTGATGATCATCACCAGGATCGTCAGCATGGCGATGGCCACGCCGTAGTTCGGGATCCAGGAATAGAACAGCGCCAGGAACCAGGCGAATGCGCTGAAGATGCTTTCCATCAGGTCCTCCCGAGGGCCGGCACCCGAGCGCGAACGCTCACGCGGCACCTCTGCTGGTCAGGTCGGTGTGGCCGGCACACCCGTGGTCGTGCCCATGCGAGGGCGAGCCCGGAACCGGGTCCCAGCCGTGCCCACCCCACGGGTTGCAGCGTGCCAGCCGTCGAACGGTGAGCCACGTGCCCACCAGCGCCCCGCGGTACTCGTAGGCGTCGAGCGCATAGTTCGAACACGATGGCACGAAACGGCATGGCGAGGGTCGAAAGGCAAAGAGGCGCTGGTAGAGCCGGATGCAGCTCAGAGCCAGGCGGGCCGCGGGACCGACACGGTGTGGCCGCTCCGGGCCCTGCGTGTCTTCCACAGCCGCTTGGTTCATTGGTCCTCTTGTCGTTGAGGCTCGGTCTTGGCGAGGGCCCGAGCGAGGTGTCGGGCCAGTTCCGCGGAGGTCAGGTCACCAGCGCCGGGACGGACCCGGACCAGGTACACCGCCGGTCGCACCGCCTGGGGATCGCTGGCGGCCATCGCCCGCAGGATCTCCCGCAGCCGCCGACGCACCCGGTTGCGCACCGGCGCCGATCCGACCTGGCGGGGGATGGCGTAGGCGATCCGGGGTGGTCCTTCGTGCGTCCCGTGCCCTCCACAGCGAACGGAGATCGGTCCCGAACTGCCTTGGCGGGTGTCTCCGGCGCGGAGCGCGACCAGGTCGGTCCGCCGACGCACCCGGTGGATCAGGCCGACAGCTTGTGCCGACCCTTGGAGCGCCGGCTCCGGATCACCGCCCGCCCGGCGCGGGTCGACATGCGCTCCCGGAACCCGTGGCGCTTGGCTCGGCGCCGGTTGTTGGGCTGATACGTGCGCTTCACTTCGTGCCTCCTCGACCACCAGGCCTCCCTGGCCAGTGGGCTTCGACGATCGTCGGCGCGGCCCGTGGCGGGGCGCGGCGACCCACCAAGCTACGCCGCGGGCGTTCGAGCGGGCAACAGCGGACCCCTCGAGCGTCCGCCGGCGTCGTGCGGAGCGAACGCCGAGCAGACCTCGCCCCGATGAACCCCCTGTGAACAGGGGCTTCTTCGCCCTTGCGCGCGAGGCACCGCGCGGTGCTACGTTCCGAACGCGCCCAGTCGGACGGCACGACGAGCCGACGGGCACATGGTTGTTGCAGGGTCTTGGGACGGCGTCCATCGCTGGCGGGAGCTTTGGCTCCTGCTGTTTTCCACAGTTGTGGAAGGTGATGTGGACGTCCACCGTACGGGGAAACGAGAATCGCAGGTGGAGGACGCCACCCTCCTGTGGAAACGATGCGCTGAGCAGTTGCGCGAGCAGGTCTCCGAGCCGGTTTGGCTCACCTGTTTCAACGCCATCGAGCCACTGGCACGAACCCACGACACGTTGGTGATCGCCGTTCCGAACGCGCTCATCCGCGAGCGCATCGAGTCGCGCTACCGGTCGCTGGTCGAGACCTGTCTCGCCGATGCCGGCGGCGACGGGCTGGTCCTGCAGATCGATGTACGAGAGCCGGCGCCCGCCGAACCCGAGGTGTACGAGCCGGCGCCCATCTTCGCCGAGCCAGCAGCCGAGGAGCTCATCGGCGCGCCGGCGTCCGTCGGCACGCACACCCGTGCGCCAACCGGCGCGGCGGCCGCCGGCGACGCCCCCGCACCCGTCGCCGGCACCATCCCCGACGCCACCCGGCGCTACACCTTCGACGCGTTCGTCACGGGGTCGTCCAACCGCTTCGCCCAGGCCGCCGCACTGGCGGTCGCCGAGACACCCGCCAAGTCGTACAACCCGCTGTTCATCTACGGGGACGCTGGCCTCGGCAAGACCCACCTGCTGATGGCGATCGCCAACTACGTGCGCGAGCACTACCCGCACTACCTGGTTCGGTACGTCTCGGCCGAGACGTACCTCAACGAGTTCGTTGACTCGATCCGCAACAACAGCCAGCCCCTGTTCAAGCAGCGCTACCGCGAGGTGGACGTGCTGCTCATCGACGACATCCAGTTCATCGAGGGTCGCGAGTCGATGCAGGAGGAGTTGTTCCACAACTTCGAGCACCTCCACCAGGCCGCCCGGCAGATCGTGCTCTCGTCCGACCGCCCCCCGGACGCCATCTCGACCCTGCACCATCGCCTGCGCGGCCGCTTCAAGATGGGGCTCATCACCGACATCCAGCCGCCGGACGTCGAGACCCGTCTCGCCATCCTGCGCAAGAAGGCCGAAGCCGAAGCCGTCGACGTGCCGCCGGACGTGCTGGAGTTGATCGCCACCAACATCACCGAGAACATCCGCGAGCTCGAGGGTGCGCTGATCCGGGTGTGCGCGTACGGCAGCCTCAACCACGAGCCGCTCACGCTCGAGATGGCCGAGCGGGTGTTGCACGACGTCCTCACCGACAAGAAGCCGCGCCCCATCACCCCCGAGCTCATCCTGGAGAAGACCTCCGAGAAGTTCGGCTTCAGCATCGACGAGCTCCAGGGACAGAGCCGCCGCCGACCGCTCGTCACCGCCCGGCAGATCTCCATGTACGTGTTCCGTGAGCTCACCGAGCTCAGCTATCCCGCCATCGCCCGCGAATTCGGCGGCCGCGACCACACCACCGTGATCCACGCCGTCGACAAGATCCGGAGCCAGATGAAGGAGCGGCGGCAGATCTACGACCAGGTCACCGAGCTCACCCAGCTGGTCCGGAGCGGATCGTGACCGTGTGGAGCCAGCCTGCGCGGCGCTGTGATCTGCCTGTGGACAACCGGGGTCTGTCCCCCGTCGGTCCGCCCGCCCGTCGGTCGCGCATGCCAGCCTGTGCACGCGGTGGACGACGCTGTGCGCATCGAGATCGGCTCTGACCTGCGATGATGCCGCGTCCTCCACAATCCACAGGACCTACTACCACTACCGACTTCTCTAGAACCCCTGGGTGGGGAAGACGAAAGCGAGCACGATCGTGAAGTTCCGCTGCGAGCGAGACACCCTTGTCGAGGCACTCGGCAACGCTGGGCGCGCCGTCACCAACCGAGGCGGCGCGCTGCCGGTGCTCTCCGGCGTGCGCGTGGCGCTGTCGGGCTCCACGCTGCAGCTGACCGGCTCCGACCTCGACATGACGATCACCTGCACCATCGAGGTCGACGGCCAGGCCGACGGCGTGGCCGTGGTGCCGGCCAAGCTCACAGCCGACATCGTCAAGGCGCTCGAATCGGGCGCGGTCACGGTCGAGGTCGACGACAGCGAGGCCAAGATCTCTGCCGGTCGCTCCAACTTCGCCGTACGTGCGATCCCGGCGGCCGAGTACCCGCGCATCGCCGAGCCCGCCGGGGAGGCGCTGACGATCGACACGGCCGAGCTCACCGCGGCGTTGCGGCAGGTCGTCTCGGCGGCCTCGACCGACGAGTCCCGCCCGATCCTGACCGGTGTGCTCATGGCGGCCGAGGCGGACGGCCTGCGGTTGGTGGCCACCGACTCGTATCGCCTGGCGGTGCGCGACCTGCCGGGCACCACCGTGCTCGGCGAGGACGAGCAGGTGCTGATCCCGTCGGCGGCGCTGCGGGAGCTGGGTCGCCTGCTCGGTGACGCCGGGTCGGTCACGCTGCGTCTGGGCGACCGTGACGCCTCGTTCGAGATCGGCTCGACGCAGCTGATCACCCGGCTGATCGACGGGCAGTTCCCGAACTACCGCGGTCTGATCCCGGCCTCGCAGCAGAACAAGCTCACCGTCGGACGCGACGCCTTCATCGAGGCGGTGCGACGCGTGAAGGTCGTCGCCCGCGAGCCCTCGACGCCGGTGAAGCTCGACATGTCGGGAGACGGGCTCAACCTGAGTGTGTCGTCGCAGGACACGGGTAACGCCTTCGAGCAGGTGGACGCCAAGTACGAGGGCACCGAGCTCACGGTGGCGTTCAACCCCGACTACCTCTTGGCTGGCCTCGAGGTGGCCGGCGGCGACGAGGTGTCGATCGAGACGGTCGACGCCCTCAAGCCGGCCGTGCTGCGCAGCACCGACAGCACCGATTTCCTGTACCTGCTGATGCCCGTGCGGGTCGCCTGAGCGCGCGACGCTGCATCGGTGCTGCTCGAGCGCCTCTGGCTGACCGACTTCCGCAACTACCGCGCCGCCGAGCTCGAGCTGGCACCGGGGCTGACGGCGGTCGTCGGCGCCAACGGTCAGGGCAAGAGCAACCTGCTCGAGGCGGTGGGCTACCTGGCCGAGCTGAGCTCGTTCCGCGGTGCGCCCACCGAGGCGCTGATCCGGGTCGGCGCGCCCCAGGCCGTGCTCCGGGCCGAAGGCGAACGTGAGGGCCGCCACCTGCTGATCGAGGCCGAGCTCAACCGTGCCGGGCGCAACCGCATCCAGGTGAACCGCCAGCCGCTGCGTCGGGCGCGCGACCTGCTGGGGGTCCTGCGGGTCACGGTGTTCTCGCCGGACGACCTCGAGATCGTCAAGGGGGGGCCGGGCGGTCGTCGTGACCTGCTCGATCGGGCGCTCGTGGCGTCCCGGCCCCGCAACGATCAGCTGCGCGCCGATGTCGACAAGGTGCTGCGTCAGCGCAACGCCCTGCTCAAGCAGTCGGGCGGTCGGCTGCGTGACGACATCGCCTCGACGCTCGACGTGTGGGACGCCAAGCTCGCCGACGTGGGTACCCAGCTGGTGGACGAGCGCCGACGGCTGCTCGACGCCATGGCGCCGATCGTGGCCGACCGCTACGCCACCCTGGCGTCGCGTGCCGTCACGGTGGAGGTGGCGTACGAGGCGGCCTGGGCCGAGCAGGGGTTGGCCGCGGCCCTGGCGGCGGCTCGGCCTGACGACCTGCGCCGTGGGGTGAGCACGGTCGGTCCGCATCGTGACGAGGTGGTCCTCACCATCGACGGCCTGCCGGCGCGTACCCACGCCTCGCAGGGCGAGCAGCGCACCTTGGCGTTGGCGCTGCGCCTGGCCACCCACGCCGTGGTGACGGCCGAGGCCGGCTCCCCGCCCCTGTTGCTGCTCGACGACGTGTTCTCCGAGCTCGACCCGGTGCGCAGCCGCGCCCTCGTCGACCACCTGCCCGAAGCCCAGACGCTGCTGACCACCGCGGGTCCGGTGCCCGAGGGGGCCGTCCCGGCGCGCACCGTCGAGATCGTCGGCGGCGCGGTGGTCGGCGCCGGGTAAGACTGCGGTGATGCCGTGGGAGCCGCTACCCGGGTCCTCTGACCCCGAACCCCGCCCGCTGCGCGACGGGTTGGACCGAGTCGTGCGGCACCTCGGCGCGCCGTCCGTGCAGGCCGTGACCGACGTGTTCGGCGTGTGGGAGGAAGCCGTCGGCGCCCAGGTCGCGGCGCACGCGGTGCCGAAGTCGTTGCGTGACGGCGTGCTCAAGGTCACCGTCGACGACCCGGCCTGGACGACGCAATTGCGCTTTCTCGAACCGGAGATCCTTGGCAAGCTGCGCACGGCGCTCGGGGCGGATGCCCCCGAGCGGATCGAGCTGCGCGTGGCGCGCTCCTGACCCTGCCGAGACCCCCCGCGGATCGACCCCGGAATGGCCCGCGCCGGTCCCCCTGGCTGGTAGAATCACGTGATTGGAATTCGGCGCTTTGACCTGGGCTTTTGTCCGGCAGAGCCGCTGTTCCCCCCACCTCGGCGCACCGCGCGCCGCTAGGTCTGTCCGAGAGTCAGGATTCCCCGCGACGTGGCAACCACAACCGACTCCTACGGGGCAAAGGACATCACCGTCCTCGAGGGCCTCGAGGCCGTCCGCAAGCGGCCCGGCATGTACATCGGCTCGACCGGCCCCGCCGGTCTGCACCACCTGGTGTGGGAGGTCGTCGACAACGCCGTCGACGAGGCCATGGCTGGTCACTGCACCCGCATCGACGTCACCCTCCTGGCCGACGGGGGGTGTGAGGTCGTCGACGACGGGCGCGGCATCCCCACCGATCAGCACCCCGACCCGAAGATGAAGAAGCTGTCGGCGGCGGAGGTGGTGCTCACCGTGCTCCACGCCGGCGGCAAGTTCGGCGGCGAGGGCTACGCCGTCTCGGGCGGCCTGCACGGCGTGGGCGTGTCGGTGGTCAACGCCCTGTCCACCAAGGTCGAGGTCGAGATCGACCGCGACGGCAAGCGCCATTACATGGACTTCGCTGGCGGCGGCAAGCTCAAGACCCGGCTCAAGGTCACCGGCGACGCACCCCGCGGCCGCACGGGCACGACCGTGCGGTTCTGGCCCGACCCGACCATCTTCGACGAGGTCGAGTTCCGGATGCAGACGCTGCTCGAGCGGTTCCAGATGATGGCGTTCCTCAACAAGGGGCTCGAGATCCGCTGTCGCGACAAGCGTCCGGGCGGTTCGCCCGAGTGGGTGACCTACAAGTACGCCAACGGCCTGGTCGACTTCGTCAAGCACCT
>CAZYKR010000032.1:0-23108 GCA_964648005.1 uncultured Iamiaceae bacterium
TCCATCGGGTCGCAGGGTACCGGGTCACCGGCGCCGATCGACGGCGGCCGGAGCACTGCTGGGCGCCGGTGCGAACGTGGGGAGCCGCGGCAGCGCCGAGGTCAGCCCGTGCTGGGCGTGCTCGACGCGCAGGCGGTCGGCGTAGCGGTCGAGGAAGCGGCTGACGGCGAGGACCTCGTCGGCGAGCTCGCTCGGCAGCAGTCGATCGGCGGGCGGGGGTTCGGCGTGGGGTACGGCGCTGGCCACGCCGTCGGTGTCGCGCACGCGGGTGAGCACTCCGCGGTCCAGCTCGACGCCGGAGCCGTCGGCCAGCCGGAGCCGCACGGTGCCTGCTGCCACGAGGGCCGCCAGCCGGCGGTGGCGGTGCACCGCCGTGGCAAGCGCGTCGGCGCGATCGCGGCAGTCGGCCGCCTCCTCGAACCGCTCCGCCTCGGCCAGCTCGTGCATCCGGCGGGCGAGCACCTCGAACACCGGCCCCTCGCCGCGCAGCGCCGCCGCGGCATCGGCGGCGGCCTCGGCATAGGCGGCGGCATCGATGCCACCACCGCACGGGCACAGCGAGACGCCGAGCTGGGCGGGCAGGCACGGCGGGCGCCCGGCGACGAGGCCCGAGGCCGGGACGCGTGCGGTGCAGCGTCGCAGGGGCACGACGGTGTGCACGGCGTCGATCACCAGCTGGGCGGTCCGGCGCGACGACAGCGGGCCGAGGTAGACCGCGCCGTCGTCGCGGACGTCGCGCACGATCGACAGCCGAGCGAAGCGCTCGTTGGTCAACTTCACGTAGCACGCCGCGCTCGCCGACTTCGCCCGGCGGTTGAACCGCGGCTGGAGCCGCCGGATGAGGCGGGTCTCGAGGACCTCGGCGTGCAGGGCGTTGGCGCACACGACGTGGTCGATCTTGTCGGTCTCGCGCAGCAGCTGGCCGATCTTGCGACGGTCGTCGTTCGAGAAGTACGAGCGCACGCGGGCGCGCAGGTTCGTGGCCTTGCCGATGTAGAGCGGCCGATCGTGGCGGTCGCGGAACAGGTACACGCCCGCACTGCGGGGTAGGTGCGCCGTCAACCGGAGCTTGCCGGATTGCGCATGGCCTTCGATGCGGGGGAGGTTGAGCAGGTCGTCGAGGCCCGACACCCCCAACGTGCCGCACCGCTCGAGCAGCACGTGCAGCAGGTCGGTCGTGGCCATGGCGTCGTCCAGGGCCCGGTGCGACGGCCGGTGATCGAGCCGGAGCCGGCTGGCCAGCGTGTCGAGCTTGCAGTTGGGGACTTCGTCGCGCACGAGGCGCCGGGCGAGCCCGCACGTGTCGACCGATCGGTTGGCCAGCTTCGGGTAGCCGAGTCGGGCGGCGGCGGCGTTGAGGAACGACAGGTCGAAGCGGATGTTGTGCCCGACGATGACGGCGTCGCCGATGAACTCGAGCAGGCTCGGGAACACCGAGTCGATCATCGGGGCCGGGGCCACGAGCGCCTCGGTGATGCCGGTGAGGTAGGTGATCTCGGGTGGGATGGGCACGCCGGGGTTCACCAGCGTCTGGAAGCGACCGAGCATCGTGCCGCCTCGCACGAGCACGGCACCGACCTCGGTGATCTCGCATGCCGCCGGCGACCCGCCGGTGGTCTCGAGGTCGAGCACGCAGAACGTGACGTCGAACAGCGGCTCGCCCAGATCGTCGAAGGACCGCTGCACCGGTGCCGTCGTGGTCAGCGCCATCGCCCCAGGGTGACCGAACAGACGTTCTGCGTCAAGAACATCTGTTCGATGCGCCGGCGAGCGGTAGAGTCGCGGCCCGTGAGCCGCCGCTATCGCTGCACCGCCTGCGGGAACCTGACCCGCTTCGACGTCGTCACGACGCGCACCACCCGGGAGTTCCACCACTACAGCGTCGGTGGTGACCTCGATGTCGAGGACACGCAGGTGCTGGCGGAGTCGGTCGACGAGGTGTCATGCCGGTGGTGCGGGTCGGGCGGCAACGTGGTCGAGCTGACCGACGACGCCGACGTCGACGCCTGACCGACGACGCCGACGTCGACGCCTGACCGACGCGGACGCCTGCCGGCGCTCGCCGTGTTCGGCTCGGGCGCGTTCGTTGTCACACCCTCTGCGTACCGTGCGCGCCATGACCGACGACTTCCCACCCGTGCTCGACCCCCGGGGCGAGGCGCGCCGCCGGCACCCCGCGGCCGGCGGTCGAGGCGCCCGCCCACAGCTCGCCGTCGTGGTGTCGACGCCGCCCCCGGCGAGCGGTGCCGACGACGACGACGTGCTCGTGATCGACTGCGACGAGTGCGCCCGCCAGGACACCGATGCCTGCGGCGAGTGTGTCGTCACCTTCCTGTGCGACCGCGACGCCGGGGGCCCGGTCGTGGTCGACCTGGCGACCGAGCGCGCCGTGCGCCTGCTCGGCGAGGTGGGCCTGGTGCCAACGCTCAAGCACCTCCGGGGTGTGCCCCGCACGGCGGACATGGGACGATGACCGTGTGGGCGACGATCGATCGGGCGACGGGAGTTCGCTAGCGGCCGACCTCCGGGCGGCTGGCATCGCCGGTGGGTTGGCCCGTGTCGGCTTCGCTTCGGTCGAACCGCTCGTCGAGGCACGGGTCGCCATCGAGCAGCGGCTGGCCGACGGCCATGACGCCGGGATGCAGTTCACCTTCCGCAACCCAGGGCGTTCGACCGATCCGCGCACGGCGTTGCCGTCGGCCCGGGCAGCCGTGGTGGGCCTGGCCACCTACCCGGCAGCGCTCGACGACGATCCCGATCCGGCCGAGCCGATGGGTCGCGTGGCCTGGTATGCCACCGAGGACCACTACGCCCGGCTCGACGCCGGGCTGCAGGCGATCGCCGACGTGCTCCGTCGCCGGGACCACCGCGCCGTCGTCGTCGCCGACGCCAACGCGCTGGTCGACCGGGCGATCGCCGAGCGTGCCGGGCTCGGCTGGTTCGGCAAGAACGCCAACCTGTTGGCGCCGGGGCTCGGCAGCTGGTTCGTCATCGGATCGGTGCTCACCGACGCACCGCTGGCGGCGCACGACGCGCCGCTCGGCGACGGCTGCGGCACCTGTCGCCGATGCCTGCCGGCCTGCCCGACGGGTGCCATCGTGGCCCCGGGGGTCATCGATGCCCGCCGCTGCCTGGCGTGGCTCGTTCAGCGCGACGGCGACATCGAACCGTGGGCGCGGATGGCGATGGGGGACCGCATCTACGGCTGTGACGACTGTCAGGAGGCCTGCCCACCCGATCGGCAGCTGGCACGCGAGCAGCGGGTCGGCGAGATCTCGGGCCGCTTCGTGCCGCTGGTCGACCTGTTGGCATCCGACGACGAGACACTGCTCGCCCGACACGGCCGCTGGTACCTCCCGCGACGCGATCCCGCCGTGCTGCGCCGCAACGCCCTCGTCGCCCTGGGCAACACGGGTGACCCGGACGATCCCCGTGTCGTGGCGGCGGTGGCCGACCACCTGGGGCACCGCTCGGCCATGGTGCGGCGCCACGCCGTCTGGGCGGCGCGACGGCTCGGTTTGGTCGCACTGCTGGACGCGGTGGTGGACGACCCCGATCCCGGTGTGCGCGCCGAGACCGTCGCCGAGGTACCGGCGTGAGCCACCTGCTCGTCACCAACGACTTCCCGCCCAAGGTCGGCGGCATCCAGTCGTACCTGTGGGAGCTGTGGCGCCGATTGCCGCCTGGCGAGGCCACGGTGCTCACGACGGGGTACGCGGGCGCTGGCGCCTTCGACGCCGCGGCGCCGATGCGCATCGAGCGGACGGAGCAGCGAGCGCTGTTGCCGACCCCGGCGTTGGCGGCACGGATCCGGCGGTTGGCTGACGAGGTGGACGCCGACCTGATCCTGCTCGACCCAGTCGTCCCGCTGGGCGCGCTGGCCCGCTGGCTGGACCGTCCCTACGGCGTCATCGTGCACGGTGCCGAGATGACCATCCCGGGACGGTTGCCCGGCTACCGGGCGGTCGCCGCCGGCGTGCTGCGCCACGCCACCGTGGTCGTCGCCGCCGGTGGCTACCCGCGCCACGAAGCCGAGCGCGCTGCCCGCTCGCCGCTGCCGGCGGTCGTGGTCCCGCCGGGCGTGGACGTGGCCCGGTTCCACCCCGTCGACGGCCCCGGACGTGCGGCCGCCCGGGAGCGGTTCGGCATCGCTACAGAGGCGCGGCTCGTGCTCGGTGTGAGCCGGCTCGTGCCGCGCAAGGGGTTCGACGTGCTCGTGCGCGCCGCAGGGGCCCTGGCTCCGGGCCGCCCCGACCTGGTGGTGGCGATCGCCGGTGCCGGCCGCGACCGGGCGCGGCTCGAGCGGTTGGCGGCGCGGCACCGCGCACCGGTGCGGTTCCTCGGCGCGGTGGACGACGCCGACCTGCCCGCCCTGTACGCCTGCGCCGACGTGTTCGCCATGGCGTGCCGTAACCGCTGGGGCGGCCTCGAGCAGGAGGGCTTCGGCATCGTGTTCCTCGAGGCGGCGGCGTGCGGCGTGCCGGCGATCGCCGGCCGGTCGGGTGGCTCGCACGAAGCCGTGGTCGACGGCGTCACGGGCGTGGTGCTGGACCGCCCGCACTCGGCGACGGCGCTGGCCCGCGCCCTCGCCGGACTGCTCGCCGACCCCGAGCGACGGGCGACGATGGGCGCCGCGGCACGGGAGCGGGCCGTGGACGCCTTCGGCGACGACGCCCTTGCGGCAGACCTGCTCGCCGGGATCCGGGCGGCGACGGCCGATGGTGGTCCTGCGATTGCTCCCGCCGCGCCCCGCATGTGAGGGTGGTCCGGTGAGCGACGCCCCCGACGCCGACGCCCCCGACCCCGACGACGTGGCCGAGGACGATGCGGCCGAGGACGATGCGGTCGAGAGCGGCGACGCTGCGCCGGCGCTCGTGCTGGCCGACCCGTCGACCGGCCGGGGCATCGTCGTCACCTCCTGGGCGTGCACGGGGCTGCTCGCCGTCGCCAGCGCCATCTCGGTCGGGGCCGAGGCGTTGCAGTGGGTCGTCGTCCCGGTGGCGATCGCCCTCGCCGCCCTGGGCTTCGTCGCCTTCGTGGTGGCGTACCTGACGGCGATCGCCCGCAGCCGCACGGATGAGATCGCCGTGGCCGGCGTTTTCCTGCTCATCGGGTGTGCGCCCAAGGCCATCCAACGGTCGCTGCTCGGCTCGATGGGGGTGCAGATCGTGATCGCCCTGGTGGCGGCGTCGATGCGCCCGTACACCGCCGTCGCCTTCGCCATCCTGGCGCCGTTGTGCGGCCTGGGCCTGGCCGGCCTGTGGGGCGCCCGCTACGGCGTGTTCGGGCCGCGCCGTGACCGCAGCGCAGGCCGCGTGCCGCGCAGCCGGTGATCGACGGCGAGGCGCTCCACTATCGTGCGGCGCGCCGACGTGGGAACAGGAGCGAGCGATGACCGAGCAGGCACGAGAGACGATCACCATCGCAGCACCGGTGGCACAGGTCTTCGCCACGCTCGTCGACTTCGAGCGCTATCCCGAGTGGGCCGGCGACCTCAAGGCGGCCCGGGTGATCGAACGCGACGACGAGGGCCGCGGCGTCGAGGTCGAGTTCCGTGCCGCGGCGATGGGACGCAGCACGACCTACCGGCTGCGGTACGACTTCGCCGACGCCCCGAACCGCATCGGCTGGACGCTGGCTGAAGGCGACCTCCAGCGTGAGCTCGACGGCAACTACCACCTGCAGCCGGCGACGGACGACCCGGATGCCACCGACATCGTCTACGAGCTGTCGATCGATCTGATGGTGCCGATCCCCGGGTTCGTCAAGCGGCGGGCCGAGAGCCGGATCGTCCGCACCGCGCTCGAGGACCTGCGCGACCGGGTCGAGTCCGGCGCGTGAGCGCCATGTCCCCGGCGCCGTGAGCCGCATCGTCCTGTTCACGGGCAAGGGCGGTGTCGGCAAGACGACGGTGGCGGCTGCGACCGCATCGCTCGCCGCCCGGCGCGGCACGCGCACGCTGGTGCTCTCGACCGATCCCGCCCACTCGCTCGCCGACGCCTTCGGCATCCCGCTGGCGACCGAGGTCAGCGAGATGGCGCCGAACCTGTGGGGCCAACAGCTCGATGCCCAGGACCGCATGGAGGCGTCGTGGGGTGAGATCCGCACGTGGCTCGTGGGCGTCCTCGACTGGGCGGGGGTCGATGCCATCGAGGCGGAGGAGCTCGCCGTCGTGCCCGGCCTCGACGAGCTGTTCGCCCTCACGGACATCGGACGGTTCGCCGCCACCGGCGACTACGACCTGATCGTGGTGGACTGCGCCCCGACGGCCGAGACGATCCGCTTCCTGTCGCTGCCCGACGTGCTGTCGTGGTACATGGATCGCCTCTTCCCTGCGACCCGTCGGGTCAACAAGGTCGTGGGTCCGGTGCTCAAGCGGGTGGCCGGCGTCCCGGCCGCCGACGATCGGGTGCTGGGGGCGACCGAGCGGCTCTACGACGAGCTGCGCGCCGTGAAGGTGCTGCTGTCGGACACGGCGCGCGCCAGCGTCCGGCTCGTCGTCAACCCGGAGCGGATCGTCATCGCCGAGGCGCGACGCACGTACACGTATCTGTCGCTGTTCGGCTATGCGGTGGATGCCGTCGTGGCCAACCGGGTGCTGCCGGCGTCGGTCGCCGACCCCTTCTTCGACCGGTGGAAGACCCTCCAGGCGGGCTACCTCGACGACATCGCCGACGCCTTCGCCCCGCTCACCGTCCTGCGGGCCGACCTGGCCGATGACGAGCTCGTCGGCCTCGAGGCGCTCGAGGCCTTCGGCGCCGAGCTCTACCGGGGCAACGACGTCGATGCGGTGCTCTGCACCGCCGAACCGCTGCGGGTGCGCAAGGCGGGCGACACGATGGTGCTCGAGGTCGACCTGCCCTTCACCCGACGCTCCGAGCTCGAGCTCGGCCGCCACGGCGACGAGCTGCTCATCCGCGTCGGACCGTACCGGCGGGCCCTGCTGCTCCCGGACGCGCTGCGACGTCGCCGCATCGATGCCGCCGCGTTGGAGGACGGATGCCTGCGGGTAGTGTTCGGATCCGCCGGAGTCGATTGACGGGGGCGAGCGATGGATCCAGCAGCGGGTGCGACGTCGCGAGACCCGCGGGTCGAGGCGGGCGTGGAGCACCTCCAGGCGGCGGCGCGCGAGATGATCGGCGCCGCCCGGGCCTTCCTCGACGTCATCGAGGAGCTGGTGGAGGACCAGGACAAGGTGGCAGAGGTGTTCTCCGCCGTGGGCGAGGCGACTCGTGTCGCGGCTCGAGCCGCGCGCGACGGCGCAGGGTTCGGCACGGGGGAGGACGGTCGGCCGGATGCACCGCGCGTCGAGCGGATCGATGTCGACGGTGCCTGAGCGATGGCCCGGATGAGCAGCGCCCTCGGCTCGGGCGACTAAAACAGGCGGTCCACGATCAATGGTGCTTGCGACATGAGGCTCTTGCAGATCAACCCGAACGGCTCCGACGAGTCGGCGCTCGACTTCCACCCGATGGTCACGGTGGTGCAGGGCCTCGGTCCGTCGGGGCGCGACCTCGTGCTGTCCGTGGCGCGCTCGCTGCCCGTCGGCGGCGACCCTGGCGTCGGCGGCCTGCTGGAGGCCCACGGCGTCCTCCTCGACCTGTCGGGCGAGACGCTCGGTCTGCTCGACCTGGCGTCGGAGGCCGACGTGCTCATCGGCGCAGGCGACGTGCCCGGTGTACAGGACCTGGCTCGCGCCGCCGAGGCGCTGCCGACCGATCCCGCGCCGGCTGCGGCGGGCGAGGGGCGAGCGAGCCGTGAGGCCATCGAGCAGTTCATCGCCGACACGCCGACCGGGGTGCACCCGGACCTCGACAAGGCTCGACGTGGGCGCGCCGACGCCGCCGCCGCGCTCGAGGTGCTGCGCGAGGCGCTGGCGAAGTCGCAGGCGACCTACGACGCCGTGGTGGCCGAGAAGCGCCGCATCGAAGCGCAGCTCGACAAGGCCCAGCGCGATCTCACGGCGTCGGCCGACGCCGAGCACGACGACGCCGAGTCCCAGCGCGTGTCGGTCGAGCAGGTGCGGGCGCGGCGCCGGGAGCTCGTCGAGGAGCTCGACGAGCTGCAGGCGCAGCGCGACACCGTCAACAAGGGCCTGACCGACCTGGCGAGCATCGACGTCCGGCCGCTGGCGGTGCTGCTCGACGCCATCAACGAGCCGGGTCCGGTCGAGTACGTGCCGTCCGAGCGCGCCCACGAGCTCGCCGACGAGTTCGTGGACCTCACCCATCGCATCGGCGATCTCGAGAAGGACCTCTCCGAGGAAGGGCTCGACTCGGGCACGGCCATGCGCCGGCTCGAGGAGGCCAAGCGCGAGGTCGCTGCCGCCCAGAAGGCGATGGAGCGCCCGGTCTACACCGACGACGACATCGCGGAGCTCGAAGCGGCCCACGAAGAGGTGCTCGACGCCGAGCGCAAGGTGTCGGGCCTGCGGAAGAAGGCCGGAGAGAAAGCGCTCGAGGAGGCGCGCGCCAAGGAGCAGGGGATCCTCGACCGCATCGGGTTCCCGACCTATGCCTCGTACGTGATGGGTTCGAGCCTCATGGGCATCGATGCCGCGGCGGAGGCCCGGCTGGAGAAGGCGCAGCACACCCTGCAGGCTGCCCAGCAGCACTGGAACCGTGTCGCCCAGCTGATCGAGACCAACCCCGAGTACCGGGAGCTGCTGAACCGCCTCGAAGAGGTCCTGCTCGAGGCGACCGATCTGCTCGGTGCCGATCCCGAGGACCTCGAAGGTGCGCTGCGGGCGCTCGAGGTACCCAAGCGCGAGGTGACCGAGGAGGAGCTCAACGAGGCGTTGGCCTACCAGCTCGAGCTCGTCGGTCTGGCGCTGCCGCCCAATCCACCGATGGACCTCACCGTGATGGCGGCCGAGGCGTTCATCGAGGAGGCGCAGGCCGTGGAAGGGCGCATCCTGGAGCTGCGCGAGGAGCTCGGCCAGGTCGAGGCGAAGATCGCCGTCGCCGAGGCCGAGCTGATCGAGCTGCCCGAGGTGCCCGACGCGCCGGCGGCGCCCGAGTTCGAGACGTTCGATCTCGACGACCTCGACTTGATGGCCGCCGACGTCGACGACGATCCGCTCGAGGTGTTTCTGGGCTCGAGCGGGCTCGGGGTGACCGAGGAGCGCATCGCCGAGCTGAACGAAGCGCTGGCCAAGGCCGTCGAGGACGAAGCCGAGTATCGCGAGTGGGTCGAGTCGCGCGAGGCGCTCGTCGACGCCGCGCTCCAGGTCGAGACCGTGGCGGCGGGGCGGTTGCGCCACATCGCCGCTGACCTCCTCGACGCCGAGACGGCGATCGACGAGCCGGCCGTCGTCCCGGCGGAGCCGTCGCCTGATGACGCGCCGGGCCCCGACCTCGACGCCATCGAGTTCTACGTGCTCGGTCGGCAGGCGGCGCTGCGCGACCTGTCGTTCGCCGGGTCGGTGCCGTTGGTGATCGACGACGCACTGCTCGGGCTCGACGCCGACGCGCTCGGTGCCGTGCTCGACAAGGTGGACGAGATGGCCGACACCGTCCAGGTGATCTACCTCAGCGACGACGCCGCCGTGGCCGACTGGGCAGGCCGGGTCGGGTTCGCCCGGGCCGCCGTGGTGCAGGCACCCGCCGGCTTCGGCTTCGCAGGCTGACGCAGCGCCGCCGGCACCGCCGTGCCGCCCCGGTCGAAGGACCGGTTCCCTCGGGACTTGTGGCACGTCCGCGGCCCGGGTCGGTGCCACCTACCATGCCAGTGGGAGTCCCATCGAGCCGACGGCGGCTCACCGGGCCAGGCAACGAGGAGGCGCCATGACGGTGATCTCGCAGGACACGATCAGGGAGCTGGCCGGGTTCACGTCCGGTGGCGCTCCGGTGGTCTCGTGCTACCTGGACGTCGACGGGCGGAGTCAGGTGCGGGCACAGGACTACCAGGCCGAGCTGGCTCGGCTCCTGCGAGAGGCCAAGCGGCGCCTCGACACCACCGACGGCGTGCAGGCGGACTTCGACAAGCTCGCCGCGCACGTCGGGGCGGGCATCGACCGCTCCGGCGTCCGGGGGCTGGCGATGTTCTCGTGCGCGTCGGCGGACCTGTGGGCCGTCTACCCGCTACCGCTGCCGGTGCGTAGCCGGCTCGTGGTCAACGACGTGCCGGCCGTGTCACAGCTCGAGGCGATGCTGCAGGACTACGGCCGCCTCGCCGTGCTGCTCGTCGACCGGCAGCGCACGCGTCTGTTCCTGTTCGAGCTGGGGCAGCTCGTCGAGCGGACGGAGCTGGTGGAGGAGCTGCCGCGCCACTACGACAGCCGTGGCCACGGCGACGCCGGCTACGAGCGCGAGCAGCACCACACGGACGAGCTGGTCGCCCAGCACCTGCGCCACGCTGCCGGAGCGGCGTTCGAGCTGTTGCAGGAGCACGGCTTCGAGCACCTCGCCATCGGAGCGCCGGCGCAGTTGCTGCACGACCTCGAGGCCGCCCTCCATCCGTACTTGCGCGAGCGCCTGCGGGGCACGGTGCACCTCGAGCCCAGCGCCGGGTTGGATGATGTGCGCCGCGCCGCCCTCGAGGTCGAAGCCGAGATCGACCGGGCGCGCGAAGCGGGGCTGATCGGCCACCTGCGCGATCAGGTCGCTGCGGACGCCAAGGGCGTCGCTGGGCTCGATGCGGTCCTCGCCGCGCTGCGGGACCACCGGGTCGAGCGGCTCTTCGTCTCGGCCGGCTTCGGCGAGGCCGGGTGGCGGTGCGGTGCCTGTGGCGCCCTGGCGTCGGTGGGACGCAGCTGCCCGGCGTGCGGCGAGGACATGGCCCACATCGACGATGTCGTCGAGGAGGCCGTCGAGGAAGCCCTGGTGCAGCACGTGCGCGTGGAGATCTGCGTCGGCAACGCCGACCTCGACGTGCTCGGACGCATCGGCGCGCTGCTGCGGTACTGAGCGTGCCGGCGTCGCCGGGAACTCCGACGAGCGCGCTGGCGCTCGGGGTCGACGTCGGGGGCACCAAGGCGTTGGGCCGGGCGGTGCGCGCCGATGGCACCGAGCTGGCGGCGGTGCGGCGCCCCACGCCGCGCGGCGCGCCGGCCATCGTCGCCGTCGTCGGGGAGGTGCTCGACGCGCTGCGGAGCGCCGTGGCGCCCGAGGTGCCCGACGCCGTTGGCATCGGCATCGCCGGCCTGGTCGACCGCTCGGGCGTGCTGCGGTTCGCACCCAACCTGCCCGGCGTCGTCGACCTCGACCTGGGATCGGCCCTCGGTGGTGCCGACGGACACGTCGCCGTCCTCAACGACGCCACGGCCGCGCTGTGGGGCGAGCACCGTCTGGGTGCGGCGGCGGGCGCGCGCGATGCCGTGCTCGTCACCCTGGGCACCGGCATCGGTGGGGGAGTGCTCAGCGAAGGGCGCCTCGTGCTCGGGCGGTCCGGCATGGCCGGTGAACCGGGCCACATGCTGGTCGACCCCGCCGGACCGCCGTGCCCCTGCGGCCGCCGCGGGTGTTGGGAGCGCTTCGCCTCCGGTGCGGGCCTGGCCCGGCTGGCGCGCGACGCCGCCGAGGCCGGCCGAGCGCCGGCCGTCGTCGACGCCGCCGACGGCGACCTGGCGGCGATCCGCGGTGAGCACGTCACCGCCACCGCCGCCGCCGGCGATCCCGGGTCCCTGGCGGTCCTGCACCAGTTCGCCTGGTGGGTCGCGGTGGGCATCGCCAACCTCGTCGACGTCTGCGATCCGGAGGTCGTGGTCATCGGCGGCGGGCTGAGCGAGGCCGGCGAGCTGCTGCTGGCGCCGGTGCGCGCCGCCTTCGCCGAACTGGTCCTCGGCACCGGGCACCGCCCGCCGCCGCGCCTGGAGCTGGCGGTGCTCGGGACCGCCGCGGCGGCCGTCGGCGCCGGTCTGTGGGCCCTCGATACCGGGTTCGGGGCCGCGAACAGCGCGCACTAGCGTGCACGGGATGGAATTCCGTCGGATCACCGCGCTGCCGCCGTACGTCTTCACGATCATCGATTCACTGAAGATCGAGGCCCGGCGCAACGGGGTCGACGTGATCGACTTCGGGTTCGGCAACCCGGATCTGCCCTCGCCCGAGCTGGCCGTCGACAAGCTCACCGAGGCAGCGCACAACGCCCGCAACCATCGTTACTCGGCCAGCCGGGGCATCCCGAAGCTGCGCCAGGCGATCGCCGGCTACTACCAGCACCGGTTCGGTGTCGAGCTCGACCCCGACACCGAGGTCATCAACACCATCGGGGCCAAGGAGGGCTTCTCGCACCTGATGTGGACGCTGCTCGGCCCGGGCGATGCGGCGCTCGTCCCGTCGCCGTCGTACCCGATCCACATCTACGGCCCGTTGTTCGCCGGTGCCGACATCCGTGAGGTGCCCCTCGGCACCGGGACCGACTTCTTCGAGAGCCTGACGGAGGCCTGGGAGTACTCCTGGCCCAAGCCCCGGGTCATCGTGATGTCGTTCCCGCACAACCCCACGACGACCTGTGTCGACGTCGAGTTCATGCAGCGGGTGGTGGACTTCGCCCGCGAGCGTGAGGTGCTGATCGTGCACGACAACGCCTATGCCGATCTCGGCTTCGACGGCTACCAGCCGCCGTCGATCCTGCAGGCCGAGGGCGCCAAGGAGGTGGCCGTCGAGCTGTACTCGATGACGAAGTCGTTCTCGATGGCGGGCTGGCGGGTGGCGTTCCTGGTCGGCAACCGCGAGGTCATCGCCGCGCTGGCAAAGCTCAAGTCGTACCTCGACTACGGCACGTTCCAACCGATCCAGATCGCGGCCACGGTCACGCTCAACGAGGCGCCCGAGTACCCCAAAGAGGTCAACCAGATCTACCAGTCCCGCCGCGACGCACTGGTCAGCGGACTGCAGCGCATCGGGTGGGAGGTCGAGCCGCCGCAGGGCACGATGTTCATGTGGGCCCCCATCCCCGAGCCCTACCGCGAGCTGGGGTCGATCGAGTTCGCCAAAAAGCTGGTGACCGAGGCTGCGGTCGCCGTCTCGCCCGGCGTCGGGTTCGGCCCCGGCGGCGACGGGCACGTGCGGTTCGCGCTGATCGAGAACGAGCAGCGCACGGCGCAGGCCATGCGTCAGCTGCGCAAGTCGCTCGACCGTCTGGACTGAGCCGTCTCGGCCTGCGCCCGCTCGATGCCCGAGCGGTCCGGTCGGGTGCGGCCAGCGCGGAGCACTAGGTCCCGGGACCTGCCGGGACCTTGGTCACGATTCGTCCCGAAGTGGCCTGGGGTGCTGGTCTTCGGGGCGCGCCGCGAGGCACCCTGGCGTCGTGACCGGATCTGTTGCCCTGCGCGCCCGCCGAGGCGCCCTGCTCGCTGGCGGGCTGACGCTCGCCCTGATCGGGGCGGCGTGCAGCCCCGCGACCCGCGACGTCGGGTCGGGGGCATCGACGGCCGCGTCGGACGGCGGCAGCGGCGGCTCGGTGCCCGGGACGGTCCGCGACCCGTTCCCCGACGTCTCGGCCATGGAGGCCATCGAGTTCTCGCAGGACCCCGCCGGCGTGCCGATGTCGTTCACGCCTCCGGAGGGCGAGCTGACCGCGGTGTACTTCGGCTACCTCAGCTGTCCCGACATCTGCCCACTGACCATGGCCGACCTGGCCGCAGCGATCAACAAGCTGCCGCCGGAGGACGCGGCACGCGTCACGCCGGCGTTCGTGACCGTCGACCCCGAGCGTGACGACGGCGCCCGCATCGTCAGCTACATGACCCACTTCTTCCCCGAGCACCCGTTCCGGGCGTATCAGGCCATCGATACCGGCACGCTGAACCGCTTGGCGTACGAGTTCCACGTGCAGTACTCGATCCCGCAGCACGAGGACGGCGAGTTCTACGCCGTTGCCCACTCGGGGTTCGTCTACCTCGTCGACGACCGCGGGCTCATCGTGCGGGAGTTGCCGTTCGGTACGCCGTCGGCAGACACGGCGACGGCGATCACGGCCGAGCTCGACGCGCAGGACCAGCGCGAGGGCTGACCCGACCACCCGCCACTCGGCGCCGTCGCTCGGCGGTCAGCTGTCGACCAGGATGCCTTCGAGCACCATCGACACGGCAGCGTCCGCCACCGCTTCCCACGGTTGATCCTGTTCGTGGAGGAACACCCGGGCCAGCTGGGCCGTGATGCCGATGATCCCGTGCGCGATGTAGGCCGGGTCGAGGTCGCGCAGCCGCCCGCTGGCGATGCCCTCGATGACGTGGCGCTGGGCGTCGCCGGCGGCCACCTCCTGGCCCCGCCGCAGGGCAGGGAGGAAGCGCTCCTCCGTGGCGGCGAACTGCACGAGGCGGTTGAGGTCGGCGTGGGCCGATGACCACTCGAGCGTGGCGCGGATGCCGAGTGCGATGCGCTCGACCGGGTCGTCGGTCTCGGCGATGGCGGCGTGCTGGTGCCGTCGCAGGTCACGCTGGGACTGCTTGAGGATCTCCAGGAACAGCTCGTCCTTGGAGTCGAAGTACCAGTAGAAGACGCCCTTGCCGACGCCGAGGCCCGACACGATCTCGGCCACCGACGTGGGGTGGTACCCGTTCTCGGCGAAGCGCTCGGTGGCGTAGTCCATCAGCTGCTGCCGCCGCTGCTGCCCTCGTTGCGTCAGACGCCGGTTCGCCACGGCCGGACACCGTAACAGGCTTGACCGGGCGGTCAAGTTGGCGCGGAGGCCCAGGTCAGGTCGTCGCGAGGCGTTTCACCGCTGGAAACACGGCGTTCACGTTGGGTCCGTAGGGTCCTCGCCATGAGCTTGCACGTGCTACGGATCTGGCTGCCGGACCGGCCAGGCGCCCTCGGAGCCGTCGCCAGCCGCGTGGGTGCGGTGGGTGGTGATGTGATCGGCATCGACATCCTCGAGCGAGGCGCCGGCCGGGCGGTCGACGAGTTGCTGATCGAGCTGCCCGACGCCTCGCTCGTCGGACTCCTGGTCGACGAGGTGCGGGAGGTCGACGGGGTCGACATCGAAGATGTCCGCCAGACGGCGGACGCGGTCCTCGACCCTCGCCTCGACGCGCTGGAGACGGCGGCGATGCTGATGGGGTCGGCGGACCCCGACGAGCTGGTGGCCATGCTCTGCGATCACGCGGCGCGCATGGTGACGGCGGGCTGGGGTGTCGTGGTCGACACCGAATCCCAGGAGGTCTTCCCCGGTTGGGGCGAGGCGCCGCCGACCGCCTGGCTGCTGGCCTTCCTCGAGGGGTCGGTGGCGGCGTCGCGCAGCGGTGATGCCAGTCAGCCCGACGACGTGCTGTGGGCGCCGTTGCCGGCGGCGCGCATGGCCGTGGTGCTCGGAAGGGAGGGACGGACGTTCCGGGCGCGAGAGCGGCGAACCATCGCTGCGCTGGCCCGCATCGTCGACGCCCGGTTTCGCGACCTCAGCGAGCAACGGTCGCGTCGTTGGCATCCCGCCGCAGCCCGATCCGTCGACCTCGACCTGATCCGCTCCTGAGCGGTGACGGACGACGGTCGACGTCAGTCGGTCGCCCAGGCGCGGGACCGCTCGACGGCGCGCCGCCACTGGGCGTGCGCGGCGTCTGCGTCCGACGCCGGCGCCGTCGGCTCGGTGCGGACCTCCATGGCCCAGTTCTCGGTGACCTCGTCGAGCGACGACCAGAACCCCTCGGCGAACCCGGCGAGGTAGGCGGCGCCCAGCGCCGTGGTCTCGGTGACCACCGGTCGGGCCACGGGCACCTGGAGCTGATCGGCTTGCAAGCGCTGCAGCAACCCCATGACCGAAGCGCCCCCGTCGATGCGCAGCTCGCGCAGCGCGGTGCCCGACGCCGCGGTCATGGCGTCGATCACGTCGCGGGTCTGGAAGGCCATGGCGTCGATCACGGCGCGCGCCAGGTGGGCGCGTCCGGTGCCTCTGGTGATGCCGACGATCGTGCCGCGGGCGTACGGGTCCCACTCCGGGCTCCCGAGCCCGGTGAACGCCGGGACCAGGACCACCCCATCGGTGCTGTCGACCTCGGCGGCGAGCGGCTCGAGCTCGGCGGCCGAGGCGATGATGCCGAGGCCGTCGCGCAACCACTGCACGGCGGCGCCGGTCACGAAGATGGAGCCTTCCAGCGCATAGGTCGTGCGCATGGCACCACCGGCGTCGGGCAGCGACCACGCCACGGTCGTCAGGAGCCCGTCGACCGGCGGCGGGCAGGTCTCGCCGACGTTCATCAGGAAGAACGAGCCGGTGCCGTAGGTGTTCTTGGTCATGCCCGGTTCGAAGCAGGCCTGGCCGAACAGCGCCGCCTGCTGGTCGCCGGCGATGCCACTCACGGGCACGCCGGCGCCGACACCGGCGACCGCTGCGGTCGTGACGCCGTAGCGGGCCGACGACGGCCGGACCTCGGGCAGGACATGGGACGGGACGTCGAACAGCGCGCACAGGTCGTCGTCCCAGGCGAGCCGATCGATGTCGAACAGCAGCGTGCGGCTGGCGTTGGAGGTGTCGGTGACGTGCGCAGCGCCGCCAGTGAGGTTCCACACGAGCCAGGAGTCCACGGTGCCGACGCGCGTCGTCGGTCCGGCCGGCACGCCGCCCTCGCTGAAGAGCCAGCCGAGCTTCGAGCCGGTGAAGTACGGGTCCAGCACGAGCCCGGTGCGTCGGCGCACCAGCGGCAGGTGGCCGGCCGCCTCCAGCGCCGCACATCGGTCGGCGGTGCGCCGGTCCTGCCACACCAGCGCCCGGTGCAGCGGCCGCGACGTGGCGGCGTCCCACACGACCGCCGTCTCGCGCTGGTTGGTGATGCCGATGGCGACGACGGCGCGTCCAGCCAGGCGTTCGGTCAGCGCACCGAGCACCGACTGGGTGACGTCCCAGATCTCGGCGGCGTCGTGCTCGACCCACCCCGGTCGGGGGAAGTGCTGGGTGAACTCGCGGTAGGCGGCATCGACCACGGCGCCACCGTGATCGAAGGCGATGGCCCGCACGCCGGTGGTCCCGGCGTCGATGGCGACGACGACACTCATGGCGCCAGACCCTACCGCCGGCCCGTTCGGGCCTCGGCGGTAGGGTGGCCGCGCCACAGCGAAGGGAGCTGCAGATGCGCATCGGGATGCTGACCGGTGGTGGGGACTGCCCCGGCCTCAACGCCGTCATGCGGGCCATCACCCGCAAGGGGGTCAACACGTTCGGCGACGAGATGGTCGGCTTCGAGGACGGCTGGCGTGGGGTGATGGAGGGCAAGCTGCGGCCCCTCGACATCGAGTCGTTCCGCGGCACGTTGCCCCGGGGCGGCACGGTGCTGGGCTCGAGCCGCACGAACCCGAGCAAGACCGACGACGGGGTCGATCGCTGCATCGCCACCCTCGAGCGTGAGGGCATCGACGCACTGGTCGCCATCGGCGGTGACGACACGCTGGGCGTGGGCGCCATGATGGCTGAGCGCGGCGTCGCGGTGGTCGGCGTGCCCAAGACCATCGACAACGATCTGTCGGCGACCGAGCTCACCTTCGGGTTCGACACCGCCGTGTCCATCGCCACCGAGGCCATCGACCGCCTGCACACCACCGCCGAGTCGCATCATCGGGTGATGGTGGTCGAGGTGATGGGCCGACACGCCGGGCACATCGCCGTGTGGTCCGGCATCGCCGGCGGCGCCACGATGATCCTCATCCCCGAAGAGCCCTTCGACATCGAGCGGGTCTGCGACGGGCTCCGCCGCCGCCACGAGGCGGGGAACTACGCCTCGATCGTCGTGGTCGCCGAAGGCGCCGTGCCGGTCGAGGGCACCATCGCCGTCGTCAGCGGCGAGGTCGACCAGTTCGGCCACCCGCGCCTGGGCGGCATCGCCAACACCGTCGCCGCCGAGATCGAGGCCCGTACCGGCTTCGAGTCGCGGGTCACCATCCTCGGCCACGTGCAGCGCGGCGGCACGCCGACGGCGTTCGACCGCGTCCTGGCCACCCGATTCGGCATCGCCGCCATCGACGCCGTGCACGACGGCGCCTGGGGGCAGATGGTGGCGCTGCGGTGCGGCGAGATCGTTCGCGTGCCGATGGCGGAGGCGGTCGGGACGCCCAAGCTCGTCGACCCGGCGCTGTACCACGGCGTGGCCGAGCACTTCTTCGCCGGCTGAGCGCGCGTGGAGGTCCTCACGGCGGCGCAGGCCGAACCGATGCAGCGCGCCGTCGCCGGCGGGCTGGCGCGCCGTGGCCTGGCCGCCGGCGACCGGATCGTGGTCGCCACCACCTCGGGCGCCGCCATGCTCACGCTCATCCTCGGTGCGTTGCGCAGCGGCATCGTTCCGGTGCTGCTCAACAGCGCCCTACTGGCCGACGAGCGGATGGCGCTCGAACGTGATGCCGAGCCGCGCCTGATCGTCGACGACGAACTGCTGGCGCAGCTGCTGGCCGGTCCGCCCGGCGAGCTGGCGCCGTGGCCCCTGGCGCGGCCGATGCACTACACCTCGGGCACGACGGGCGTGCCCAAGGGTGTCTGGTCCGGCCTGCTGGACGAGGTGGAGGCGGCGGCGCTGCTGGCCGAGGAGGCCGACCAGTGGGGCTTCGGACCGGCGGACCGGCACCTGGTGTGCTCGCCCTTCCACCACTCGGTGAGCATCCGCTTCGGTGGTGGCACGCTGCTGGCCGGCGGCACCGTCGTCGTCCTCGGCCGGTTCGACGCTGCCGCGGCACTCGACGCCGTGGCCACGCTCGACGTGACCACGTCGTTCATGGTGCCGGCGCACCTGCAGCGCATCCATGCCGCCGCCGGTGGCACGCTCGCCCCGCTGGGGGCGTTGCGTTCGCTGGTGCACGCGGGAGCGCCGTGCCCGCCGCCGTTGCAGCGCGCTGCGGTCGAGGCCCTCGACGCCGACCGGGTGTGGGAGTTCTACGGGTCGACCGAGGGGCAGTTCACGGCGTGTTCGGCGCGCGAGTGGTTGGAGCGGCCGGGCACCGTCGGTCGCGCCCGCGCCGGCCGACGCCTGGCCGTGGCGGCGGCGGACGTCGAGCTCGATCCGCTGGGGCGCTCGGCACCATTGGCACGGGTGGGGGAGGGCGTGGTGTGGTGCTGCCCGCCGTCGTGGGGAAGGTTCAGCTACTGGGGCGACGCCGACAAGACGGCAGAGGCCTGGCGGTCAGCGGAGGGGTCGGGCTGGTTCACCGTCGGCGACCTCGGGCGCATCGACGACGACGGCTATCTGTTCCTCGAGGGGCGCCGTGACGACCTGATCATCAGCGGAGGGGTCAACGTGTACCCCGCCGAGGTCGAGCGGGTGCTGGTCGACGCTCCCGGCGTCGGTGAGGTCGCGGTGTTCGGGCGCGCCGACGAGCGGTGGGGGCAGCGGGTGTGCGCCGCGGTCGTGCCCGACCCCGGGGCGCCCGCTCCCGATCCTGACGTCATCGTCGGGTGGGCGCGCCAGCACCTGGCGGCACACAAGCGCCCGAAGGAGGTGCACGTCGTGGATGATCTGCCCCGCACCTCGACCGGCAAGGTGCAGCGGCTGCGCATCGCCGCCGCGCTCGGCATGTCGGGCTGACGCCGCCTCGACCCAGGCCGTCGGGACCCGGGACCCCGGCCCGGGCGAGCTAGGGAACGCTGGTCGACGGCGCCTGCACCACGACCGTGGTCGTCGTCGACGGGGCGGTCGGGGTGAGGCGGGCGCTCAGCGTGGGGAAGTGCTTCTCCCGGGTGAGCGGCTCGCCTGCATCCGAGCCGCCGAGCTCGGTGGTGAGGCTGCGCGGCTGGCCTTCGGAGAGGATCACCACCTCGTCGACCCCGTCGATGGCGGTGAGCGTGAACACGATCTGTGCCACGGCGATGCGCTGCTTGATGCTCTCGACGTCCTGGAGGCCGGTGACGTCGATCGTCACGCGCCCGCCCTCCTGGTCGACGCTGCGGAGGCTGACCGTGCTCGGGATGTCCGAGCCGAGCCCTTCGGACTTGTGCTGCTCGTTCGGTTCGTTGCGGATGAGGTGCTCGAGCACGGCGGCGGGCAGGTCGGCGGTCTCGACGGTGGGGATGGCGACCAGCGTGGGCACGAGGGCATCGTCGGAGGTGCCGCCGCCCCGGACCAGGAACACGCTGACCAGGTCCCCCTCACCGGGACGCACGGTGGTGGTGGTGCTCGACGGCAGCAGTTGCGGCGGCAGCTCGGAGCGCGAGATGGCCTCGGGGCTCTCGTCGACCGGCACGCCGGTGCAGGCGGTGACCATGCCGAGGCCGACCGCCACCAGCGCGCCGGCGAGCACCCGGCGGGCGCGCGTCGTGCTCATGCGAACTCCTCGTCGGGCTCGGGCAGGGCGTCGTCGTGCACGTCGGCCTGGTCGTGCGGCAGCGTCGCCACCACCGGGAGCTCGACCACGAACCGGGCGCCGCCCCGGCCGTCGTGCCGGTCCTCGACCCACACGTCACCGCCGTGGATGCGTACCAGCTCGGCCACGAGGGCCAGGCCGAGCCCGACACCCGTGTCGGCACCTCGGTTGCCGCCTTCGATGCCACGCGAGAAGCGGTCGAAGATCGCTTCTCGCTCGGCGAGGGGCACGCCGTGACCGGCGTCCTCGACGCAGATGCGGACGCGGTCGGCATCTCGCTGGCCCGGTTCGCTGCGCGCCAGCTCGATACGCACGCTGGTGGCGCCGCCGGCGTACTTGCGGGCGTTGTCGAGCAGGTTGACGACCACCCGGCTGAACCGGCGCTTGTCGACGGCGACGACCACGTCGTCCGCCTCTTCGTCGTAGCGCAGGGGCACGGCGTCACCGCCGCCGAAGTGGACCGCTTGCAGCACCATCTCGGTGACGGGCACCTCCTCGAGGTGCAGGGTCACGGCCCCGATGTCGAACCGCGAGATCTCGAGCAGGTCCTCGACCAGCTGCTGGAAGCGCTCGATGTCGGCCCGCATGAGGTCGAGGGCGGTCTGGGCGCGGTCGGGCAACTCGTCGCGCGAGTTCTGCAGCACCTCGACCGACGCCGACAGCGTCATGAGCGGCGAGCGCAGCTCGTGCGACACCTCGGAGGCGAAGCGGGCGTCGCGCTGGATGCGGGCGTCGAGTGCGGACGCCATCTCGTTGAACGAGGTGGTCAGCTTGTCGAGATCCGGGTCACCGGTGTCGGCCAGGCGCGTGTCGAGGCGACCTTCGGCGATCGCCGCAGCTGCCTCGCCCACGGGGCCGAGCGGCGCCACGGCGCGTCTCGACGCCCAGAACCCGATCAACCCGCCGAGGATGGTGGTGATGACCGCGGCGCCGAGCAGCGACGTCGCCAGGCTCGACAGCACCGAACGGGTCTCGGTCAACGGCACGCCCTCGAAGTAGGCGGCGTCGATGCCGGGGATCGGGACGCCGACGATCAGGTACGGCTCGCCGTCGAACTCGACGCGCATGCGGCCCGGCTGCCCGCTGGCGACCAACGTCTGGAGGTCGTCGGGGATGGCGTCGGGCGGGAACTCGACCGAGTTGCGCGACTGGGCCCGACCGGCGGAGTAGATGACCGGCTGGGCGCCTTCGGGGGTGGGCAACGAGGCGAGGAGCGTGTCGAAGCCGCCGGGATCGGAGGTGGTGGTGGACAGGTCGCCACGCACGATGATGGCGTTCGAGAACACCCGGTTGACGGCGCTGGCGTCGCGCTGGCGCAGGAGGATCTCGCGGGTCAGCCCGTAGGTGATCGCGGACAGCATGGCGGCGAGCAGCATGGCACCGAGCACGAACGTCAAGGTGATGCGGGCCCGCAGGCCGAGGCGGTTCACGTCGGCGAGGCTCCTCGGGGACTGGCCGGGCACCGTCAGGCACCGGGCGAGGTCGACGACCCAGCCTAGGCCGGGCGCCTTCGCAGCCTAGGGCTGCAGCTTGTAGCCGAGGCCGCGGACCGTCACCACATGGCGCGGGTTGGCGGGGTCGTGCTCGACCTTGGTGCGCAGCCGCCGGATGTGCACGTCGACCAACCGCCCGTCACCGAAGTACCCGTAGCCCCACACCCGCTCCAGCAGCACCTCGCGGCTGAACACCCGACCGGGGCTCGACGCCAGCTCCACGAGGAGGCGGAACTCGGTCTTGGTGAGGTGGACCTCCTGGCCGTCGCGCAGGACGACGCCCTCCTCCGGCACGACCTCCAGGTCACCGAAGCGCAGGTGGCTCACCCCGGGGTCGCTGGTCCGCGCCCGGCGCAGCAGGGCGCGGATGCGGGCGGAGAGCTCCTTGGGGGCGAACGGCTTGGTCAGGTAGTCGTCGGCGCCCGCCTCGAGACCGGCGACGACGTCGTGCGTGTCGGCGCGAGCCGTCACCATCACGATGGGCACGTCGCTGGCGCGACGGATGGACCGGCAGACCTCGAAGCCGTCGATGCCGGGCAACATGATGTCGATCAGCACGACATCGGTGGGATGGCGCTGGAACGTCTCGAGCGCGTCCTCGCCGTTGTCCGCCTCCTCGACGACCCAGCCTTCGTCCTCGAGGGCCATCTTCACCGCGGTGCGGATGCGCTCGTCGTCCTCGACCGTCAGGATGCGGGTGCCCACGGCTGCTAATCGTGCCCGATCCCGACACGGTTTTGGCGCATGCCTGCAACATTTCTCGCGCGATCATCCCCGATGCGTTGGTGTGTCGCCGCTGCGACCGGGCGATCCGACCGGTTCAGGCCTCGCCGGCGCCGGCGTGGCGTAGCAATGCACGCAGCGGGCCGGCGATCGCAGGAGCGGCGGCGAGGACGAAGGCGCCGCTCGGCGCGTCCCCGTGGAGATCGGAGACGACGGCGCCTGCCTCCGCCGCGATCAGGCAGCCTGCAGCGAGATCCCACGGCGCCAGCCCCCGCTCGTAGAAGGCGTCGACCACGCCACACGCCACCGAGCACAGGTCGACGGCGGCGGCACCCATGCGCCGGATGTCGCGCACGCGTGGCAGCACCTCGACCAGCACGCCCGCCTGGCGTCGACGCCGTTCGGGGTCGTAGCTGAACCCGGTGGCGACGAGCGAGGTGGCGAGGTCGTCGGCCTCGCCGACGGCGATCGCCGTGCCATCGCGTCGCGCCCCGGTACCGGCCGCGGCGGAGAACACCTGGCCGCGCACGGCGTCGACCACGGCGCCGGCGACGACGACGTCATCGATGGCGGCGGCGACACTCACGCCGAACCCCGGATGGCGGTACAGGTAGTTGGTGGTGCCGTCGAGGGGGTCGATGATCCACCGCACGCCCGACGCGCTCGACCGGTCGGT
>CAZYKR010000033.1:0-22995 GCA_964648005.1 uncultured Iamiaceae bacterium
CAGTTCCAGATCGACGCCGCCGAGGCCATCGACCGGGACGTCTCGGTCCTCGTGGCGGCGCCGACGGGCTCCGGCAAGACGGTGGTGGCCGATCACGCGGTCGACCGTGCCATCGCGCAGGGCACGCGCGCCTTCTACACCACCCCCATCAAGGCGCTGTCCAACCAGAAGTACCAGGACCTCGTGGCACGTCTCGGTCCCGAGCGGGTCGGCTTGCTGACCGGCGACAACGCCATCAACGGCGACGCTCCGGTGGTGGTGATGACCACCGAGGTCCTGCGGAACATGATCTATGCCACGCCGGCGTCGCTGCATTCGCTGGCATGGGTGGTCCTCGACGAGGTCCACTACCTCCAGGACGCGTACCGCGGACCGGTGTGGGAGGAGGTCATCATCCACCTCCCGCCGCACGTCCGGGTGGTGGCGCTGTCGGCCACCGTGTCCAACGCCGACGAGCTGGCGGCATGGATCGGCACCGTCCGGGGCGAGGTGACGACCGTGGTCGAGACCCGCCGGCCCGTCGAGCTCGACCATCTCTACGCCTACGACGACCGCGAGACAGGGGCCATGATGGTGCTCCCCACGCTGGTGGACGGCCGTCCGAACCGACGTGGGGAGAAGCTCGACCAGCCGAAGCCGATCCGCGGGCAGCGTCGGCGGGCGCGCTTCGCCACGCCGCACCGCCCGGAGGTGGTGGACCTGCTGCGCCAGCGAGAGCTGCTGCCGGGCATCGTGTTCGTGTTCAGCCGGGCCGGCTGCGACGACGCCGTCGACGCCTGCCGTCGGGCCGGGTTCCGCCTCACCACGGCCCCGGAGCGGCACCGGATCCGCGAGCTGGTCGAGCAGCGCACCGCGGCGCTGTCGGACGCCGACCTCGACGCCCTCGGCTACAGCTCGTGGCTCGACGGGCTCGAGGCCGGCCTGGCGTCGCACCACGCCGGCATGATCCCGGCGTTCAAGGAGGCGGTCGAGGCCTGCTTCGTCGAGGGTCTGGTCAAGGTCGTGTTCGCCACCGAGACCCTGGCGCTGGGCATCAACATGCCGGCGCGCTCGGTCGTGATCGAGAAGCTGACGAAGTTCACCGGGGAGCATCACGAGTTCCTCACCCCGGGCCAGTACACGCAGCTCACCGGTCGGGCGGGAAGGCGGGGCCTCGACGAGCGCGGCACGGCCATCGTGCTGTGGTCGCCGTGGGTCGGGTTCGGCGAGGTGGCGGCGCTGGCGGCGAGCAGGAGCTTCCGGCTCACGTCGTCGTTCCGTCCGACCTACAACATGGCCGCCAACCTGATCCGACGCTACGGCCCGGAGGAGGCGCGGTCGCTCCTCGACGCCAGCTTCGCCCAGTTCCAGGCCGACGCCGCCGTCGTGCGCCTCGACGTGCGCCTGCGCACCGCGCGGCAACGCGTCACCGAGCTCTCCGAGCAGGCCACCTGCGAGCGCGGCGACGTGCGGGCCCATCGTGAGGAGCTCGAGCGCGTGGAGCGCACACGGCTGGAGGCGGCACGCTCCCGCCAGCGCGCCATCGACGAGGCCCTGCGACGCTTGTCCCCGGGCGACGTCGTGTCGCTGTCGGGCGCCGCTCCGGTGGCGGTGCTGTCCGTGTCGGAGCGGCGGGCCGGCTCGGTGCGACTGCGCACGATCGACGCCGACGGGACGGTCGACAGCGTGGGGGCGGCCCAGGTCGACGCCGTACCGGACCTGCTCAGCCGCATCTCGCTGCCGCATCCGTTCGCGCCACGCCAGGAGGCCTTCCAGCGCCAGGTGGCGGCACGGCTGCGTGAGGAGATCGCCGGTGCCAGCCTCCCGGTGGCCACCGCGGCGGCGCAGCCAGCGCCATCGGCGCGCGGTGGCGGCGTCGCCGACTGCCCGGACGTCGAGGTGCACCTGCGGGCGCTGCGGGCCCTGGGTCGCGCCGAGCGCGAGGTGGCCTCGCTGGAGCGGCGCGTCGGCGCCCACACCGACACGCTGGCGCGACATCTCGACCGGGTGCTCGCCGTGCTGCGCCAGCGGCACATGGTCGTCGACTGGTCGCTCACGCCGGCAGGGGAGCGTCTGGTGCGCCTGTACCACGAGAGTGACCTGCTGGTCGCCGAGGCGCTCGAGTGCGGCGTGTTCGACGACCTCGATCCGCCGACGTTGGCCGGGTTGCTGTCGGCCGTGATCTACGAGCATCGCAGCGCCGAGCCGCCTCCGGCCCCGTGGTTCCCGTCGCCGGAGGCCGCCCGCCGTTACCGCCAGCTCGAACGGCTTGCCAAGGCGCTGCGTCGCGACGAGCGCGCCCACGAGCTCCCCGAGACGCGCACGCCCGATCCGACGTTCGTCGCCACGGCCTACGCCTGGGCGGCCGGCGACGAGCTGGCCGAGGTGCTCGAAGACGAGCTGCTCAGCGGCGGCGACTTCGTGCGCACCATCAAGCAGCTGATCGACCTCGCCGGCCAGCTCGCCCAGGCCGCGCCCGACCCGGCGACCGCCGCCGCCGCCCGGGCCGCTGCCGAAGCCATGCGGCGAGGGGTCGTGGCGTGAGCTTCGCCCGCAACGCCGACTGGGGTCACGCCGCACCGTTGCCCCACGGCGCGGCGGTGGCCGCGACGGACGCCGAGCTGCGGGCCATCGTCACGGCGGCCCGCCGCGCCGATCGCGCGCTGCCGACCGTGGGCCTCCTCGGCGGGGACCTGTGTCGCACGCTCGGTGGCCGCGGTGACGCCGACCGGCTGCGGTCACCCGAGGCGTGGACGGTCCCGGTGGATGTGGGCAGCGTCCTCGTCGACGGTCGACACCACTGGTTCGTGGCGCATCTCGTCGCCCGCCGATCCTGGTGGCGGGGCCGGGTCGTGGCGGTGATGAACGCCCAGTGGCTCGGCGCCTGGGACCTGGCGCCACGGTCACACCCGGGAGACGGCCTGCTCGACGTGTCCGACGGGGACCTGCCGCTGGGGGAGCGGATCAAGGCCCGACGGCGGCTGCGAACGGGTACGCACGTGCCGCACCCCGGCATCGGCGAACGTCGGGTCGGTGCCCTGCAACTCGACCTGGACCCGCCACTCGACGTGTGGCTCGACGGGGAGTCGGTCGGCCGGGCCTCGGCGCTGTCGATCCGTGTCGAGCCGGCCGCGCTGAGCGTCGTGGTCTGAGCCGTAGGATCGTCTCCCATGGACATCGAGGCGGCCAAGGCACTCGTGTGCGAGCGGGTGGATGCGCTGGCGCCGGCGCTGCTCGCCGTGTCGCACGACATCCACGAGCACCCCGAGTTGGCGTTCGAGGAGCATCACGCCCACGACGTGCTGGCCGACGCCCTCGACGCGCACGGCCTGGCAACGACCCGGCATGCGCACGGCGTCGCCACGGCGTTGCGCGCCGAGGCAGGCCGGGAGGGGCCGACGATCGCCGTGCTGTGCGAGTACGACGCGCTGCCCGGCATCGGGCACGCCTGCGGGCACAACATCATCGCCGCCGCCGGGCTCGGCGCCGGGCTCGCCGCCGCGACGCTGGCCGACGAGGCCGGTGGGCGCGTGGTCATCCTGGGCACCCCAGCCGAAGAAGGCGGCGGTGGCAAGGTGGCGCTCATCGACGACGGCGCCTTCGCGGACGTCGACGCGGCGGTGATGGTCCATCCCGCCGGTGTGGACCTCCAAGCGATGGACGTGGTGGCGAACCAGCAGCTGGTCGTGGAGTTCCACGGCCAGGCGGCGCACGCGGCGGCGGCCCCGTGGCAGGGCGCCAACGCCCTCGACGCCGCCGTGTTGGCCTACCAGGGCGTGGCTGCGCTGCGTCAGCACATCCGCCCGGACGAACGCGTGCACGGCATCTTCACCGATGGCGGCGACAAGCCGAACATCGTGCCCCAGCATGCCGCCATGCACTGGTACGTGCGCTCACCGCGCCTGGCGGACCTCGAACCGCTGCGCGAGCGGGTCCTGGCCTGCATGCGCGCCGGCGCCGAGGCGACCGGCTGCACGTTGGAGCACCGCTGGCTCGAGCCGGTCTACGCCGACATGCACGACAACGGCCCGCTGGTGGCGGCCTACACCGCCAACGCCGCCCGCCTGGGGCGCCGGGCGCTCGGTCCCGGGGAAGGGCCTGCGGTGGTGGGCAGCACCGACATGGGCAACGTCAGCTACGTGGTGCCGTCGATCCATCCCATGATCGCCGTCTCGCCCGCCGACGTGGCCATCCACACGCCGGCCTTCACCGGCTACGCCGGCGGGCCCGACGGCGACCGTGCGGTGCTCGACGGGGCCAAGGCGCTGGCGATGACCGTGGTCGATGCCTGGCTCGATCCGTCGGTGCTCGACGCGGCACGGGAGGCCTTCGCCGAGATCCGCCGCCCCCCGTCGGGCACCCTCTACGCTCCTGCGCCGTGACTGTCTACGTCGCCGAGGAGTTCACCGACTCAGAAGCCGACATCCTCCGGCGATATTTCACGAACCTCGACGAACCGGTGTTCTGCCTCGTGAACCTCCCCGAGGTGGTCAAGGGCGCGCTGTTCGCCCGCTACTCCCGCTCGCCGAAGAGCCTGCGGCGCCTGTTCCTCGACGAGTTCGTCCACGACCTCGACATCGCCGGCGATGCCAGCTTCGACGCCACCGTCGGCCTGGCGCGCGCCGAAGAGCTCTACGACCGTGTCTTCTTCGAGTACGGCGACGACTCGGTGGCGCAGCTCGGCGGCGTGCACCTCGCCTGTGAACAGGCCTCGAACCTGCTGACCAAGGTGCTCGAGTGGGGCCGGCTCATGTCCTACCTGGAGCAGTCCACCCGGTACATCGCCTACGACGCCCGCCTCGGTGGCCGCTACCGGTACTACCGCGACCCCCAGATCCTGCAGTCGACCCTCGGCACCCGCTATGTGGCCGACATGGACCGCCTCTTCGACGCCTACGCCGAACTGGTGCCGGTGCTCCAGGAGTTCTTCAAGGAACGCTTCCCCAAGGAGGACGCCGACAGCGACTTCGTCTACCGCCAGGCCATCCGGGCCAAGGCGTTCGACGCGCTGCGCGGCATCCTGCCGGCCGCGGCGGTGTCCAACGTCGGCATCTACGGCACCGGCCAGGCCTACGAAGCGTTGCTGCTGCGCATGCGCGCGCACCCGCTGCCCGAGGCGCGTGCCTATGCCGACCTGATGCTGCGCGAGCTGCGCAAGGTCATCCCGTCGTTCCTCAAGCGCGTCGACCTCGCCGATCGTGGGGGCGCGTGGAGCGCGTACCTCGCCTCCACCCGCACCGCCACCGCCGCGCTCGCCGACCGCTTGCTGGGTGAGGCCGACGCCGGCAGCGCCGACCTGCCCGCCGTCGATCTCGTCGACTTCGACCCCGATGCCGAGATCAAGGTCGTGGCCGAGGCGCTGTACCCGCACAGCAGCCTGCCGGAGCGCACGATCGAGGACCGGGTGCGTGCCATGGGGGTGGACGAGCGCCTCGCCGTGCTGCGGGCGTACGCCGGGGAGCGGTCCAACCGACGCCACCGACCGGGCCGGGCGCTCGAGCGGCCGTTCTACCGGTTCGACATCGTGGCGGACTACGGCGCCTTCCGTGACCTGCAACGCCATCGGATGCTCACCATCGACTGGCAGGCGCTCACGCCCCGCCACGGGTACGACCGCCCCGAAGCGGTCGAGGCCGCCGGTGTCGGTGCCGCCTTCGATGCCGCCATGGCCCGCTCGGCTGCGCTGTTCGACGACCTCGCCACGCAGTTCCCGACGGCCCAGGCGTCGTACGCGGTCTGCCTCGCCTACCGCTTGCGCTTCTCCATGCAGCTCAACGCCCGCGAGGCCATGCACCTGTTGGAGCTGCGTACCGGACCGCAGGGCCACCCGGCCTACCGCCTGGTGGCGCAGGAGATGCACCGCCAGATCGGTGAGGTGGCAGGCCACCACGCCATCGCCGAGATGATGGGCTTCGTGGACCACACGCCCGAACCTCGGCTGGAGCGCATCGACGCCGAGCGCCGCGCCGAACAGCGCCGCTTGGGTCGCTCCTGACCCAACGGGTGGTTATCATCCCGCCCGACCGAGCCGAAGACCGCAAGGAACCAATGGCAGACGACGACGTGTTCGATGAGGAAGTGCTCGACGAGGAGCTCGACGACGAGTCCCTGGACGAGGAGGACCTCGACGAGGAGCTCGACGAGGAGTTCGTCGCTGACGAGCCGATCGAGTCCGACGAGTCCGAGGACGAGGAGGAGAGCGACGAGGACCTCGACGACGAGCCGATGCCGCGCGGACGCAAGCGCCCGCGGGCGGAGGACGACGACGACGAGGACGACGACGAAGAGCTCGGTCCCGACGACGTCGAGGCCGATCTCGACACGATCCTCAAGGACCGCATCGCCGCCTCCGACGACGAGGACGAGGACGACGAGGAGGACGAGGAGGAGCCGGCACGTTCGGGGAGCACCACGAAGGTGGCCGCCAAGCGCGCCGACGAGTTCGTCTGCACCGGGTGCTTCCTGGTGGTGAGCCCCGCCCAGTTCGGCAAGGGCGCTGCCATGATCTGCCCTGTCGGCGAGGGCGACTGCCCAGCCATCGCCAAGCTCTCGAAGGCGAAGAAGCGGTGATGGGTCGCCGTCGGCCCGCCGCCCACGCCGTGGACCTGTTCGTGTACGCGCCGCTCGGGATGCTCCTCGAGGCGCCGCGCCTGCTCCCGCGCTTCGTCGAGCGTGGCCGCCAGCAGGTCGGCTCCCTCCGGCGGACGCTCGGCCTGGGCACGCCCGATCTGGAAGTGGACGATGCCGTGGTGGCCGACGCGCTGGCGGAGCTGCCCGTCGACCGACCGCCGGTCGCCGTCGAGCCCGAACTGCCGGTGCCCACCGGTCCGCCTGCCGACACGCTCGCCATCCCCGACTACGAGAGCCTGAGTGCCTCGCAGGTGGTGCCGCGCCTCGGCGGGCTCTCCGCCGACGAGCTCGAGGCCGTCCGGGCGTTCGAGATGGGCCACCGGCACCGGTCGACCATCTTGAACAAGATCGCCCAGCTCCAGGCAGGCTGATGGTCGAAGCCGCTCGACCGGCGACGCCCGAGGACCTGGCCGCAGTCCAGTCGTTGGCGGACGAGGCCACGGCCGCTCTGGCCGAGCAACGAGGCGGCCCGCACTACCTCGCGCTGGAGGCGCCCGCAGCGCTCCAGGTGGCGCCGGACGCGGCGCTGATCGTCGGCACCATCGACGACACCGTGGTCGGCTTCCTCGCGGCACGTGAGGTCGGCCGACGCGACGGGGGCCGCCACGTCGGCATCGAAGCGCTGTGGGTCACCCCGCAGGCGCGCGAGGTCGGGGTGGGGGAGTGCATGCTCGACGAGGTGCTGCGTTGGGGTCGTGCACGTGGCTGTGACGGTGTCGACGCCATCGCGCTGCCGGGCGACCGCAGCACCAAGAACTTCTTCGAGTCGTTCGGGCTCGTCGCCCGCGCCATCGTGGTGCATCGGACGTTCGACGATGCCTGAGCTCCGGCCGACCGTGGCCGTCGGCGCCGTCGCCGTCTACGACGGCGAGCTGTTGCTCGTACGACGAGGCCACGGCCCTGCTGCCGGCCAGTGGGCCATGCCCGGTGGCCGCGTGGAGCCGGGCGAGCTTGTCGCCCAGGCCGTCGTGCGCGAGCTCGCCGAGGAGACCGGCCTGGAAGGCGTGTGCGGTCCGCTGGTCGGTTGGACCGAGATCATCGACGACGAGCACCACTTCGTGGTGTTGGACTTCGAGGTCACGGTGCTCGACCCGGGTGCGCTGGTGGCGGGCGACGACGCCGCCGAGGCGCGGTGGGTGCCCCTCGGTGACGTCTGCGACCTGGCGCTGGTGGACGGGCTGGCGGAGTTCCTCCACGAGCACGGCGTCCTGCCGACGATCACCTGACCGCCGGCGACGGGGTGCGTCAGCGGCCCTTCCACGCCGGCGGGCGCTTCTCGATGAACGCCGTGAGGCCTTCGCCGAAGTCCTCGGTGCCCATCAGGCCGAGGAGCGCCTCGTTGGAGCGCTGGATGCCGGCAGCGTCGTCGCAGTCCTTGAGCTCGATCATGAGCTCGCGGCTCAGCTGGACGGCGAGCGGGGCGTTGGCGCTGATCTGCGCCGCCAGCTCGAGTGCCGCCTCGAGCGCGAAGCCGGGGGCGGAGACGCGGTTGACCATGCCCAGGTCATAGGCGCGGTCGGCCTCAATCGGGTCACCGGTCAGCGCCAGCTCGGTGGCGACGTTCTTCGGCAGCACCCGACCCAGCCGGAACAGGCCACCGGCGGCGGCGACCAGGCTGCGCTTCACCTCGGGGATGCCGAAGCGCGACTCCTGCGAGGCGACGATCATGTCGCACGACAGCGCGATCTCGAGGCCACCGGCCAGAGCCGGGCCCTCGACGGCGGCGATGATCGGCTTGCGGCGCTCGCGCGTGACGATGCCGGCGAAGCCACCCTTGGGGGCCATCATCTCGCCGGCGCGGCCGGCGTTGATCAGCTTGAGGTCCGCACCGGCGCAGAAGAACTCCTTCGTGCCGGTGAGGATGCCGACCCACAGGTCGTCGCTCTCCTCGAGCTGATCGATGCCCGCCTCGATGCCCTGCGCGACGTCGGCGTTGACCGCGTTGCGCGCCTCGGGGCGGTTGATCTTCATGACCAGGACGTTGCCAATGACTTCGAGTTCGACCATGGCCGCACCCTAATGTCCCCGGACGTGCCAATTCCCATCTTCGATCTCGACGGCACGCTGGTCGATTCCGACCGTGCGCTCGCGGACGCCTTCGTCGCTCTGGGCGTGCCGCGGGATCAGGTGAGCTTCGGTCACGTCCTCGCCGACGAGTGCGCCCGATGGGGCCTGCGCGTCGAGGACTACCTGGCCGTCTACGACGCCGACGCCGTCCAGCCCTTCCCCGGGGCGAGCGAGCTGGTGGGCGCCCTCGATCGCTGGGCCGTGTGCTCGAACAAGCACGCGCACTCCGGGCACGCCGAGCTCGACCGCCTCGGCTGGCATCCTGAGGTGGCGCTCTTCGCCGACGCCTTCGGCGGCCCGAAGCGGCTGGGCCCGGTGCTCGAGGCCTTGGGCGGCCTTGAGCCGACCGACGTCGTGTTCGTCGGCGACACCGATCACGACCGGACCTGCGCCCGTGCCGTCGGCGCCACCTTCGTGCTCGCCGGGTGGAACCCTCGGGCGACGCCTCAGGCCGGCGACGTGGTCGTGTCGTCGCCCGTCGACGTGCTGGCGCTGCTGTCGTCCTGAGCGGCCGGCGGCACGGGTGGCGGGGGCGGCACCGGCGCCTTGCGCGCCGGCTTGTCCGACTGCTCGATGCCGAACCGCTCGGCGATCTGCGGTAGCCGGCTGGCCTCCTTGCGCACGGCGGCGAGCACCTCGTCCGACGGCGACGACGGCACCGACACCGGCACGACCTGCGCCCGGACGGGGGAGAGGGCCAACGCCTCGAGCACCACGACCCACCGGTTGGGCGCGATGTCGTCGGTCAGGCCGTCGGAGGTGGCGTGTGCGAGGCGCTCGGCAAGCTCGGCGGGCAGCGGCGCACCGGCCTTCGGGGGGCGCGAGCTGACGTGCAGGGCGCGCACGACCCGACCTTCGCGCACCAGCTCGTCGAGCTCGGCGAGCCAGGCGGCGTGCTCGCGCTCGACGCGTGCCGCGAGACCGGTGCGGAGCTGCTCGGCGAGCGCCTTGGTCTCGTCGTTGCGTGCGGCCGTGTCGGCAGCGACGACGACGGAGCGCAGGTCGCGGATGTCGACCGTGTCCATCGAGGCCAGCGCGGCGTCGGCGCGGTCGTGCCACTCGGCGACGCGCATCGGGCCGAGGATCTTCTCGCCGAGCGCCAGCAGGGGAGCGGCGTCGACCAGCGGCTTGTCGTCGGCCTTGGCGAGCTCGTTCTGCTTGTCGATCGCCGAGCGCAGGGCCGGGATGCCGCCGGCCATGACGACCTCCGCCAACGGCTGCTGCTCGGCCGGCAGGGCGGCGATCACAGCCTTGCGGTGGGTCTTGCGAGCCTTGAGCCGCTTGGGGCGGGGCTTCTCCGGCGGCTTGGGCCGCTCGTCGCGACGCGGACGGTCGGGACGCGGGCCGCGGCGATCGCCACGCTCGTTGCGGTCCCGACGGTCGTTGCGATCCCCACGGCCTCGCCGGTCACCGCGGTCGCGGTCGCCCCGGTCACCCCGGTCACGGCGGTCGCCGCGGCCGCGGCCCTTGGGGGCGAGCTGCGTGGTGACCAACTGCTCGGACCGACCCGAGCCGAGCAGCTCGAGGCGCTCGTCCGACGAGGACTTCTTCGACTTGGGTGCCTGGACGGACACGACGGTGATGCCGTCGATGGCCTTGTCGATCTCGGCCTTGAGGACGTCGCCGACGCTGGCGCCGTCGGGCAGCAGGCCGGCGTCGACCTCGCCCTTGGGCTGGCGGGCGCCGGCGGCACGCCAGGTCCAGGTGCCGTCGTCGCGGCGGGAGGTGAGCTCGAGGTCGATCTTGGTGGCCATAGCGGGGGCAAACGCTACCCGGTGCGTGCTAGCAACGTCGCATGCTGGAACGGCGCGAGTTCCTCGGACTGATGGCAGCGGCTGCGGCGGCAGCGGCGGTGAGCGGGTGCGCGTCCGAGGACGTCGCATCACCGGGGACGACCGCCGGCGCGACGTCCGGGACGACGCCGCCGCCGTTCGACCCGAGTCGCGGGTACTGGATGCAGGGCGGGTTCGCGCCGGTCGCCGAGGAGGTGACGCTCACCGACCTCGCCGTGCGCGGCAGCCTGCCGTCGGCCCTGTCGGGCCTGTACGTACGGAACGGGTCGAACCCCAAGGTGGGGGACTCGCCGCACTGGTTCCTCGGTGACGGCATGGTCCACGGCGTCCAGTTCGAGAACGGCCGACCCGTCTGGTACCGCAACCGGTGGGTGCGCACGCCGTTCGTCGAGCAGGGGCTGGGCGGCCTCGAGGCCCCGCCCGGCGGTGCAGGCAACCAGTCGAACGTCTCCATCGGGTGGCACGGTGGTCGGCTGTTGACCATGGGGGAGGTCGGGTGGCCCTACGAGCTCTCGCCCGCCGACCTGTCGACCGTCGGCGCACACGACTTCGCCGGCAAGCTCACCACCGCCATGACGGCGCACCCCAAGATCGACCCCGCCACCGGTGAGCTGCACTTCTTCGGCTACGGGTTCGTGCCGCCGTTCCTCACGTACCACGTCGCCGATGCCTCCGGCGCGCTCGTGCACTCGTCGGAGATCCCGATCCCGGCGTCGACGATGATCCACGACTTCGCCATCACCGACCGCGACGTCGTGTTCTGGGATCTGCCGGTGCTGTTCGACCTCCAGGCGGGCATCCAGATGGTCACCGGTGCGACGGGGGCGATGCCGTACCGCTGGACGCCGACCAACGGCGCACGCGTCGGGGTGATGCCGCTCGGCGGAACGGGCGATCAGATCCGCTGGGTCGAGATCGACCCCTGCTACGTCTTCCACGGCACCAACGCCTTCCGCGACGGTGACGACGTGGTGCTCGACGTGTGCCGGCTCGACCACGCCTTCACCGAGACCGAGGACCTCGGCGTGTCGACGCCGCACCGGTGGCGCATCGACACGACCACCATGACCTTCGCCGACGAGCCGCGTGGCGACCACAACATGGACCTGCCCGCCATCGACCGTCGGGTGGCCGGCCGCGCCTACCGGCACGGCTGGTACGTCGAGGTCGACGCGGCATCGGCCCAGCCGCTCGAGCTGGCCGGCATCCGCTGGATGGATCACGACACGGGCGACACGGCGGCATGGCAGCCCGAGGCTGGCGTGCACGCCAACGAGGTCGTGTTCGTGCCCGAGGGCGACGGTGAGGGAGAGGGGTGGCTGCTCACCTACGCCTACGACGCCAACCGGGGCGCCAGCGACCTCGTGGTGCTCGACGCCACCGACGTCGCCGCCGGTCCGGTCGGCGCCGTCGAGTTGCCGGTGCGTGTCCCGTACGGCTTCCACGGCACCTGGGTGCCGGCCTGAGGGGACTCAGGCGCCGAGGCTGCGACCGATGATCTCCTTCATGATCTCGGTGGTGCCGCCGTAGATCGTCTGGATGCGGGCGTCGACGTAGGCGCGGGCGATGGGGTACTCGACCATGTAGCCGTAGCCGCCGTGCAGCTGCACGCAGCGGTCGACGACCTTCTTCTGCAGCTCGGTCGACCACCACTTGGCCATGGCGGCCTCCTCGGCCGTCAGCTGCCCCTCGTTGAGCGCCAGCACGCACTGGTCCATGAAGGTCTCGGCGATCGTGATCTCGGTGTGCATCTCGGCCAGCCAGAAGCGCGAGTTCTGGAACGACGCCACCGGCTGGCCGAACGCCTGGCGCTCCTTGGTGTAGGCCAGCGTCCAGTCGAGGGCGGCGCGGGCGCCGGCCACCGCCGACATCGCCAGCGACAGCCGCTCCTGGGGCAGGTTCGCCACCAGGTGCACGAAGCCCTGCCCCTCGACGCCGCCGAGCAGGTTGGCCCGGGGGACCGGCACGTCGGTGAAGAACAGCTCGGCCGTGTCCTGGGCGTGCAGGCCGACCTTCTCGAGATTGCGGCCGCGCTCGAAGCCGGGCATGCCCCGCTCGAGCACCATCAGGCTCATGCCCTTGTGCTTCTGCGTGGGGTCGGTCTTGACGGCGGTGATGACGAGGTCGGCGTTGATGCCGTTGGTGATGAACGTCTTGGAGCCGTTCACCAGGTAGGTGTCGCCGTCGAGCTTGGCGGTGGTGCGCATCGACGCCAGGTCCGAGCCGATGGCGGGCTCGGTCATGGCCACGGCGGTGATCAACTCGCCGCTGACGATGCCCGGGAGCCAGCGCTGCTTCTGGTCGTCGTCGGTGAGCTCGAGGAAGTACGGCAGGCACACGTCGTTGTGCAAGGTGATGCCGACCCCGGAACCGACTACGCCGGCCCGCTGGATCTCCTCGGTCATGATCAGGTTGTACCGGAAGTCGTCGACGCCAGCGCCGCCGTAGGCCTCGGGCACGGCCATCGCCAGGAAGCCCAGCTCGCCGGCGGCCAGGAACAGCTCGCGCGGCACGATGCCGTCGTGCTCCCACGTCTCGTGGTTGGGAACAATCTCGTTCTCCACGAAGGCCCGCCACGTCTGGCGGAACAGGTCGTGCTCCTCATCGAACAGCGCTCGTTGCATAGCCACGGACGGTACCGAAGCCGTCACCGGGCCGCCGCATCGACGGCAGCACTGAGGACACCCTGAATCCCACGGCGCCGCTTGACGTGACGGTCAGGCTGCAACGCAGGCGCCATCTGCCACCCAGCCGCCCGGCGTCTCGCGCATGTGCACGCTCTGGTACCTGGTCGGTTGGCCCGGAGGCGGTGCGAAGGCGACCGATCCGTCGGCATCGAAGGAGCTGTCGACCTCCGTCCACCCCGACTGCGGCTCGCCCGGGCTCGTGGCCAGCCAGCCGGCGAGCGCCGCCTCGGCCGATGGATGGACGCCATCCTCGATGAGGCCGACTCCCATGCAGAACGTCGCCGTCGCTCCATCCGGTCGGTAGATCAGCCACGCCGTGGCCGTGATCCCGAGCAGGCGCGCCACCACGAGGGCGACCCGCAGCCACGACCAGCGCCTCCGACCTTCCGGCTCCATGTCGCCGACCGTAATCCGACGGTACGGTTGTCCCGTGCGCCTCGCACTGCTTGTCTCTGCAGCCCTGGTCTGGTTCGGTGCCGGATGTGCGCCAGGAGCACCTGAACCAGGCGACGTGTACACCGACGTCGTCGTCCGTGACGAAGATGGCGGCAACTGCCTCGGGAATGATGATGCGCCACGTCTTTCGGCCCTTGCCATCGATGCTGGCGGGACGACGTGGCAGCAGGACGAGTTCGATGGGCCGGGGAACATCGGGTCAGGCGACATCGGCACCTTGACCGTGCTGTCGGATGAGGGGCGGCTGAGCGCCAGGTTCGACGATGCGGATGGGGACGGAAGCATGGTGTTCAGCGAAGGGAGGTTCATGAACATCGCCTGCTGAACCCACCACGCCGCCCATAATCTTCGTTATGTAAAGTGCGGCGGAGCCTGCCAGATCTAGCCCGTAAAGGCCGGAGTGACCACCACCGCCCCGGCCGGGACGCTGGTCTGGCTGGTCGACGTCGTCGGCGACCCGGGGCCCGACGTGGTCGTCGTCGTGGGCGCACACGGATCGGGCGTGGGCCCGAACGCAGCCACCGGCGGCGGGAACGCCACGGCAGACGCGCCCCAGATGGCCTGGCGGGTGGCGAACAGATCCGGGAACCCGTCACTGAACGGCGACGCATAGGCCCCACGGTCCTCGGCGGGCGCCGCACAGCCGATCTGCCAGGTGGCCAAGGCAGACCGGGCGCCCGAGGCGTCGGCTCCGGCGGTGTGCTGGGCGATGGCCACCAGGGCCGTCGAGTTCGGGTCGACCTCGCCGCCCGGGATGTACGGCCAGGCGCCCCCACTCCCCTGCGCGCTCGCCAGGAACGTCAAGGCAGCGTTGACGTCTGCCGCTCCCCCGGCAGCCACCGTCGCGGTGATCGCCATGGCGGTGGCGTTGGTGTCGGGACCGACGAACAGCATCGGGTCGGGCGCGTCGCACGGCACGCCGGTGTCGGCGCGGTAGGCCTGCCATCCGCCGGCAGCCGTCGTCGGCGCGTCGCACTGCTGGTCGACGAGCCACCCCAGCGCCGCTGCCGGCACTGCAGCGCCGGCGGCGTCGAGTCCCAGGATGGCCAACGACTGGCGGAACACGCCGTCATAGGTCGGGTCGTCGGCGCCGTAGAGGCCCGGGGCGAAGACCCCGAGGGTCGCCCCCAACCTCGCCACCAGATCGACACCGCCGAAGGCGTTGGGGTTCCGGCCCGCCTGGCGCGCCAACATCATGAGGTAGCCGAGGTTGCCCGGACTGTCCGTGCCGTACGGCGCCACGACGCTCTCGACGTTCGCCTCGAGCCAGCCGACCATCCGGTCGAAGGTCGCCTCCTCCACACCGGCGGCACCGAGGGCGATGGCGCCCTCGAGCGTGGCCCCGACGTCGGGGGCATCGGCAGGTCCGGGGATGAAGCCGGCGGCGTTCACCAGCCCGGCGAGCCAGCCGGCGCCGAAGCCGGCGTCCGGTGGTGCCGCAGCACGGGCACCGGGGGGCGCCGACACGAGGGCGAGCAGCACGAACAACACCACAGCGGCCAGGGCGGTGCCCCGGCGAGAGATGGTCGACACGGTTGGTTCCTTTCTCGACGGGTCGTCCCCGCCGAGACGCCGGTGCACGAACGCACCCACGCACCGACCAGGCTCGACCCCGCATTCCACGACGGGTGCGTCGAGAGCCTCACGCCTGGCAGGTGATCCGGCTCGTCGAGGACAGGTCCTCGACCCACGGTTGCGGGACAGCGTCGGATTTCGACCGACTTCCCCCACCAGGAGCGTTTGCTCGAAGCGGCGCCATCCAAGCACAAGCCCGGCTGCCGCACAAAGGCGCACTATTCTGCGCCCGTCCGAGGGAGGCCGGCGAGATGTTCAAGAGCGACGAGCAAGGCGAGCGCTACGAGTGCGACCACTGCGGCGCCCGGCTTCCTGCACCGACCTCCGAGGGGACCCGCACGTGCTCGTACTGCGGGTCGGTGTACACGACCAAGCAGGACGCCCAGGCGCCGGGCGGCTACACGTTCGTGGTGCAGTCGCCCCCGACGATCGACATCTCGCAGTTCTACAACTCCGACGCCATCGTCTCGGCGACGAAGTCGACCGCCAAGTGGGGGTGCTTCTCGAGCGTGCTGATCACGGTGCTCGTCCTCGCCGCCGTCGCCGTGCCGTTGTACTTCGGGTTCAAGGACTCCGGGTTCCTGTCGGGCCTCGGCATCGAGTCGGGCCAGCCCTACAACGTGTCCTCCAACTCCGGCATCCTCCTGCCCGGCGAGCCGTCGTCGCTGCAGGTCGCCGTGCGGGCACAACGCTACGAGGGCACGACGAAGGCCTACCTGTTCGGCCTCGGCGGCTCACCCATGGCCGAGCAGTGGAAGTCGAACGCGCTGCCCGATGACGTCTACACCGTCCCGATGGCTGCCGACGCCGAGAACGTCTACGCCGTCGAGAACAAGCGCCTCATCGCTATCCGCCGCAGCGACGGCGCCGAGGTGTGGCAGGCGACGATCTCGGACACGGTCACCTCGTGCGACGACTGCATCATGCCGTTCGGCACCACCGTGGTGGTGCGCGCTGGTGACGGCGTGCTGCAGGGCTTCACCAAGACGGACGGCAAGCAGGCGTGGCGCAAGGAGCTCGAGTCGGTGTCGACCGAGGCCGCCGCCGTGGCCGACGGCATCGTGATCGGCACCGGGTCGAGCAGCGACGGCAGCCTGGTCATCCTCAACCCGGCCGACGGCACCGACAAGGCCGTCCTCGACGCCTACTGCTCCGACGGGCGCTCGACGTCGCGCGCCAGCAGCAACGACAAGATCCAGCTGGCGCCCGACGACACCACGTTCGTCGTCGGATTCGGCACCATCCCGAGCTGCCTGCAGCGATGGGACGCCGCCACCGGCGGGCTCATCTGGACGCAGACCCTGCCGTCGGGCACGTCGTTCGGCACGTTCAACGACTCGCCGGCGATCTGGGGCCCGTCGTTGATCGCCATCCCGTCGGGCAGCGACCTGATGATCGTCGACCGCAACACCGGTGCCCAGGTCCAGCTCCTCAAGGGCGACCAGGAGCAGCTCACCCCCATCGGGTTCACCGGCGAGAGCCTTGTGGCCATCGTCGAGGACCAGCGCGGCACCCGGGACTTCTCGGTGCGCGGCATCTCCACGGTGAGCTGGCAGACCTCGTGGGAGCAGGCGCTCGACGGCACGCCCACCACCAACATGTCGTCGGCCACCGTGACGAGCAGCGAGACCGCCGTCGCCGTGGAGCTCGTCGGGACGAACGTGCGGCTCATCAGCTTCGACGGCGAGCAGCAGGACCTGGTCGTGTCCAGCGTCGACACCACCACCGGTGCGGCGACGGGGGCCACGACCATCGATCTGACGTTCACGTCGACGATCGGCGAGTTCGAGGAGCTCGGCTGGCGGGGTGAGACCGCCGTGCTCATCATCGACTCCCACGTCGTTGCCGTCGACACGGCGTCCGCCACGATCACCAGCACCTGGCCCTAGGAGGTCATCGCATGGATTGGCCGCTGCGCTTCGGCATCTTCATGGCGCCGTTCCACCCCGTCGGGCAGAACCCGACGCTGGCGTTGGAGCGCGACCTCGACCTCGTCGTGCACCTCGACAAGATCGGCTTCCACGAGGCCTGGTTCGGCGAGCACCACTCGGCGGGCTACGAGATCATCGCGTCGCCCGAGCTGTTCATCGCCACCGCGGCGGAGCGCACCCGCCACATCCGGTTGGGGACGGGGGTCGTCTCGCTCCCCTACCACCATCCGTTCATGGTGGCCCAGCGCATCGTCCAGCTCGATCACCTCACCCGAGGGCGGGTCATGCTCGGCGTCGGCCCCGGCGCGCTGCCGTCAGACGCGTTCATGCTCGGGATCGATCCCGCCGTGCAGCGCGACCGGATGGAGGAGTCGCTCGAGGTGATCCTCGAGCTGCTGCGCACGGACGAGCCGGTGACCCGCGAGACCGAGTGGTTCACCCTGCGCGACGCACGACTGCACCTGCGCCCGTACACCCAGCCGCACCCCGAGGTGGCTGTCGCCGCCATGATCTCGCCGTCGGGCCCCCGTGCCGCCGGCAAGTACGGATGCTCGCTGCTGTCGATCGGTGCCACCCAGCGCGCCGGCATCGACCTGCTCGGCCAGAACTGGCAGGTCATGGAGGACCGGTGCGCCGAGTTCGGCACGGTGGCCGACCGCCGGGCGTGGCGGCTGGTGTCGCAGGTGCACATCGCCGAGACCAAGGAGCAGGCGTACCGCGACGTCGAGTACGGCCTGCACCAGTACATCGACTACTTCCGGCGCGTGGCGGCCCTGCCGATGGTGCCCGAGGGCAGCGATGAACACCCGGCCGAGCTGCTGAACCAGACCGGCGCCGGGGTGATCGGCACCCCCGACGACCTGATCGAGTTCATCGAGCACCTCGCCGAACAGAGCGGGGGCGGGTTCGGGACGTTCCTGGTGCAGGCGCACGAGTGGGCCGACCCGCGTGCCACCCACCGCAGCTACGAGTTGATCGCGCAGCACGTGATGCCCCACTTCGACGGCTCGGCGCAGCGCCCGACGGCGTCGCGCGACTGGGTCGCCGAGAACCGCCCGCAGTTCATGGGCGCCGCCGGCGGCGCCATCATGGCCGCCATCGCCAAGCACCACGAGGAGCAGGCGGCCAAGAACGGCTGAGGTAGGCTCGACGCCCTTATGGCGCACGACGCAACCCCACCTCTCGACACCCACGGCGAATTCGTCCATCGCCACATCGGCCCGTCGGAGCCCGACGTCGCCAAGATGCTGGCGGCGGTGGGCTTCGACTCGATCGACGCCCTGATCGACGCCGTGGTGCCCGACGCCATCCGCGAGCGGACACCGCTCGAGCTGCCGGCGGCGCAGTCCGAGGTCGCCGTGCTCGACGAGCTCCGGGCGCTGGCCGAGCGCAACGAGGTCAACACCTCGCTGATCGGCCTCGGCTATGCCGGCACGATCACCCCGCCGGTCATCCTGCGCAACGTCCTGGAGAACCCGGGCTGGTACACGGCCTACACCCCGTACCAGCCGGAGATCTCGCAGGGCCGCCTCGAGGCCCTCGTGAACTTCCAGACGATGGTCTGTGACCTCACGGGCATGCAGATCGCCAACGCCTCGTTGCTCGACGAGGGCACCGCCGCCGCCGAGGCCATGGCGATGTGCCATCGGCTCAACCCCAAGGGCGGCTCGACGTTCGTCGTCGACGCCGGCGCGCTGCCCCAGACCATCGAGGTCGTCCGTACCCGGGCCCGGGCCCTCGGCCTCGACGTGGTGGTCGCCGATCCGGCCGCAGGGATCGTCGGTGAGGACATCTTCGGTGTGCTGCTGCAGTACCCGACCGCCACCGGCGAGGTCCGCGACGACGCCGAGCGCATCGCTGCGCTGCACGAACGCGGCATCCTCGTGGTGGTGGCCGCCGACATCTTGGGCCTCGTCGCCCTGCGCGCACCCGGCGAGATCGGGGCCGACATCGTCGTCGGCTCCACGCAACGCTTCGGTGTGCCGCTCGGCTTCGGCGGACCCCACGCCGGGTTCCTCGCCACCTCCGACGCCCACAAGCGCACGCTGCCCGGCCGACTCGCCGGCGTGTCGATCGACACGGCGGGCCGCCCGGCGTACCGGCTGACCCTGCAGACGCGCGAGCAGCACATCCGCCGGGAGCGCGCCACGTCGAACATCTGCACGGCGCAGGTGCTCCTGGCGGTCATGGCCGGGCTCTACGCCACCTACCACGGGCCCGAGGGGCTGCGCGCCATCGCCGGCCGCGTCCACCGGCTGACTTCGATCCTGGCGACCGGGCTGCGCGACGGCGGGCTGGACCTCGTGCACGACACGTGGTTCGACACGATCGCCGTGCGGGCGCCGGGCCGGGCCGGCGCCGTGGTGGCCAGCGCCGCCGCCGACGGCATCAACCTGCGGCGTGTCGATGACGACACCGTCGCCGTGGCGCTCGACGAGACCACGACGCCCGAGATCGTCGAGCGCGTGTGGCAGGCCTTCGGCGTCGGGTCCTCGGTCGACACGCTGGCCCCGCACGTCGACTCACCCCTGCCGGCGCCGGTGCGTCGCACGTCGCCGTTCCTGACGCATCCGACGTTCAACGCCTATCACTCCGAGACCGAGATGCTGCGGTACCTGCGCCGCCTCATGGATCGGGACCTGGCGCTCGACCGGGCGATGATCCCGCTCGGCAGCTGCACGATGAAGCTCAACGCCACGGCCGAGATGATCCCGATCACCTGGCCCGGCTTCGGCCAGATCCACCCGTTCGCGCCGCTCGAGCAGGCCCAGGGATGGCTCGAGGTGTTCACCATGCTCGAGGAGGCCCTGGTCGAGATCACCGGCTACGACGCCGTCTCGCTGCAGCCCAACGCCGGCTCGCAGGGCGAGTATGCCGGCCTGCTCGCCATCCGCGCGTTCCACGAGGCCAACGGCGACACGGCCCGCGACGTCTGCCTCATCCCGGCGTCGGCGCACGGGACCAACGCCGCATCGGCCGCCATGGCCGGGATGCGCGTCGTGGTCGTGGCCTGCGACGACGACGGCAACGTCGACCTCGACGACCTGCGTACCAAGCTGGCCGAGCACGCCGGCACGGTGTCGTGCGTCATGGTCACGTACCCCTCGACCCACGGCGTCTTCGAGGAGGGCATCGTCGAGCTGTGCGACCTCGTCCACGCCGCCGGCGGGCAGGTGTACCTCGACGGCGCCAACCTCAACGCCCTCGTCGGCGTGGCCCGGCCCGGCCGGTTCGGGGCGGACGTCAGCCACATCAACCTGCACAAGACCTTCTGCATCCCCCACGGTGGCGGCGGCCCCGGCGTGGGGCCGATCGGGGTGCGGGCCCACCTGGCGCCGTACCTGCCCAACCATCCCATGGTCCCTGAGGCCGGTCCCGCCGACGGCCCCGGCCCGATCTCGGCTGCGCCGTGGGGTTCTGCCGGCATCCTGCCGATCTCGTTGGCCTACATCCTGTTGATGGGCCCCGATGGCCTCACCCAGGCCACACAGACGGCGATCCTCACCGCCAACTACATCGCCACCCGGCTACGCGACCACTACCCGGTGCTCTACAGCGGCTCGGGCGGACTGGTGGCGCACGAGTGCATCCTCGACCTGCGTCCGATCACCGACGCCACCGGCGTCAGCGTCGACGACGTCGCCAAGCGGCTCATCGACTACGGCTTCCATGCCCCGACCATGTCGTTCCCGGTTGCGGGCACGCTGATGGTCGAGGCCACCGAGTCGGAGAGCCTCGCCGAGGTCGACCGCTTCTGCGACGCCATGATCGCCATCCGCGACGAGATCCGCCGCGTCGAGGCCGGCGACTGGCCCGTCGAGGACAGCCCGTTGCGCCACGCGCCGCACCCCGCCGAGGACGTCCTCGCCGACGACTGGAGCCGGCCGTATCCGCGCGAGCTGGGCGCCTACCCGGTGCCGGCGCTGCGGCGCGACAAGTACTGGGTGCCGGTGAGCCGCATCGACAACGCCTACGGCGACCGCAACGTCTCCTGCTCGTGCCCGCCGCTCAGCGCTTGGGAATGAACGGCGTCGCCACGATGCGCGCCGGCTCGATCGAGCCGCGCACATCGATGCCGAGCTCGGTGCCCGGGTCGAGGCCCGGCGGCAGGAAGGCCAAGGCGATGCCGTGGCCCAGCTCCGGCGAGAAGTTGCCCGACGTGATCACGCCGGCGGCAGCGCCGTCGAGCAGCACGGTCTGCTCGGCGCGCGGCGGTCGCCGGCCCGGCGTCGCCACGCCGTAGAGCAGCCGCGCCGGACCCGTCTCGCGCTCGGCCTCGAGGGCGGCGCGACCACGGAAGTCGCCCTTGTGCCATGCCACGACCCACCCGAGGCGGGCCTGCAGCGAGGTGATGCCCGGCCCGAGCTCGTGGCCGTGCAGCGGCAGGGCCGCCTCCAGGCGGAGGGTGTCGCGCGCACCGAGGCCCGCGGGTTCCACCCCGGTGTCGAGCACCGCTTGCCAGAACGTCGGCGCCTCGTCGGCCGGCACGGCGCACTCGACGCCGTCCTCGCCGGTGTAGCCGGTGCCCGCCACGACGATGTCGGTGCCGTGCCAGTCCACGGTGGCCACGGCGAAGCGCGCCACCGATGCCGCCTCGGGGCTGACGGTGGCGAGGCGTTCCCGGGCGTCGGGGCCCTGCACAGCGATGACCGCCCGCTCGGCCGTGACGTCGGTGCCCACGCCGAGGGCGCCGGTGACCCGCGAGGTGTTCGAGGCGTTGGGCATCACGTCGAACACCTCGGGCGAGCGCCACCACACGATGATGTCGTCGAGCACCGAGGCGTCGTCGGGGTCGAGCAGGTGGGTGTACTGCGCCCGGCCCGGACCGACCTTGGTCAGATCGTTGGTGAGCGCTGCCTGCAGGGCGTCGAGGGCGTCGGGCCCGGTGACGCGCACCGTGCCGAGGTGGCTGACGTCGAAGGCCACCGCCCCATGCCGGCAGGCCTTGTGCTCGGCGATGGTGCCGCTCGGGTACTGCAAGGGCATGTCCCAGCCGCCGAAGGGCACCATCTTGGCGTCCAGCGCCCGGTGGGCGGCGTCGAGCGGCGAGGTGCGAAGCGGAGCGTCAGGCATGGCCGGGGAGCCTACCGGTCCTCGACCGGCGCCCCGGACGGCTGGCGCGATCCACGCAGGACCAGGACCACGACGGCGACGAGCACGCCCAGGGTGAAGATCCAGATGGCCGAGTCGACGAGTCGGTCGCTGCGCGGCGGCGCGCACGCTCCGGTCGCCGCCGTACCGGCGGCGTCGGGGTTGACGACCGTGCCGTCCTCGACCGGACACGGCGCCTGCGACTGCGCCGCGGCTGCCGACACCGTCAGGCTCGAGCTGAGGGTGAGGCTGAGGGCTGCGAGCACGAGGAGCAGGGCACGGCGCACGGCGGCCATCATGGCACCTGGGGCGCCATCGGCCCATGTGCGGCGAGGGTGTCGACCGCACCGGCGGCGATCTCGACGTCGGCACGGTCGGCGCCCCAGCCGGTGAGCAAGTCCATCGTGAGCGCTCGGGCATGGGCCACCGCCCGGTCCAGGCCGAGCACGCCCTGCAGCGCCGCCACCCACCGCAGCGCACGATCCGCACCCGGGGCCGGTTCGATGACCTCGAGCGCCGCCGCCTCGTCCAACAGCGCCGCCGGCACCTCCGTGAGCTGCTCGATGGCCGTCATCGCCAACGCGTACTCGTCGGCGTAGACGACGGCCGCCGACGACCAGAAGGCGCTCCACGCCTGGAGGTCGACCAGGACACGCGCGGCCGCATCGAGGTCCTCCCCTGCCAGGACCTCGTCCCAGTTGGCGGCGGCGGTGCGATACGAGGCCGCCAGCAGCACCATCGCCTCCCCCGCCAATGACCCGTACGTGATCACGGTCGGCGCCATGA
>CAZYKR010000034.1:0-22833 GCA_964648005.1 uncultured Iamiaceae bacterium
GCGCCTGCTTCACACGCAGGAGGTCGGCAGTTCGAGTCTGCCATCGCCCACTCGCCCCCGGCTGCCGGTGGGCAGCGCCGGCCACCGTGCGTGGGATGGCGCGGCAAAATGGCGCGAAAATGGCGCGAGATCTCGGAGCGCGAGAGGCATGGGCGCTCGGGCGGGATGTGCGACCGCAGGCTTCAGAGGCCGACGCCGTCGTAGGTGGTGATGTCGGCGCCGGAGTCGTGCGCGTGGTGCCATGTGTCGACCCATTGGGGGAGGGGTTCGTCGGAGGGGTCGTGGTGGGGGGTCTGGGAGGCGGCTTCGCGTCGGATCATCGTGCGTAGGTCCCGTCCGGGCACGTGGTGCAGCATCGACCGCGAGCCGTATTGCCCCCGTCTGAACCGGTCGCGCAGCTCGGACAGGTACAGGCCGCTCGGTGAGATGCTGCTGGTCGAGACGAGCCGGTCCTCGAGGGGGACGTGTTGTTCGAAGCCGTCGAGGACGAGCTTGTAGATCCCGGCGACGTGGTTGAAGACCTTGGGTGCCTTGCGGATCCGGTACCACGGGTCCGCGGTGACGGCGTGGTGGATGACCAGGGCGGAGGAGCGGTGCTCGATCTCTTCGGCGAAGTGCCACAGCAGTAGGGTGCCGATACGTTCGTCACCGCCGGTGAACAGGTCGTGGCGGTTGTCGAAGACCATCTTGAACAGTGGTGTGAAGGTGGCTTCGAGGTTGGCGATGTACGCGAGGTGGAACTCAAGCGTCTCTTCTTCGAGCAGCTGGTCGTAGGCGGCGGTCGTTGCGGCGAAGGTGTCGGCGAGGCCGGGATACCGGCTGATCATGGCTTTGGCGTGGGCCCGGTGGGCGCGGGCGTGTTGGGCCTCCTGGCGGACGAAGAGATCGGCCTCCTCGGCGACGTCGGGGTCGGTGATGCGGGGCATCGCCTCGCGGGTGGCCGACACGATGTAGCGCTCGAACGCGATGGCGAGGAACGTGAAGGTGTTTCCGAACAGGCCGAAGCTGGGGTTGGCCGGCTGCCACTGGAACGGGACAGTGTCGTCGATGCGGAACTGTGGGTGCCGGACGGTCAGACTCGCCATCACTCTGCAGCCTTACAGTTCGATGCAAGAATGTAAAGATGCTGACGGACCGGGAGAATCCGCCGACGACGACGGAACGGATACTCGACGCGACGCTCGAGGTGCTCGCTCGGTCAGGGCCCCGCAAGCTGTCCCTGTCGGATGTCGCCACCACCGCGGGGGTGTCGCGCCCGACCCTCTACCACTGGTTCGCCTCCAAGGAGGCGTTGCTCGACGCGTTCGGTCGCTATGAGCAGGACAAGTACGACAGGGGGCTCGCGGCGGCGGTCGCCGGGCTCGAAGGCGAGGAACGACTCGACGCGGTGCTGCGGCACATCGTCGACTTCCAGCAGTCCTACTCGCTTCGCCGCATGGTCGATGTCGAACCCACCCATGTCGTGCACCAGATGACCCGGGTGCTGCCCATCATGCGGGACCGTCTGGAGCCGCTCGTACCGGGCGATGATGCAGCGACGGTCGCTTCGGTGGTGACTCGCGTCGCGCTGAGCCACGCGCTGATCCCCGACGACGACCCCGAGCTGTTCTACGCCGAGCTGCGCCACGCTGCCGGACTCGGTCCCGTCGACGGGACGCGCCGCCACCGCAGTCGCCGCCGGCCATCGCGTGTTGGACGGTCGAAGGAGAGGCGATGAACCCGATTCTCCACCGGAGGTTGACTCAGGTGTTCCTGGTCGCGAACTCGCTGTTCTGGTTGCCTTGGGGGTTCATCAACCTGATCTGGCCGAAGGCGTGGTCGGGCGACGTGATCGCCGGGATGAACGTTTACGACCTCTCCGACGCCGTCTCTCGTACCGAGGTGCGGGCCATGTATGGGGGTCTGCAGATGGCGATCGGGGTATTCGCTCTGCTCGGCGCGTTCCGACCCCGCTTCCGCGACGCCGTGCTCATGTTCTTCGTCCTCGCCCTCACCGGCCTTGCGTTGTGCCGGTTCGGCGGGATGGTCGCCGAGGGCGAGACCAGCTACCTGTCGTTCAGTGTCAGTGGAATCTCTCCGGGTCGCTACAACCAGACCGGCCTGGCGATGTACGAGCTCCCCAACATGATCTTCGCTTGGGTGCTTCTCCTGACTCGGCCACGGGTGACCTCGCCCGAGTCCGAGATCGACGCGCTGCGAGCCGAGAATGAGCGACTCCGCCACCGACTCGACGAGCAAGGGATCAACTGATGGAGTTGACCTGGATTCGTGGACACGGGTTCAGCAAGTGGTTGCCATCGGGCCCGCGAGTTCCACTCCCGAGGTTCGCCGCCCCCGAAGCTATGTCAAAACCGTACTGATTTCAGTACGGTTCCGCCTTGTCATCACCGTACCGCTGACAGTACGGTTGTGACATGGCCCTGGCTGACACCTATCGACGGCGGTTGCGAGAGGTCGCGCTCGATCAGTACGGCTACGTCACGACCCGCGACGCGGAACGGCTCGGCGTGCCGGCGGTCGAGCTGCGCAAGCTCGCCCAGCGCGGCGGTCTCGACCACATCGCCTACGGGCTCTACCGGTTCGACGACGTCCCCACCACTGGACGCGACCAGTACATGGAAGCGGTACTTCGGGTCGGGCCTGGCGCCTACCTGACCCACGATGCGGTGCTCGCACTGCACGACCTCGGCCTCGTCAACCCTCGCCGCATCCGGGTCGGAACCCCCAAGCGGGCCCGCCCGCACCTGCCCGAGGACGTCGAGGTCGTCCAGCGGCACCTCGACAAGGGCGAGCTGACCGTCTTCGAGGGGATCCCGACCACCACGGTCCGACGAGCCCTGCTCGACTGCCGCGACCTCGTGATGCGAGAGCGACTGCTCGACGCCGCCCGAGAAGCAGCCCGGCGGGGCCTGCTGCGCCGCGACCAAGCCGACCAGGTGATCAGCGAGATCGGCGACGCGGCATGAGCCCGAAGCGCGAGGAACCACCGTCGAACCTGCGGTCGCTCGAGGCTCGCATCTCCAACATCGCCCGCGACCGAGACCGCCCCCTGCGGCGCGTGCAGCGTGTGATCGCCAACACCGTGGTTGGCCAGATGCTGCCGCCCAGCGTCGTGAAGGGAGGCACAGCGATGAAGCTGCGCGTCGGTGAGGCCGCAAGCCGCTTCACTCCGGACCTCGACGCCGCCCGCTCCGCCGAGGTGACCCTCGACGACTACCTCGACGCGCTCGCCGCCCGACTCGCCGAAGGGTGGGGCGGCTTCACCGGCGAACTCGAGGAGCTCGACCCACCCCAACCCGAAGGCGTGCCGGAGGACTACGTCATGCGGCCCTTCGTCATCCGTCTCGCCTACCAGGGCCGGCACTGGCTGAGCGTCCCCTTCGAGCTCGGCCACGACGAGATCGGCAGCACCGAACGACACGAGCTTCGCATCGCCGACGACATCGTCGAACTGTTCGACATCATCGGCCTCGACCCCCCGGACCCGATCCCCGTCCTGGCCCTCGATCACCAGATCGCCCAGAAGCTCCACGCCTGCACGGCGATCAACACGAAGACCGGCGGCAACGAACGCGCCCACGACCTGGTCGACCTGCAGATCCTCGAACAGGAAGAAGACATCGACTACGCCGCGCTGAACGCCACCGCGCAACGCCTGTTCGCGGCCCGGCGCAGCCAGCGGTGGCCGCCGACCGTCGTCGCCTACGAGCGGTGGGACACCATCTACGCCGAAGCCGCCGACGGGCTCGACGTCATCGAACACGTCGACGCCGCCGTCGCCTGGGCCAACGACTTCATCGCCCGCGCCGCCCGCTGACGCCCCGCGATCGAGCCCGGCCGTTCCCATCCTCCGCCTGTCATCGGGGAGCAAGAGATCACTTGCCCGACACGCAGCGTGACCGGCGCTCGCGCCATTTTCGATCGGCTTGATGGCGCGGCGATGGCGCGAGAATGGCGCGAAAATCTTCCGCCAGCTTCCGCAGAAGGGCCATCGTGGGCTGTCGGGCCCCGATCGCGATGTGACCCGTGACCTGCGGATTCATGGCCCTTGGCGACCCTTGATGGCCCAATCGAGGAAGTTGTGACCGACGATGGATTTTCATTCACACGGCAGCACGGCAGAGTTCACTTCGCTCACGGTGAGTGGTTTCAATCGAGTTCGGGGCGATTAGCTCAGTTGGTTAGAGCGCCTGCTTCACACGCAGGAGGTCGGCAGTTCGAGCCTGCCATCGCCCACTGAATTCCTTGACTTCTCCGGCGACGGCAATCGGAGCAGCTCCAACACTCGCGCGCCCACCCACAGGGCGAGTGGTCTCACAGGCTGGCCCTGGCGCTGAGCAGACTGGCGCGGCAATTCCCTAAATTTCTAGACTATGCTAGAACAAAGAGCCGGTCCGGCCACCCCGAACCGTTGGGAGTCATTGATGGATCTCGAAATTCGTGTTGACCGGGGAACGTGCATCGGGTCCGGCCAGTGCGTCCATTGGGCTCCTGGAGTGTTCGATCAGGATGAGGGTGCGATCTCGGTGGTCGTGGATCCAAGGGGTGAGCCCGCGCAGACGATCGTAAGGGCGATGACCGCGTGTCCGGTCCACGCGATCACGCTTCATGCTGGCGCTTCGACGCTGCGCGCTGGGGACTTCGCCGACTGGGCTACGGGCACCGACTCGAACGATCCGCTGGTGCCGTTGTTGATGCGCTTCTCCGAGGAGCACCACGAGGTCCTCGAGGCTCTGAACATGCCGGTTTCGGATTGTGCGGCGAGCGTGGCGGCGATTGGAGCCCTGGTGAGTGAGCACCTGCAGGTCGAGAGTCGGACCTACCGCGAATTGAGCGGGCTGATCGATCGCCGCGTCGTAGACGCTTTCGAAGCAGGTCACGACCAGATCAGGACGATGCTCGATGACGTCGCTGTGGGCTCGCCTGATTGGGCAGAGTCGGAGCGGTCTCTGGCCGACCTCAGAGCGCTTGTCGTTGACCACATACGTGCAGAGGAGGCCGTCCTCTTTCCTGTCGTCCTGTCTGCGCTCGCCGACCCTTCGGCCTGGACCGGCATCTGACGAACTCGAGACCCTGCGTGGGCGGGCTGTGTTCTTGCCGCGGCCATCACCACAACAACCCGGTCATGGCGACCGCTCGAGGGGTCGCTGTGACGAGACTGGAGGAACAATGCGTGTCATCGTCCGGATCCCCGCCGGGATGCGTTCCGCAACCAATGGACGTCCGCTCGTGGCGAGCGATGGCAGCCAACTGCGCGATGTGTTGACAGGACTGGCCCGGCAGTATCCGGCGCTGGCGGGTCAGATCCTCGACGAGAGCGGAGAGATCCTGCGACACGTCAAGGTCTACATCGGCGAGGACGACAGCCAGAGCCTTGATGGGCTCGACACGGCTATTCCGGCTGGGCTCGAGGTAGCGATCATCTCCGGGGCAGCAGGTGGCGTCTCCAGTTGTCGCTCGTGCTAGCCGTGGCAGGTGCGCGCGTAGCTGCCCGCGCTTGCGGCTCGGCCCGGGCGCGATGACGGGAGGGTCGGCGAGCCTCACAGGAGGCCGAGCTGAAGGCGGGCGGCTTCGCTCATTCGCGCCATGGTCCAGGGCGGCTGCCAGACGATGTTGACGATGACCTCGTCGACGCCTGAGAGCGCGGACACGGTGCGGATGGCGTCCTCGCGGATGATGTCTCCCATGCCGCATCCGGGAGCGGTCATGGTCATATCGATCTCGACGCGTCGGGTGCCGTCTGGGAGGGGGATCGCATCACAGCGGTAGACGAGGCCGAGTTCGACGATGCTTACTGGGATCTCCGGGTCGTAGAGGGTGTCGAGCGCCGCCATGACCTGGTCGAGGTGGAACTCAGCAACGTCATCGTGCGCTGGTGCGCTCGTAGGGTCGAGGCCGAGCGCGTCGGCGTCGATCCCTTCGATGCGTAGCAGCAGCCCGAGTTCAGTCTCCACGGTGATACTCGTGCCTCGGTGTTGAGCCACTCGCACGAGACCGCCTTCGCTGAGAGTCACCCTCTCGCCAAATGGGACGGTCGTGGCGTCGCAGTCGCGTTGGAGAGCGATGAGCTCCGGGGGCGTCATGACGATGCCCGGCGGCTGCGGTGCCGTTCGATCTGTGCCTGGACGTGCTCACGGACAGCCAGCGGTTCGATGGAGTCGACGATTTCGGAGGCGAACGCGTCGATGAGCAGTTGCCGGGCCGATTGTGGCGGGATCCCTCTGCTGCGGAGGTAGAAGAGCGCGTCCTCGTCGAGCCGGCCCACGGTCGCGCCGTGGGTGCACGCGACGTCGTCGGCGAGGATCTCGAGCCAGGGGCGGCTGTCGGACCGCGCTGTCGGTGAGAGTACGAGGTTGTGGTTGGCCTGGTGGGCGAGGTTGCCGGCGGTATCGGGGTGGATCCTGATGTGCCCGGTGAACGATCCTCGGGCGTGGTCGTCCTCGATCCCGAGGAAGTGCTGTCGGCTGGCTCCGCCCAAGGCCCGGTGGTCCACCGTGACGGCGGTGTCGTGGTGTTGTTGCCCTTGTGGCAGGTACAGGCCGGAAAGCTCGCAGCGCGCGTCGGCCCCCGAGAGGGTCGCGGCGACGGTGTGGCGGGCGATGGCAGCGCCGACTTCTACCGAGGTGGAGCGGTAGTGGGAGGCGTCGCCTAGGTCTGCGCTGGTGACGGCGAGGTGGATGGCGGCGGGATGGTCAGCCTGAAGTCGGTGATGGGTGAGCGAGGCGCCCTTTCCGAGGTGGATCTCGGTCGAGGCGTTCGTCGTCGCGACGGCGTCGCGGGCGCTGTCGTAGGTCTCGACGAGGTCGACGCGGGCGTCTTCACCGACGAGTACGACGATGCGCGGCTGGACGAGGTGCCCGGTGCCGTTGGGCGTCACGACGTGGGCGAGGTGTATCGGCTGATCGGGTGCTGCCCCTGGTGCGACGGTGATCAGGATCGTGTCGGCGGCCGATGCGTTGAGTGCGTGGAAGGCGTTAATGAGGTCGGTGTTCTCTGCCGTGGGGGCCGGGAGCAGATCGGTGGGGGTCCGGGATCGTGGAGCGATCCATACGCCGGGGGGAGCGGTGTCGGAGTGCTCCGGCGCGAAGTGCCCGTCGAGCACGGCGATGCGCGTGGTTTGGTCGATCCGGGCAGGCGCCAGGCTGGGATCGTGATCGTCGCGGGAGATGCGCGGACCTGGCCGGGCGATGTCGAGCGCTTGGAGGATCGCTGGCAAGGGGCTGTATCGCCAGGCTTCATCGCGCGTCGTGGGGAACCCATGCGTTTCGAGCCAATGCCGGGCGTTGACGGCGTCCGGCTCAGTGGAGCGTGGTTCTCGGTTGAGCAGGGTGGCGAGGATCGCGCTCATGGGACGGCCAGTGGGGTGGACGTGGGTGTGTAGCCGTGGGCTTCGAGTTGGTGGGCGAGGGTGTGGTCCCCTGTGCGACCGACGCGGCCGTCGACGAGGACGTGCACCTTGTCGGGTCGGATGTGATCGAGGATCCGGGGGTAGTGGGTGATGATGAGCAGCGCCTGGTCGGGGGACCGGAGATGGTTGATGCTCTCGGCGACCATCCCCAGGGCGTCGATGTCGAGGCCGGAATCGATCTCGTCGAGGATGGCGAGGCGTGGTTCGAGCAGGGCGAGCTGCAGGATCTCGTTGCGCTTCTTCTCGCCGCCGGAGAACCCGTCGTTGACAGATCGGCTGAGGAACGCTGGGTTGATGCCGAGCCGGTCCATGTGTTCCCGGGCGACGCCCAGGAAGTCGGTGGCGGCGACCTCGTCCAGTCCACGTTGCCGCCGGATTGCGTTGAGCGCGGTCCGCAGGAAGTACATGTTGCCGACGCCGGGGATCTCGACGGGGTACTGGAAGGCCAGGAACAGCCCAGCGGCGGCCCGGTCTTCAGGGGTCATGGCGAGCAGATCGCGTCCGTCGAGGGTGGCTGCTCCCGTGATCGTGTAACCGTCCCGCCCGACGAGGACGTTGGACAGGGTGGACTTGCCGGCACCGTTGGGGCCCATGATGGCGTGGACCTCCCCGGCGTCGATGTGCAGGTCGATGCCGGTCAGGATCGTCCGTCCGTCGATCGACGCTGTGAGGTTCTCGATGTCGAGCATCATCCGACTGCTCCTTCAAGGCTGACCCGCATGAGCGCTTGGGCCTCGACGGCGTACTCCATGGGCAGCTCGTCGAACACGTCGCGGCAGAAGCCGTTGACGATCATGGAAATGGCCTCCTCGGCGCTCAGGCCGCGCTGGCGGCAGTAGAACAGCTGCTCGGCGCTGACCTTGGACGTCGACGCCTCGTGCTCCACGCGAGCGGTGTCGTTCTTGGCTTCGATGGCGGGGAAGGTGTGCGCGCCGCACCCCGAGCTGAGCAGCAGCGAATCGCATTGCGTGTGGTTGCGGGCACGATCTGCGGACCGAAGCACCTTGACCAGCCCGCGGTAGGTGTTCTGGGCGTGACCGGCTGAGATGCCCTTGGACACGATCGTGGAAGTCGTGTCCTTGCCGATGTGGATCATCTTCGTGCCCGTGTCGGCCTGTTGGTGGTTCGTGGTGACCGCTACCGAGTAGAACTCGCCGCTCGATCCGTCGCCCTGGAGGATCACGCTTGGGTACTTCCAGGTGATCGCGGACCCGGTCTCGACCTGCGTCCATGAGATTCGCGAACGGGCGCCGGCGCACCGGCCGCGTTTGGTCACGAAGTTGTAGATGCCGCCGTTTCCGTGTTCGTCGCCCGGATACCAGTTCTGTACGGTCGAGTATTTGATGGCCGCATCGTCGAGGGCGACCAGCTCCACGACGGCGGCGTGAAGCTGGTGCTCGTCGCGCATGGGCGCCGTGCAGCCCTCGAGGTAGCTGACGCTCGCTCCCTGTTCGGCGACGATGAGCGTGCGTTCGAACTGTCCGGTCTGCGCCGCGTTGATCCGGAAGTACGTCGAGAGCTCCATGGGGCAGGTCACGCCGGCGGGAATGAAGCAGAACGATCCGTCTGAGAACACTGCGGAGTTCAGCGCGGCGAAGAAGTTGTCCCGGTAGCCGACCACCGAGCCGAGGTACCGGCGGACCAACTCGGGGTGTTCACGCACTGCTTCGGAGAACGAGCAGAAGATCACCCGGCCTCTGCGAGCGCCTTCTTGAACGTTGTCGCCACCGAAACCGAATCGATGATCGCGTCGACCGCGACACCGGATAGTCGTTCCTGCTCGGCGAGTGAGATGCCGAGCTTGTCGAAAATAAATCTAGAGACTGCTAGAATTATAGCAACCCGAGGAGCTGGTATGCGAGAGACACCCCGGCCCGACCCGCAGCGAGATCTCGACAGTCCCGAAGAGATCGCCGAGATGGTCCGACGCTTCTATGCCGATGTCGCCCAGGATGAGCTGCTGGGTCCGATGTTCAACGACGTCGCCGAGGTCGACTGGTCCGAGCACCTCCCCAAGCTCACCGCCTTCTGGTGCCGCGCCCTTCTCGGACTCCCTGGCTATTCGGGCAACCCCTTCCAGGCCCATGCCGAGGTGCACCTGCGCCGCGCCTTCACGGCAGCGCACTTCCAGCGCTGGCTCTCGCTCTTCCACGAGACCCTCGAGCTCGGCTGGGTCGGACCAACTGCCGACCGCGCCGCGGAACTCGCTGAGAACGTCGCCCGGGTCCACAGCCAGCAGCTCATCGGCGAGCCAGTTTCGATCCCTGCCGCCCGAGGCGCCGTGTGATCTCGAAGTCCGCCATCGACGAGAACCGACGAGCCGGAATGGCAATCGCAGACGCGGAGCTGCTCACACGATGGCGAGACACTCGCGTCTTCATCGCCGCCGGCGCCCTGTGGACGACCGTTGGCGGACTGGTCGCAGCGATCACACGGCCGCTTGGCTTCGAACTGGGATCATGGACCGCCGCGTTCCTCGTGCTCGTCGGCGGCGTCGCCCAAATCGGGCTCGGGGCGGGGCAGGCCTGGCTCAGCGTCGTACCTCCCCGCCCGACGTTGCGGGCCACAGAGTTCTTGGCCTGGAACAGCGGCGTGATGCTCACCGTGGCCGGGACGCTTACCGCTGTCCCACCGATGACCTCGGCTGGCGGTGCCGCGATCGCCGTCGCGTTGGCGGCTTTCCTCGCTTCCACGGCAGCTTCGAATATGCGGCGGGGCTGGTGGCGGGTCGCCTACCGCGTACTCGTCGCCGTGGTACTGATCAGTATCCCGGTCGGGCTCGTGCTCGCCTGGTTCCGTCGCCGCTGAATCCCCACGGCCCGGCCTCGGGGATGGTGGGCATCGAGCCCAACGTGGAACGGTCGGTGTGGGAGATGGGTTGCTACGGCTGCGAAGCCTTGGCCCTGAGCATGCTCAGCGTCACCCGTCCCCCGACGATCCCCAGGGCCGCACCGGTGGTCGCGCCGATGAGCAGCATCGACGCCGACCCACCTGTCGCGAAGACCAGCATGGCGGTCAGGATCATCATGACAACGATCGAAAGGCCCACCGTCACCAGTACTTTCGGTGCCACCGGCACGGGCCGGTCTTGGCTGAGGGATCGATGGTCGAGCATGTGGACTCCGTTGCGGCAGGCGATCTCGCACACTCTACTATAAGATCTAGGGAATGCTAGAAAAATGGCCGCCTCAGTTGTGCCGCCCCCTCGGGGGTTGGGACGCGACGGTTGCCGGGCTGCGGGAAGCGGGCATTCGAGGTGACGTCGAGTCGGTGCACCGTCATCTGTGCCACCTGCGGAACCTGGCGTTGGGGCACGTCGGCGGCGACGGCTCGATCGGATATTCCGATGGGCGCGCGGGCCTGGGCGCCGGTGCTGGGCGCACGCTGGTCGACATCATCGACGAGGTGCTCAGCGAAAGCGAGGTCGAACTGGGATCGTGCTCATGCGTGCAGCGAGCTCCGGCGATCGCAGCTGCCGCCACGGACGTGTTCGGTGGGCACCTGAGCGCTGCGGTCGTCGCAGTCGCTCGAGGCAGAGCGGGAGCACCCGGGTCTGGCCGCGGTGCACGGTGCGGGACCTTGTTCACCTTCTGCGAACCGAGCCCGGACCGTTGCCGCCTTCGATGACCCTGCGCAGCACGACGGCATTGTTGTGCTTGGTGTCGCGCGCCGCGAACACCAGCGTGAGGCGACCTTGGTCGACCCACTCGCGGACGCGGGTGAGGTCCTCGCAGTGGGCGGCCAGCTCAAGCCGGTAGCGCCGTTCGAACTCGTCGAACCGATCCGGGTCGTGGCCGAACCAGGTCCGCAGAGCCGTGCTGGGGGCGAGGTCGGGCAGCCAGTCGTGGATGCGGGCGTCAACGCGGCGAAGACCTCGAGGCCAGAGCCGGTCCACGAGCACTCGGCGTCCATCGCTGCGCGACGGCGGCTCGTAGGCTCGGCGCAGCCAGATGCGAGCGCTCACCGCGAGTCGCCAGCGTCTGAGCAGCAGGCTCCGGCGTGGCGGAGCAGCCCCTCGGCATCCGCCACGATCCTTGCCAGGAGCGTCCCCGCCGGCTCGATGGCCTGGACATGGTCGAGTGCCTCGCCTGCCCACAGAACCCGGACCGTGTAGTCGTGGGTAGGTGCCGCACGGTAGAGCGAGCGAAGCCGTTCGAGTTCGGAGCCGTCGACACGCCGGGCAGCCCACTGGTCGGTGAGGCGGTTCTGCAAGGCGCGTCCGTCGCATCCCTGGGGCCATGCCGGGCCCCGCACGATGTCGAACGCCTCGGTCCGTGTCGTGTCGTCGCCGCCGTGGGCGACGAGCAGATCGTCAGCGACCGGATCGGAGATTGCTTCGGTCGAGGCGAGGAAGCGGGTGCCGAGGGCGGCGCCGGAAGCGCCGAGCATCACCGCGGCGGCGAGACCGCGACCGTCGCCGATGCCGCCGGCGGCAACGACCGGCACCGGTGCGACTGCGTCGACGACGGCGGGGACGAGGGCCATCGTGCCTCGCCCGGAGCGGCCGTGGCCGCCCGAGTCCTGGCCTTGGGCGACGATGATGTCGGCTCCGATCTCGACGGCCCGCACCGCCTCGTCGCGGCGTTGCACCTGGCAGATGAGCGCGGCACTCGCGGCGTGGATTGCGGGGGCGAACGGGGCCGGGTCACCGAAGGACAGCCAGACCGCCGCAGGGTTTCGCTCGAGCGCCACAGCGAGCGCGTCGGGTCGTCGCTGGAGAGCGAAGGTGATGAACCCCACGCCGACCCGAGTGTCGCCGGCGAGATCGAACTGGGTTCGGATCCAGTCAGGGTCGGCGTAACCGCCGCCGATCAGGCCCAGGCCGCCGGCCTGCGAGACGGCGGCGGCGAGCGCCCCACCTGCGACATCGCCCATCGGAGCCAACAGCACCGGGTGCTCGATGTCGAGGCGGTTCGTCAATGCAGTCGAGATCACCCCTGCACAATATCTCTAGTAGGGGCGAGAGAAATCGTGGCGGAAGAGGTCAGGTCGGCTCGTCGTCGAGCATGTCGAGCAGATCGGCGAGGTGGAGTCGGAACCGGCGCAGCTCGTCGCGGTGCTGCACCGACAGCGAGCGCAGTTTGTCGATGCCGACATCGGTGAGGGTGATGCGCTGGCGGCGGTGGTCGTCGGGGTCGCTTTCGACGGCGACCAGGCCCGCCGACGCCGCCCGGCGGGCGAGCTCGCCGGTGGAGTGGACCTTGAGCTGGAGTCGTCGGGCCACCTCGGAGATCGTGGGCGCCTGGGAGTGAGGCCAGCCGCGGACTGCGAGGAGGAGCTGGTGCTGGTTGGGGGTGATTCCTTCGGTTCGGGCGGCCTGTTCGGAGAATCGCAGGAACAGACGCAGGGCATGGCGGAAGGCGGCCAGTCGCCGGTAGTCCTGTTCGGATAGGTCGTCGTGTGCTTGGTCGGTCATGGTGGTGGGGCGGCGGGGGAGCGGGCGCGTTGGGTCTCGATGATCGCCGTCTGGCTCGTCAGGAGGAGCGCGACGATGGCGGCGGCGATCGTCATGGGCAGGAGAGCGAGGCCTGCCATCTCGGTGACCACGAGGGTGGAACCGAGTGGAGTCTTGGTCACCCCGACGCACAGCGCGACGGCGAGGCTGACCATGAGCACGGTGGCGTTGGTCGAGGGAACCAGCAGATGGAGGAGCTGACCGCCGGCGAACCCGATGAAGAACAGCGGGATGATGAACCCGCCCTTCCAGCGTCCGGTGAGGGTGACGAGCACGCCGGTCGCCTTGGCGGCGATGGCCACGCCGAGCGCCCCGGTGCTCAGGCCTCCGGTGATGATGGCGTCGACCTGGGTCTCTCCGTTGGTCAGCGCGAACGGTGACCACCAGTACAGCAGGGCGAGCACGACGCCGGCGAGGGCCGGCAGGCCGACAGCGGGAACTCGTGACACCGCCCGGCGGGCGAGCGTCACCGCGCCGGAGAAGACGAGGGCGCCAGCTGCGCCGAGCGCGCCGCAGGCGATGCCCCACACGAGGTCGCTGCCGGTGAGGGTCCCGGCGTCGGGGAGCTGCCAGACCGAGTCCAGGCCGACCCCGGTCAACGCGAGGTTCAGCCCGTAGCCGATCAGCGCGCCGACCAGGGCGGGCACGAGCGCCTCGTAGTACTGCAGGCCGCGCCGGTGCAGGATCTCGAGCGCGAAGAGTGCGGCGCCGAACGGCGCGCCGAACAGCACGCTGAAGCCTGCTGCCATGCCGGTGATGGTGAGGACGCGCATGGCGTCGGCGTCGAGATCGAACCGCTGCGCGATCCAAGTTCCGAACGAGCCGCTGGTCTGCACGAGTGGCGCCTCGGGGCCCATCGACCCACCGGCTGCGATGCACAGCAGCGACGTGGGAACCAGCGAGCGGACCTGGCGGACGTCCTCGGCGCCGCCGAGGACGTGGATGTTGTCCACCAGCAGCTCCACGCTGCCGCTCTCACCGAGCAGCCGACCGACCACGGTGATCACCGCACCGACCCCGACCAGGATCCCCGCTTGGACGGCGATCCGGTGATCGCCAGGGCCGATCCAGTCGCTCAGCACGCGCAGTCCGCCGAGGTACGCCGCACCAATCAGGCCACCACCGACACCCACGAGGGCAACCGGCACGACGAGTCCCGCTCGCAGCCGCACGCTCGCCACGCCCTGCCAGCGCGCCCGGTTCGCTGCCGTCTCTCGTTCCACGCCCCGGAAATAGCTCGTGACACGAACTAATGCGAGTCTGATGGTCCGGCCGGTCGGGGGCTCGCTCCGCGCAGCCTGGCGAGCTCACTGCGCAGCGCGCGCTGTTCCTGCCACCGTGCGGTGTCATCCCGGACGACTGCGGCGATCGCCTTGGGTGTCCCGTCTTCATGGCGGACCAGGGAGACGGTGAACGCGATCGAGATCGTGTGAGCATCGCGGTGCAGCGCCGGGACTTCGAGCAGCCGGTCGGCATAGCTGGTTGTGCCGGTCGCCATGACTGTTCGGTAGCCCCGCCAGTGCCGATCCCTGAGGCGCTCGGGGATGATCAGGTCGAGCGACGCTCCGACGGCCTCGGTGGCCTCCCATCCGAAGATCCGTGTCGCGGCGTCGTTCCAGAGCACGATGCGGCCTTCGGGGTCGCAGATGATCACACCGTCGGCGAGGTTGCGCACGAGGTCCGCCAGGTCGGTGTCGCGCAAGTCCGGCGCGTCGTCGAGGAGGTGTGCCCAGCACGGCGGATCGCCGCCCTCCTCGTCGGTGTCGTGCGATGGGGCGTTGTTTCCCAGTCCAGGGTTGGGCGTCGGCAGCGACTTGATGACGGCTTCCTCGGTCTCGTCGGCGGTGGGTCCGTAGGCGCACGAAAGGAGGCCTCGGTGGCCACACGGCATGATGATGGCGAACAAGATGGATTCGTCGCCGGGGTCAGACATCCCCTCGAAGCGTTCGAACCCCGCGACGTCACAGGTTTCGGCGTCTGCAGCGGCGCCGCACGCGCACCGGATCGTTGTCGGGTCGACGGCGGTCAGCGTCGCCCGGAACCCCAGGCGGCGGTACCGGGTCGCGACGTCGAGGAGGTCGTCCATCCCGTTCATGCCACCTCGTGAAGGGGACGGGTCAGGAGCGCCGCACGGGCCATACCATCGCCGAGGACGATGGCGATACCGGCCAGTGCGACGATGGACGAACCGAACACAGCGCCGGCAGCCGCCACGTTGGCGGCGACGAGCGCAGGCCAGCATCGGGTCAGACGGAAACCCTGCGCGAGGCGTGCGTGACCGCCGCCGCGCAGCACGGGCGCGAGGTAGGCCAGTGAGCCGGCCAGGATCTGGGCGTAGCCACCCACGACGAGCGCGACGATCAAACCGGTCGGTGCATCGAGTGCCGACCAGGCACATGCAGCGAACCCGACAGTGGCCCCGAACCACCACAGGGCGCCCAACGCGATGCAACCAGCACGGGGTCCTGCCCAGCGGAGGTTTCGCCAGCGAGGGAACGGGCAGATGGCGATGGTTGCTGCGATTCCGCCGGCATAGGTGATCAGGCCAAGGCCCGCGAGGAGCTCACGACGTGTGCCGATGCCGATCGTTGTGACCACCGTGGCCGCCGCCAACGCACCCACCACCGCGCGAATTGTCCGCGGAGTCGCCCGGGGCGCCATCTTCGAGCGGAACTGTGTGGCGGTCATGTAGGGCAGGGTCGCGGCGATGACGACTCCTACGAGGCCGAACAGGTTGAGCGTCAAGTGCATGCTGACGAGGCCGCTTGCGCTGTGGCCCGCGCCGGCCATCGCCCCGAGAGCCGAGCCGACCAGCGCCAGGGTCAGGGCGGTGAGGTAGCCGTCGATGGCGGCGTCGAAACGGTCGAGGGACGCGTCGCGACGCACGCGGGCGAGCAGCACGCCGAGGATCACCATCGACGCGGCGATCGTGGACGCCGCGATCGCCACGGTCAATCCGGCCAGCGCCATCTCGCGGCCTGCGGCCAAGACGATCACCCCGGCGGTGAGCAGCCAACGCTGGAGTCGTACCGCGGACCAGGGCGGGGGAAGGCCAGCCGACCAGGTGACGGCGAGCATGAGCGTGACGGCACTGATTGCGTGGAGCACCGCTCCGGCGAGGAACAGGTGCAAGGGGAGCCAGGCGCCGGTGTTGTGTGGCGCGATTGCTGCGAGCCCGGACGCGACGGCGAACGCGCCGGCGAACGCCAGGCCGGGCCTGGTCTGGCGGTGCATCTCCGCGACGCGGCCGGCACGGGCCTCTGCCGTCGACGGCACCGCAGTGGATGACTCTCCGTCGACGCCCTCAGCGCAGCTCAGGGCGCGTCCCCGATGCGAACGCCGTCGAGAGACGGGGTGCCGTGACAGGCACAGCCATGTTCGACATGGACTGAGGCCGGAGCCATCACCGCCTCACCGTTGGACGCCACCTCGATCGTGTGGCCGATACTGGTGATGATGTCGAAGATGGCATCCACCGGGCCCACGTGGGTGAGTTCCAGGCAGCCCCGGGCGCTGTGGACGGACAGCGCCCGCACACGCGGATCGGCTTCGAGAGCCTCGACAGTGGCTGCCAGACACCACGGACAGTTCAGATCGATGCTGAGCTGGCTGACGGTGGATTCGGACTGGATCATCGCGACTCCCTTGAAATATCTAGTTACGCCTAGAATAATAGATCAAGGTGAAGGTGCCAAGACCCTGAGGAGTGACATGCCGGCCGAGACCCACCAGCGCCGAGCTGCGGTGAGCGTCAGCGAGATCTCCGACCTGCTCGTCTCGGTACTCGGCCTTGGTGATCCCTGCGGCCAGGCGGACGACGTTCGGTTGGCGGAGGTTGGATGCGATGAGGATCTGGTGCTGTTCGACCTGTGGGACGCTGCCGTCGAGGAGTTCGGCGAGCGCACCATCGGCGAACCCGACCTCGATGACCTCCGCGACGTCACGACGCTCGGCGAGCTCGCATGCCTGATCGCCGGTCGATGCGGCGCGGCGGGAGACAATGGTGGTAGCAGCGAGCGAGGGGATCAGCCATGACGACGTTGCAGGAGCAGGCCCGAGCCTTGGGGGACCCGACGCGCCACGGCGTGTTCCGCTACATCGCCGACGCCGACCGGCCGGTGGATGTTTCGGAGATGACCGAGCACTTCGGACTCAACCACAACGCCATCCGTCAGCATCTCGCCAAGCTCGTGGACGCCGGACTGGTCATCGAGGAGAAGGCGCCGAGCTCGGGGCGTGGCCGACCGAGGCTGGTCTACGTGCTCGATCCAACTGCGGAGAGCCGTTGGGGTGTGACCGGGCCCTACGAACGCCTCTCGCTCTGGTTGGCCGAGATCGTCCGGACCGGTGACACCCCCGTCGAGGTCGGCCGTCGCGCCGGCCGTCGCCAGCGTCTCGGGGCCACCGAACCAGACGACCCGGTCGACGTCCTCGTCGAGCAGATGGCGCGCCACGGCTTCGATCCCACGGTTCGTCAGAAGGGCACCAGCGTCGACCTCACACTGCGCGCGTGTCCCTTCGAATCGACCGCGCTCGCCGACCCCGACACCGTGTGCGAGCTGCACCTCGGCATGGCCTATGGGATCGCCGAAGGCATCGCCGGTCTCGAGGTCGATGAGCTGGTTCCCAAGGATCCTCGCCGGGCCCACTGCCGGCTGCGTTGCCATCTGGCGGCTCCGTGAACCTCACGCTCCCCGTTGACTGCCTACCTCGAACCTCCACGTTCGACAGCTCAGAGCCGACCCATCGTGCTCAGCATCGCAAGGGCGACGAGCAGCAGCGTCACTCCCACCAGCAGCCACACCGCTTGCTTGGTCGGATGGGCGGGCCGCTGACTTTCGGGCGATTCGGGTTGTTCGCCATGCATAGTCACCGCAGCTCCTGGGGAAACGCTTGGGGTCCGGCCTCGACCACCCTAATTCTTCTAGCATCGGATGCAACAATGTGCGTGGTGCCTGGGGGCAGGTCGTGAGCGCGGCCGCCTCGGCGCCCAACACATCGCGGCTGCTTCCCGCGCGGCCGTTGAGGTCGATCGAGGACTACGCCGCCGCAGGCGGCGGCACGGGGCTGGCGCGCGCCCGCGTCCTCGACCGCGAAGAAGTTGTCGCGGAGCTCGACGCTGCGGGCCTGCGGGGTCGAGGGGGAGCAGGATTCCCGGCCGCTCGCAAATGGCGCTCCGTGATGGGCACCGGTGCCGGGACGCGCTACACGGTCGCCAACGGCGCCGAAGGCGAACCGGGCACGTTCAAGGACCGGGCGTTGATCAGGTCAAATCCCTACGCCGTCATCGAGGGGCTCGCCATCGCCGCCCACACCGTCGGCGCCGCGCGTAGCTTCCTGGCGGTCAAGGCGAGCTTCGCCCCCGAGACGGAGGCGCTCACACGGGCCCTCATCGAGATGGGGGAGGCCGGCTGGCTCGACCCGGAAACCTTCGCCGTGGTGGCCGGGCCCGAGGAGTATCTCTTCGGGGAGGAGAAGGCCCTACTGGAGGTGATCGAGGGCAACGAGCCGCTGCCGCGCTGGCTGCCGCCCTACCTCCACGGTCTGTTCGCTTCCGCGCCACAGCTCGGTTGGCAGGCCCATGAACCCGACCTCGTCGATCATCGCCGGCCAGGGGCGAACCCAACCCTGGTCAACAACGCCGAGACCCTTGCGCACGCGGCTTGGATCCTCGCAAACGGAGCAGAAGCGTTCCGCGCCGTCGGCACCGAAGCGTCGACCGGGACCGTGCTGTGCACCGTGGTGGGGGACGTGGCCCACCCAGGCGTGTTCGAGGTGCCGATGGGCACACCGTTGCAGGAGCTGCTCGACAAGGCCGGCGGCCCGCTGCCGGGCCGACAGTTCAAGGCGGTGTTCCCCGGCGTCGCGAACGCAGTACTGGCTGCGAACCAGCTGGAGGTGGCGCTGAGTTACGAATCCATGGAGGCAGCCGGAAGCGGCCTCGGAGCGGCCGGGCTCATCGTCTACGACGACTCCGCCTGCCTGGTCGAGGTCGCTGCCATGCTCTCGAGGTTCCTCTACGTCGAGTCCTGCGGCCAATGCCCGCCGTGCAAGATCGGCACCGGGGACATCACCGCCACCCTCGACCGCATCCGTACCGGAGCGGGTCAAGACGCCGACCTCGGGCTCATCGAGGAACGACTGCGAATCGTCGCAGACGGCAACCGCTGCTATCTGCCAATCCAGGAACGCATCGTCATCTCCAGCATCCTGCGTGCCTTCCCCGACGACGTTGCCGCCCACCTCGAAGGCTGGTGCCCCTCCCAACGCCAACACCTGCCCACCCCCAAGATCGTCGACATCGACCCCGTCGGCGGCACCGTCACCTACGACGAACGCCAAGACCACAAGCGACCGGACTGGACCTACGGACCATGACGGTCACGCACACCGAAGAGGCACACGCATCTCGAGACGCAGACATCACTCGACGAGCCGATGTGCACGACCTCGTGGTGGCCTTCTACCGCGACGTCGTGTTCGACGAGCTGCTCGAACCGGTCTTCGGCGAGGTCGCCGAAGTCGACTGGGCGCTGCACATCCCCAAGCTCATCGACTACTGGTGCCGTGTCCTGTTCGGCGACGTCGGCTACAGCGGCGCACTCCTCGCCGCCCATCGCAACGTCCACGAGATCGAGCCGCTCCGCATCGAACACTTCGACCGGTGGTACGAGCTGTGGGTCACGTCGATCGACAGCCGCTGGAAAGGCCCCACGGCCGAGAAAGCGAAGGCCCACGCCGCACTGATCGGTGCGGTGCTCGCGCGACGCCTCCTCGACACGGACTGGCAGCCCGCCCACGCGTAGGTGCCAGGCCCCTAGATCAGGCACCTCGCGAACGCAACGCACTGGCGTTCAACACACTCCCCGTATATATTCTAGTAATAACTAGACAAAAGCGAGGATGGCGTGCGGATCAAGGTGCATCCTGGATTGTGTGAAGGACACGGCGTCTGTCGCCGCTTCGCGCCGAGTATCTACCAGCTCGACGCCGAGGGCTACCTCGACCTCCACCTCCTCGACGTCCCACCCGGGCTCGAAAGAGATGCCGTGACAGGAGCGGATGCATGCCCCGCCCGCGCCATCAGCATCCTGCGCCAGGCGGCCGAGCGGGAACTGGTGCCCACCGACACACCAAGGAGAGAATCATGAGCGTCACCACTGTCGATCCCGATGTCGGACAAGAGAACGGACTCGCCCGAGCCTTCGGGCTCGGCGCGCTGGTCGGCTTCGTGGCGGTGTTCGTCGTGTTCTGCGGTACAACGCTGGCCCTGGGCATGAGCGCGGGCCCAGCCATCGGCATCGGCCTCTTCACCGCCTTCTGGGGCGGACCAGGCTTCGGCGGCATGATGGGAGCGGTCCTGCACCACTCCAAAGCCGACGAGTCATGAACGTCGATTTCGTTCCGGGTCGCGTCGTCGTATCCGGCACTCCTGTCGACTGCGCTGCCGACCGCGCCCTCCCCGAGGTTTCAGCGACAATCTCGTCGGCGGAGGCGGCACCTGGCCCGGGCGCTAGGCCGAAACAGCCCCGGAGCACATGGCGCGCCGTTGCGCTGCCATCTGAACACGGCGGGTGGGGGCTCACCGCCGAGCCAGTCATCCTCGGACTACTCATCGAACCCAGCGGTGCCGGTGTCGCCATCGGGCTTGCCGCGGGCCTGGCGTTCCTCGCTCGAACACCACTGAAGGTCGTGCTCGTCGACCACTGGCGTCGTCGAAGCCTCCCTCGCACCCGCATCGCCGGCCGGATCGCCGTCGCCGAGGTCGCGTCCATCGTCGGCCTGCTCGCCATCGGCGTCACCACGGGTGGCCCCTGGAGCTGGGTTCCGCTTGCCCTCGCCGCCCCGGCCGTAGGCATCGAGCTGTGGTTCGACATGCGAAGCCGGAGCCGACGTCTCACACCTGAACTTGCGGGGACGATCGGCATCGGCTCGGTGGCGGCCGCCATCGTCCTCGCAGGCGGAGGATCGGCGGCGACAGCGGCCGGCGCCTGGCTGCTGACCGCCGCTCGGGCGGTCGCGTCTCTCCCGTTCGTCCGCTACCAGCTGCGCAAAGCAAAGGGGCAGCCGCATCGCCGCTGGGCCCAGGACTTGGCACAGTTGGCAGCGCTGACCATCGTCGTTGCGGCGAGCGCCTTCGGGCTACTTCCCTGGGCGGCGGCAGCCGCGATCGGCGCACTCGCAGTCGTGCAACTCACTCTTGCCCGCATCCGTCCGCCCAAGGCGGTGATCGTTGGCGTGCAACAGCTGTTCCTCGGCCTCGCCGTCATGATCACCGGCGGGCTCGCCATGACCTGAGCGTCAGGAGACTCTCATGACACACACCATCACCATCGACAGCACGCTCGCTTCGATCGTCAACGAGCACCCCGACCTCGCCCGTGAGCTCGAACGCCGATCTCTGGACTACTGCTGCGGCGGGAAGCGCACGCTCTCGGATGCGTGTGAAGAGGTCGGCATCGATCCTGTCAGCACCGCGGAGGAACTGACCAGCGCGACGGACCGACCGCGCGCGGACTGGGCGGACCTCGAGCCCACGGCGCTCGTCGACCACCTTGAAGCCACCCACCATGCTTACCTCCATGACGAGCTCCCGCGTCTCAGCCTCCTGGCCGACAAGGTGCACCGCGTCCATGGAGCGCGGCATCCCGAACTGGGCGATCTGCTCGCCGTATACGCCGCGCTGCGAGCGGATCTTGAACCCCACCTCGTGAAAGAGGAGCGAGTCCTGTTCCCGATGATTCGTGAGCTCGACGCCGCCGGTGGCGGACCGACGCCGGTGTTCCATTGCGGGAGCGTCGCCAACCCCATTTCGGTGATGCTTGTCGAACACGACCGCGCCGGTGAGCTCCTCGCCGAGCTCCGCCGCCTCAGCGGCGACTACGCCGCGCCGCCAGATGCGTGCGCCAGCTACCGGGCGCTCTACGAGGGTCTGCGCGACCTCGAAGCTGACACCCACCTCCACGTGCACAAGGAGAACAACCTCCTGTTCCCCGCCGTCGTCGAGCTCGAGGCCGACCTCGACCCCGCCCCACGGTGACCTCGCGACCAGCGCCGCCCTTGAACGGTCGTCATCATCGACGGCGCCGTCGCCTGGGCCAACGACTTCATCGCCCGCACCTCACGCTGACGCCCCGGCGATCGAGTCCGGCCGTTCGCATCCTCAGCCTGTCGTCGGGGAGATCGAGATCACTTGCCCGACACGCAGCGTGACCGGCGCTCGCGCCATTTTCGACCGACCGGATGGCGCGGCGATGGCGCGAAAATGGCGCGAGAATCTTCCGTCAGCTTCCGCAGATGGGTCGTCGTGGGCTGTCGACCCTCGAACACGGCATGCGGCCTGGCCTGCGGGTTCATGGCCCTTGGCGACCCTCGGTGACCCAATCGAGGAAACTGTGACCAGCCGTGGATTTTCATTCACACGGCAGCACGGCAGAGTTCAATTCGCTTACGGTGAGTGGTTTCAATTCAGTTCGGGGCGATTGGCTCAGTTGGTTAGAGCGCCTGCTTCACACGCAGGAGGTCGGCAGTTCGAGTCTGCCATCGCCCACTCTGCAGACCTTCGGGCCAACACGCAGCGCGACCACGGTGCGTGGGATGGCGCGGGGAAATGGCGCGGAAATGGCGCGATCGCGTCGGGGACCGGTCACCACCTTTGCCGGGCTTCCTCGGCGAATCCTTGGAGGGCGTCGAACGTGAACGTGTGGCCGTCGTCGGTGCGGATGGTGCCGGCGTAGGTCCCGAAGACTTGGTGGGTGTCGCTGCCGTAGCCGGTGTCGTCGCCGGCTTTGGTGTGTTTGTCGTAGCGGGGGGTGAGCGTGACGTCGAGCTGGCCGCCGGGGTCGGTGATGCGCCACGGTGCCATCGGATCGTCCCACTGGTATTGCCAGTCGAGTTCTCGGCCGATCTTGGTGAGCTGGCCGTCGACGAGGAACCCGTTCTCGGTGAACCCGCTGCCGTCGGTCCATTT
>CAZYKR010000035.1:0-449 GCA_964648005.1 uncultured Iamiaceae bacterium
GAGCCTCGACGGGCGGCAGGGTGGTCCAGTCGTCGCCCACGCGCACCACGCCGTCGTCGTCGATGCTCGGCCCCGAAGGTCGATCCTCGGCGAGCCGTCGACGCAGCGTCTCGACGCGCACGGCCACGTCCCGCTCCGGCGCCGGCACGCGGATCCAGTCCTCGAGCACGTCACCGGGCATCGGCGGGTCGATGCCGTCCTCGACGAGGAGCAGCCGCGGGCGTCCTCGCCGCGCCAGCATGTCGCGGGCATCTTCCTCGGAAGGCCATCGCACGAGCGCCACGTCCACGGCGGCGACCGTAGAGAGGAAACGTTTCACGACTGTTACGCAGCAGTGAACGCATGCCGACGGGCTTCGACGGCGTGTGCAGGTGGCGCCGGGGGTGGTCCGTCGCCGTCCCTGGAACCTGATCGCGCCAGGTCCGGCACCTAGGATGACGCCGACTGCG
>CAZYKR010000035.1:459-22575 GCA_964648005.1 uncultured Iamiaceae bacterium
GGCCGGCAAGCCGCAGCAGCCCCGTCCCGCGGCCGCCGGCCCGGTCGGCGCGCCCGCCTGGATCCTGATCAGGCCAGGTCCGCCACCTAGGATGACGAGGACTGCGGGACGACCGGATCGCCGCCCGGCCACCCGCCCCGACGCAGAGGAGCATGCCGATGGCTGCTGCGAACCGCTACCTCCAACACCTCGCCGAGGTGCCGTTGTTCTCGTCCTGCTCGAAGCGAGATCTCCAGAAGATCGCCAAGGCGGCGGACGAGCTGGCGGTCGAGGCGGGGCGCGAGGTGGTGACCCAGGGGGCGACGGGGCGCGAGGCGTTCGTGATCGTCGACGGCCAGGCCACCGTCAAGCGCAAGGGGCGCAAGGTGGCGACGCTGGGTCCGGGTGCCTGCTTCGGCGAGCTGGCGCTGCTCGACGGTGGACCCCGTACCGCCTCGGTGGTGACCGACACCCCCACCACCCTGCTCGTCATCGGCCAGCGTGAGTTCGCCGGCCTCATCGACGAGGTGCCGGGCCTGGCGCACAAGATCCTCACGGCCCTCGCCGTGCGCGTGCGCGAGCTCGACGACAAGATCTTCCCGTAGTCGCACGACGCTGTTGCGGTGCGCGTTGGGCGTTGCGCAGCGTCGTCGGCGAACTTCATCCCGCTCATTACCGGCGAGTAGCTTCGGGGGGCTATGAGTACCGCTGAGGCAGACACCGAGGCCACCGACAAGCCGAAGGGCGTCAAGCCGAGCCAGCTCGTCATCGGGCTCGGCGTCGGTATCGCGATCTTCACGGCGCTCTCCGGCATCGCCGGTGCCGTGCTCGGCTGGCACGACGAGTCCGAGGTCGCCCGTGAGGTCTTCGTGGGCATCCCGGGGGCCCTGCAGGCCGTGTTCTACGTGGTGGTCTGCATCGCCATCATCGCCGGTGCAGTCATGTTCTCGTGGCGGGTGAAGAACTGGGAGCGGGGCCGTCCCGACAACCGGTCGCTGAAGAAGACCAACGCCGAGAAGCGGGCCAAGGACTTCCGCGCCGGCGTGTACATGCAGACGCTGATGCGCGATCCGGTCGAGGGCATGATGCACTCGCTGATCTACTTCAGCTTCTTGATCCTGCTGGCGGTCACCACGATCCTCGAGATCGATCACCAGCTCCCGCCGGACCTGAAGTTCCTGCACGGCGGCGTGTACCAGGCCTACGCCTTCGTCGGTGACGTAGCGGGCCTGCTGTTCACCATCGGCGTGGTGTGGGCGATCCTGCGGCGCTACGTCGCCAAGCCGTACCGGCTGCGCATCAAGACCAAGCCGCAACACGCCGTGATCCTCGGCGTCTTCTTGGCCATCGGTGTGTCGGGGTTCCTGACCGAGGCGATGCGCATCGCCCAGGAGGGCCAGCCCGAGTTCGAGAAGTACGCCTTCGTCGGCTACGGGCTGTCGTACCTGTTCGACGGCATGGCCGAGTCGACGCTCAACACGTGGCACCAGGTCTGGTGGGTCGTGCACGTCGTGGCGTTCGTCGCCTTCCTGGCCATCCTGCCGGTGACGATGCTGCGGCACATGTTCACCTCGCCGCTCAACATGTACCTGCGTGACCGCGACCGCCCCAAGGGCGCGATGCGGCCGATGCCGAACCTGATGGAGACCGAGCTCGAGAGCTTCGGTGCGGCCACGGTCGAGGACTTCACCTGGAAGCAGCTGCTCGACACCGACGCCTGCACCATGTGCGGTCGGTGCACGGCGGTCTGCCCGGCGCATGCCACCGGCAAGCCGCTCGACCCCCGTGAGATCGTGCTCAAGACCGGCGAGGTCATGGCGGCCACCGCCGCCAACGACGTGTCGCCGCCCATCGGGATGGACTCGGAGATCACCATCGGCGCCGACTCGCTGTTCGAGCGCATCTCGGCCGAAGAGGTGTGGGCGTGCACGTCGTGCAAGGCCTGTGACGAGAACTGCCCGGTCAACATCGAGATCCTCGACAAGATCCTCGACATGCGGCGCTACCTGTCGCTGATGGAGTCGAACTTCCCGACCGAGCTCGGCACGGCGTACCGGGGCATGGAGAACTCGGGCAACCCGTGGGGCATGTCCCAGAGCGAGCGGGCCGACTGGGCCGACAAGCTCGAGGGCATCAACATCGTCGACGGCTCCAGCCCGCTCGACCACGAGTACCTGTACTGGGTCGGCTGCGCCGGGTCCTTCGACGACAAGAACAAGAAGGTCTCCCAGGCGATGGCCAAGCTGCTGCAGCGGGCCAACATCGACTTCGCCATCCTCGGCCCGTCCGAGATGTGCACCGGCGACTCGGCCCGCCGCTCGGGCAACGAGTACATCTTCCAGATGCTCGCCATGCAGAACATCGAGGTGCTCAACGGCATGGGGGTGCGCAAGATCATCACGCAGTGCCCCCACTGCTTCAACACGTTGCTGAACGAGTACCCGCAGCTCGGTGGCCACTACGAGGTCGTGCACCACACCCAGTTCCTGGAGTGGCTGGTCGACACCGGCAAGCTCGACCTGAGCGGTGCCAGCCTCGACGACCGCATCGTGTACCACGACTCGTGCTACCTCGGTCGCCACAACGACATCTACATGTCGCCCCGCAAGGTGGTCGGCAACCTCGGCGGCATCGAGATCGTCGAGGCGCCCCGCAACGGCACCAAGGGCATGTGCTGCGGCGCCGGCGGCGCGCGCATGTGGATGGAGGAGCACACCGGCAAGACGATCAACGTCGAGCGCAGCCAGGAGCTGCTGCGCACCGGGGCGACCCGCATCGCCACCGCCTGCCCGTTCTGCTACATCATGATCGACGACGGCGTGAAGGCCGAGGGTGTGGACGACGATCAGGTTAAGGTCGCGGACATCGCGATGCATCTGGTCGAGGCCCTCGAGCGGGGCGAGCAGAGGGAGCTGGAGACCGTTGCTGAAGCGGTCGAGGATTGACGATGACGAGTTCGATGGCGGCGGCGACCATGACTCGGCAGGCACCATGCTGCTGGTGATCAACAGCGATGCGGACAGCCTCGAGCTGGTCGCCCGCCTGTTGGAGGCGCGCGGGTGGTCGGTGACCCGGTCGACCGACGTGGCGACGGCGCTCATCGATCTGGTCGACGGCGACTTCGCCGGCATGGTGCTCGATCTGCCTTCGCTCGATGACGCCGTCGAGGTGGTCACGTCGGTGCGCCAAGACCCCGACGTCGGTTCGACACCGGTGCTGGTGCTGACGTCGACCGGTGGGGATGAAGGTGCAGCATTGCGGGCCGGAGCCGACGGCTTCTTGAGCCGGCCGTTCCACGCCGACGACCTGCTGGCACAGATCCAGGTCGTCGCCGGTCAGCCGGCGTAGCCGGCGTCGCATCCGTCGTTGCTGGTGCTGGCGCCCGGTCGCCGATCGGGCCGTCGCGACCGCTGAGCTAGCCTGCGCGCCGTGATCCTGTCTGACCGCACCATCCGCGAGGAGCTCGCCGCCGGGCGCATCGAGATCGACCCGCTCGACGAGTCCTGCATCCAGCCGTCCTCGGTCGACCTGCACATCGATGGGCTGTTCCGGGTGTTCCGGAACCACACGATGACCCACATCGATGTGAAGCAGGACCTGTCCGAGCTCACCGAACTGGTCGAGATCGGCGACGACGAGGCGTTCATCCTCCACCCGGGCGAGTTCGTGCTGGGGTCGACGTCGGAGCGGGTGAAGCTGCCGAACGATCTCGTGGCGCGGCTCGAGGGCAAGTCGAGCCTCGGGCGGTTGGGCTTGTTGATCCACTCGACGGCGGGCTTCGTCGACGCCGGCTGGGATGGGCAGCTGACGCTCGAGCTGTCCAACGTGGCGAACCTGCCGATCACGCTGTATCCGGGCATGAAGATCGGCCAGATCAGCTTCCTGCGGATGTCGACCGAGGCGGACAACCCGTACGGCTCGTCGGCGGTCGGGTCGAAGTACCAGGGCCAGCGCGGTCCGATCCCCAGCCAGTACTGGAAGAACTTCGGCGCCTGACGGGCGCGTGATCGGCTCGGATTCCGGTTGCGTCACCGGCGGGGTGGCGCGCCAGGGTGTGGGATGGCTTCTCAGAGACGGGTGCAGCAGCGGATGTCGGAGCGCGGGCCGTCGCTCGACGTGGCCCAGGTCGAGCAGCTGGACACGCTGGGTTGGCTGGCGATCCCTGCGGTCGTGACCGAGGACGCGGCGCACCAGTTGGCTTGGCGGTGTACCGAGGCGCTGGCCGAGAAGGGTGACGACCTGCGCATCGGCGACAAGGCGGCGAGCGGCACCCGCCGCCTCGTGGAGCTTCGTGACCGGGTGCCCGAGGTGGCCGACGTGCTCGCCGAGCCGCGGCTTGCGTCAGCGGTGGCGGCGGTCGTCGGAGATGGTGCGTCCTACGGTGACGCCACGTTCCGCAGCCCGCAGCCGGGGTATGGGGAGCAGCGCTTCCACGCCGACGATCTGCCGCGGTTCGACGACGGACCGTTCCGGGTGGTGACCGCCATCGTGGCGTTGTGCGAGTTCACCGCCGACAACGGGGCGACGGCGGTGGTGCCCGGCAGCCAGCGCCGCCCAGACCTGCAGCGGTCGTCGGGTTCGTTGGAGGCGCACGCCGACGAGCTGGTGCTCACCGGGCCGGCCGGTACGGCCTTCGTGTTCAACGGGCACCTGTTGCACCGGGGGACGCGCAACCGGTCGTCGGCGCCGCGTCCCGCCATCCAGGCCACCTGGCGCCGGCCCTGACCCTCGGCCGCTTCGCACGGTTGCGCGTTTGTACGCGGTCGGCGCGCACAAACGCGCGATCGCTGGGCTGTGCGCGCCGACGCGGGGGCGCGTTAGGGTGATCGCTCCTCGCGGGTGTAGTTCAGAGGCAGAACATCAGCTTCCCAAGCTGAGAACGCGGGTTCGATTCCCGTCACCCGCTCCACGCCGACCGCTTGTTTCCGCAGGTCAGCCGGCAAGACTCAGCTTCGGTGTGTGATGGAGGGCGACCCGCCATCACACATCCATCGCGCATGCGGGTTCGATGCTGAGCGTGATCGGGACCGCAAGCGATGGACGCAGGAGGGGGAAGCAGGCGAGAACTCGTTGGTCACGACGTTGAGCGTCAGCTCCGTCGCCGGCACGACCTGGACACGGCACAGCTGACATCAGACGCCGAAGCTGAGCACACGCTCGAGATCGCTCGACACCCTGAACGCCGCGGCGCCCGTTCAGACGAATTCCGGACAGTCCCGTTCCGGAGCCTGGTCAGGTGAGGGCGATGTCGAGCTGACCCGCGAGGGTGCGAATGAGGTGTTGGACGCCGATCTCGTTGCGACCGATGAGCATGTGGTCGTGTTGGCCGTGGCGGACGCCGTCGCCACAGCTGGGCAGCATGGTGAAGTCTTCGTCGCGCACCGCGGCGTGGACCTGTTCGTAGATGGCTTCGTACCCGGCGCGGCCTTCGTCGTCGGTCCAGGGGGAGGTGGCCATCCAGCCGTGGCGGACGGTGCAGCTGACCGGGTCGTGGTTGGGGAGGATGTCGATGATCTCGACGCCGACGGGGCTGTTGGCCAGGACCAGGTTCGGGTAGATCCAGTAGATGACCCCCATGTGGTTCCGGGGGTTCCAGTCGCCGTCGGGGTCGTCGGCGAGCGCGGCGATCCAGGTGAACGGGAACCCGAGCCGATGGTGGTGGCCGAACTCGTCATGGGTGGAGGTATTGGCGACGGTGTTCTGGCCGATGACGCTCTGGCCGTGGACGTAGGGGAAGTGGTAGCCCTCGGCGAAGGCTTCGAGGGCGTTCTTCCAGTTGACCTCGGAGCTGAACTCGCGCTCGGTCAGGTAGCCGTAGGTCTCGTAGTTCCAGAGGGCGAGCTCGTCGTCGAGCGGCCCGAGGTGGGCGGCGACGTCGATGGTGGCGCCGGCGGTGAGGATCGCCCAGACGAAGCCGTGGCGTTCCTGGGAGGGGAGCTCGACGAGACCGTGGTCGGCGGGGTCGATGCCGGTGAAGCCGTCCTGGCCGGGGATGCCCACGAGTTGGCCCGCAGAGTCGTAGGTCCAGGCGTGGTACGGGCAGCTGAACCGGCGGGCGTTGCCGCACCCTTCGGCCGGGCGGGCGCCGCGGTGGCGGCAGTAGTTGAGGAAGGCGCGGGCGACCCCGTCCGCGCCGCGGGTGAGGAGCACGGACCGGTCGAGCACCTCGCGGACCACGAAGTCGTGGGGTGCGGGGATCTGTGCGGTGGGCGCCAACGCGAGCGGGGTCACGTCGAGGATCTCGGTGCGTTCGCGAGCGAGGACGTCGGGGTCGCGGTAGTAGCCGAGCGGCACGCGCAAGACGGAGTCGGCGCAATCGGTCGTGCCGGTCGTGACGAGATGCAGCGCCCGGCGGGTCAGGTCGTCGTCGAGGAGCCGGATGGTTCGCTCGGTCGGGGTGATGGTCATGACCCTCCCTGGGGCTGAGGTGCGATCGGGGCGGTGTGGTACCAGTCGACGACGTCTCTGCCGCGGTCGTAGTCGGCCATCCACTCGTCCGCGAACGGTGGGGTCTCTTCGCCTCGGGGTGAGTGGCGCGGGTTCTGGGCGCGGGCGAGGCGGTACAGCGCCTTGACCTGTTCGCGCCTGGGGATCGGGGCGAGCGGCGAGGGCCAGCGCACCCGGTTGCGGCGCCGCTCCCCCATGGCGAGGTTGCGGGCGAGCTTCGTTCGGAGCTCGGGCCAGCCGAGCGCCATCTCGCTGGCGGGAGCGAGGCGGTCCTCGAACGGGACGTGGGCGTCGATCCCGCGGCAGATCGCGGTGTGGCAGCCCAGCATGTGACCGAGCACGCTGGGCAGCATCCGCAGGCGGTACCACGGGTCGGGCACGACCGCGTTGTAGATGTCGTAGGCGGAGCTGCGGTGCTCGATCTCCTCGACGAGGTGCCACAGGAACAGCGGCGCCACACGCGGGTCCCCGTTGTCGAAGAGGACGTCACGATGGCGTAGCCACATGTTGAACGTCGGGGTGAACGTCGCTTCGATGCCCGCGGCGTAGGCGAGGTGGTACTCGAGGGGCCTGGTGTCGATCAGGTGGTCGAAGCGCCGCTCGAGATCCGCGGTGACCTCGGCGAGGCCCGGGTACTGCGCGACGAGCGCGGCGGCGTGTCCCCGGTGCGCCTTTGCGTGGAGGGCCTCTTGGCGCAGGAACGCTTCGGCTTCGGCGGCGACGTCGGGGTCGTCGATGTGGGGCAGGGCAAGGCGAGTGGCGGTGACCATGTACCGCTCGAAGGGTGGTGCGACGAAGGTCAGCGTCAGCATCACGAACCCGAACATGGGGTTGTCCCGGTTCCACTGCAACGGCGTCGATTCGTCGAACGCGAACGCAAGGCGCCGGATCTTCAGATCGGTGGACCCTCCGCCGGTGCGGTCGGCAACCGTCGTGTCGGCCGCGCTCACGTCGCCGCCGTCACGGGAGCTCGCTCGGCGATCTGGGAGGCGGCCCGGGGCCGACCCGCGTAGGCGCCGACGACGAGAGCGATCGACGCGGCCAGCGTGAAGAGCCCATAGGGAAGCGTGCCTATCGGGTCGCCACCTGGTGTCACGCCGTCGGTCGCGTCGAGGAAGTCGGGGAACGCCGCGATCCAACAGATCATCGCGACGACGAGGTAGATCGCGATCGAGATCAAGGCGAAGCGATCGCGTTCGATGCCGGACGGGAGCTCGACGTCGCCGCGGACTCGGGCCCGGTAGGCATCGACGAACGCCAACAGAGTCACGGCCGCGCAGAACACCACGATCAGCCAGGTGCCTATCAGTCGGGCCGTGTCGGTCGAGAAGCCGACGAGATCGAGCACGAACGACGGCACCGAGGTCAAGAACATGACCGGCCACGTCGCGAGCGACACCAGCGCGACGTTGGCGACGGTCCGCCAACCGCTCTGGTTCGGCTTGGTGGCGATCAACCGGGTGGCCAGGGCCATGCCCAGGGGGATCCCGATGCAGAACGCCTGGATGTTCACGTACGGCGTCGCGCCGAGCGTCGGTTGGCCGGTGGGGATGTCGTGGTTCCAGATCCACCACCGCAGCTGCGGACCGACGAATTCGATCACCTCGTAGAGGCTGTGGAACACGAACGCGACGCACACCGCCCCGACCCAGGCGCGCTGGCGTTCGAACACACCGGTGCGCTGGACCAGCACGTAGGACAGGTAGCCGAACACCGGGTACATGGCGATGATGTACAGGGGAAGTCGGTTGTAGAGGAACTGCACCGAGAACTGGTTGTGGACGAAGGTGAGGCCCATCTTCTCCTCGAGGCCCCACCACTGCGGGAAGTAGGCGATCGGCTCGATCAGCAGCAGGGCCAGGATCCCCGCTCCCCACATCACCAGGTTCGACGCATCGGCGTGGGCTCGCCGCCATCGCAGCGCGTGAAGCAGGCACGCCACCATGCCGGCGAGCAGGGTCATCTCGATGAGCGGCATCGTCCAGCTGTGGAGGCTGAAGGGATTGGTGAACGTCACGAACGGGCTGGCATCGCACTGGATGCCGCCGGCCTCGCGGGCCAGTCGTGCGAACTCCGCGGTGCAGGTCTCCATGCGTGGCGCCTCCTTCACCCCAGCCTCGAACAATCCCCGTTGAGTTCACACTCTCGCGTATCTGTCCAGTCATCGTCAATCAGATGTAGACTCCGGCCATGCCCGAAGTCCGGCAGGGACCCCAGCCCGTCAACATGCGCCGGCACGGCTGGGCTGGTGATCTTCCCGCCGACGACGACGAGGCTGTCCGGAGGATCCTCGCCGCCACCCGCGCCTGCATCGATGCCAAGGGTCCCGACACCGGCATCGCCGATGTCGCCCGCGAGCTCGGTGTCAGCCGCCAGACGGTGTACCGCTACTTCCGGACCACCGAGGACCTGCTCACCGCGACCGCGATCGACGCGGCCGCCGCCTTCCTCGAACGACTCGATGGACATCTCGGCCGACGACTGCGAGAGCCCGCGGACGCGGTCGTCGAAGCGATCGCCTACACGCTCGAACAGCTCCCGTCGGAGCCGTACCTGGGGCTCCTGCTCACGCCGGGGCGGGTCAGCATCTACAGCCAGGGTTTCACGTCGGACACCGCGATCGCGCTCGGACGAGCCATGATCGACCGCTTCCCCGTCGCATGGACCGAGCACGGATTCGACAGCGACGGACTCGACGAGCTCGTCGAGCAGATGCTGCGCATGACCCAATCCTTCGTCGTCGATGCCGGGCATCCCGCCCGCCGCGGCGCGGAGCTGCGCGCCTACCTCCACACCTGGCTCGGCTCCGCCGTCACCGCGCGCGCCACCCATCCCTGACGACGACCCGCCGATCGGAATCGACTGCTTCCGGCCGATTCATCGAACCCCTCTGCTAGAAGAGCAGGGTGTCGACCCTGGACAACGCCACCATCGACCGCCTCGCGGAGACGTGGCGCACCGAGGGATGGGTGCTCGTCGAAGACTTGATCGACGTCGCCGTGATCGACGCGGCCGTCGAGGAGATGTGGAGCATCTTCGCCCCGCCAACGGTCTTCCGCGAGAGCGAGGCAGACACCAGAGTCGACGAGTTCTTCGCCCGCCGCGATCGCGACCTGGTCTTCGTCGAGCCCACCGGGTCAGACCCAGCCTTTCGTCCAGAGCAACTCCTCGGGACTCGTGAGTTCCCGTTCCCCGCCGCGCCCAGGCTCAACGCCCTCACCGTGCACCCCGACCTGCTCACCTTCGTCCGGGCCGGTCTCGGCGCCGACGACGTGCGGCTGTACCTCGCTCAGCTCTGGGCGAAGTACACCGGGGTCGTCGACTACGAGCAACCGCTGCACCGCGATCCCAACCATTCGTTGGTCCCGCCCCGCTCCACCGACGGGTGGTCGCAGATGGAGGGCTTCCTCTACCTCAACGACGTGCTCGACGATTCCGACGCTCCGACCCGCCTCGTGTCCAGGCGAATCGGCGGCAACGACCCCGCCCGGCTCGCCGAGCACGAAGTCGCCGCAACCGGTCGACGAGGTTCGTTCCTCGCGTACCACCCAGACGTGTGGCACCGCGCGACCAATCTCACGAGACCCGGTGGGGCCCGCTTCGTGTTGGCCGCATCCTTCAAACACGCCGCCGCAGATTGGATCGGCTTCACCCCGATCGCACGAAACGCACCGAACTTCTGGTTCCAGCAGCTGGTCGCCGACGCGACTCCCGTTCAACTCGCCGTGCTCGGCTTCCCCGGACCCGGTCATCCGTACTGGACTCGACCCATCGTGGACGAATTCGCGCGCATGTACCCCGGCCTCGACGTCGAACCCTGGATCGCTGCGCTCGACCACACCGCGCCCTGATGCAGTTCCCTGACGACAACCCGCCACGTGGAATCGATGGCGGGGCTTCCTAGTCGAGGAGGCCTGCTCGTCGGCTGTGGGCGCGCATCGCGGTCCGCATGCGCCGGGGTGACGGTGCGCTCGGTCCGTCGGTCGCGGCGTCAGCACGAAGGCCGTCGAGCAGGACGTGGATCAGTCGACGCGACGCAGCCCGAGCCGCCGGGTGCGCGCGGGTGACGAGGCCGGCGTTGGCCTGGAGGATCACGACGATGTCTTCGGGCGTGCAGTCCGCCCGGAGGACGCCGGCGGCTTTGGCTCGTTCGATGACCTCGACGAGACCTTCGAACGCGCGGTCGCGGAGCTCCTGGATCTCCGGTGCCATGGAGACGTCCATCGTGATGAGATCTGCGATGCCGCGATCGTGAACCTGGAGCTCGGCCGCGGCTTCGATGTACCCACGGAAGCCCTCCCAGGGGTCCGTCGCTGCAAGGGCGGCGTCGACGGCGCGGGCGTGGTCGGCCATCCGGTCGGCGAACACCGCGGCGATCAGGTCGATGCGCCGCGGGAAGCGCCGGTAGAGGGTGGCGTTGCCGATCCCGGCCCGCCGGGCGATCTCATCCAATGGCGCCTCGAGGCCGCTCTCGGCCATCACGGCGCGCGCCGCCTCGACCAGCGCGGCGCGGTTGCGGGCGGCGTCAGCGCGCAGCGAGCTCGAGGTCATGCCCGTAGCAACCTAGCAAAAAGTGGGGAATATTCCCCACTTCACGGTGGGTTGCATGCCGTGATGGATGGCTCGTCCGTTCCCAACCCGACCGAAGGATCCTCGTGACTGGCAAGATCTCCACCCTCGATGCCCTGCGTTTGTCGGTCCGGCGGCTGCACGGCATCGTCGAACCACTCGATGACGACGCGATCACCCAGCCTGCGTACCCGATGGAGTGGACGATCGCCCAGGTGATGTCGCACCTCGGCTCGGCCGGCGTCATCCTCCAGCGCCGCCTCGAAGACGGGCTCGCCGGCACGGCCACTCCCGATGAGTTCTCCCCCCAGATCTGGGACGAGTGGAACGCCAAGACCCCGCGGGCGCAGGTCGATGACGGTCTGGCCGTGGACGCCGCGTTCCTCGCGGCGTTCGACGCCCTCAGCTCCGAAGCACGCGAGGCGTTCACCTTCTCGATGGGCCCGATCAACGTCGACTTCGACGGGTTCGTCGGGCTCCGGCTCAACGAGCACGCCTTCCACACCTGGGACATCGACGTCGCCCTCGACGACAAGGCGACGATCCCCGAGCCGATCGCGGCGCTCGTGGTCGACCGCCTCGAGCTCGTCGGCCGCTTCACCGCCCGACCCACCGCGGGGGAGCCGTCGACGATCACCGTTCGTACGACCGACCCGGAGCGACGCTTCGAGATCGACCTCACCGCGGAGGGCGCCGTCCTCGCGCCGTCGGCGGCCACCACAGGCTCGGCGGACATCGAACTGCCCGCGGAGGCATTCGCCCGCCTGCTCTACGGCCGCCTCGACGCCGACCACACGCCGCCGTTCCGCGGCGATCCCGCCGCCGTCGAGCGGCTTCGTGCCACGTACCCCGGCCCGTGACAGCGAACCCCGCCTCTCCCCTCACCAAGGACCTTCTGCCATGAACTTCGAGCTCGGCGTCTATTCGTTCGGCAACACGCCCCGCAGTGCTGACGGCGGGCACGGCCCCACCGCGCACGCGATCCGCAACACGCTCGAGATGGTGCGCGTCGCTGAGGAGGTCGGGCTGGACTTCTTCGGCTTCGGCGAGCACCACACCCGTTCGATGCCGCTGTCGTCGCCCACGTCGCTCGTCAGCGCCGCGGCCGCCTCGACGCACACGATCGGGCTCGGCACCACGGTCACCGTGCTGTCCACTGACGAACCCATCCGCGTCTACGAGCAACTCGCCACCGCCGCCGCGATCGCCCCTGGACGCATCGAGGTCGTGGCCGGCCGCGGCTCCTCCGCGATCACGTTCCCGCTCTTCGACTACGACGAGCGCGACTACGACATGCTCTACCGCTCCAAGCTCGAACTGCTCATGGAGCTCAACCAGCACGAGCGCGTCACCTGGGCGGGACCCCACCGGCGCCGGCCCCTCGACGACGCGCTCATCGTGCCCCGCCCCGACACGCCACTGCGCATCTGGCTCGGCACCGGCGGCAGCCCCGAATCGGTCCTGCGCGCCGTCGAGCTCGGCCTGCCGATGTTCCTCGGCATCCTTGGCGGTACCCCCGAACACTGGGCCCAGTACGGCCACGCCTACCGCGACGCCTGGACCCAGGTCGGCCACCCCGCCGACGCCGCCGACATCGCCGTCGCCGTGCACGGCCTCGTCGCCGACAACGACCAGGTCGCCAAAGCCACCTACCTCGACTACGAGGGCCGCATGTTCGAGGAAGGCATGGCCGAGCTCGGCCGCACCGCACCACCGCGATCGTCCCGCGCCGGCGAGTACGAGGCCGGGCGCATGGTGTTCGTCGGCGGACCCAACGAGATCGCCGATCGCATCCTGCAGCTCCACGAACTCCTCGGCCACAGCCGCCAGATCCTCCAGATGGACGTCGGCGGCATGCCCCAGGCGACCGTCCTCAACAGCATCGAGCTGCTCGGCACCGATGTGCTCCCCCAGATCCGCAAGGAGCTCGAGCAGCCATGACACCGCGAGGACCGCGGCACGTCGCCGTGTTCGGCGCGACCGGCAAGATCGGTCGACTCGTGATCGACCAGCTCATCGACCAAGGCCACACCGTCACCGCGTACGTCCGCGACCCAGCCAAGATCGGTCGGACTGATCCCGCTCTCACCGTTGTCGCAGGCGGGCTCGACGACGCCACCGGTGTCGCCCGCGCCGTGGAGGGAGCCGACGCCGTGATCAGTGCGCTGGGGCCATCGCTTCGCCGGGGAATGACCGGGACGCCGGTCACCGACGGCACCCGGAACATCGTCGCCGCCATGCACGCAGCCGGTGTCCGGCGCTACATCGGGCTCGCGACACCCAGCGTCGCCGACCCCCACGATCGGCCCACGCTCAAAGCCAAGACTCTCCCGGTCATCGCCCGAGTCGCGTTCCCCAACGCGCTCACCGAACTGATCGGCATGACCGACGCTGTGACCAACTCCTACCTCGACTGGACCATCGCCCGCATCACCAACCCCACCGATCGACCGCCGAAGGGAACCGTGCGCGCCGGTTTCCTCGGCCACGACAAGGTCGGGTCCTCGATGACCCGCTCCGACATCGCCACGTTCCTCGTCGACCAACTCACCGACGCCACCTACCACCGCGCCGCTCCCGCCATCAGCAACTGACCACCGACACGAAGAACCCGAAGGAACCCTCATGACGACACCTCACGCCCCGCACCCCTCGCCTACCCAGCAGATCCGCGACGGTGCCGCCGCCGGCGCCTGGACCCTCGACCCGGCCGCCTCGACCATCACCACCGCGACCAAGCACTTCTGGGGTCTCATCACCGTGCGCGGCACCTTCACCTCCTTCTCGGGACAAGCCGACGTCGGCGCCGACGGCGCCATCGCCGCGTCGCTCGAGGTCGACGCCGCCAGCGTCGACACCAAGCACAACAAGCGCGACGAGCACCTGCGCTCCGACGAGTTCTTCGACGTCGAGAACCACCCGACGATCACCTTCACCACCAACGAGGTCGCGATCGTCGACGACACGACCGTTCGTGTGACGGGAGTGGTGACCGCGGGCGGCGCCGATCAGGCAGCCACCTTCGACGTCACCCTCGCAGCCGACGATGGACGCGCCACGGCCAGCAGTGAGGTCATCATCGACCACAAGGCGCTCGGCATGACCTGGAGCCCCATGGGCATGGCCAGACCGACGACCACGCTCACGCTCGCGCTCGCCTTCGCGCGGACCTGACAACCATCTCGCCGCGACCACTTCGTCGCCACCGATCTCGTCACGGTTGGCGTCGACGCTCGCACGGTCGCCAACCGCCTCGGCCCCCGCACGCACATCGACCATGCTGGGCAGAGCCGTGAATGATCAGGGCGTTGCCGCGTCAACCGGTAACACCTGTCGGAGCTCGAGGTCGCGCGCGAGTCGGGTGGCGGAGTTGGCAACATCCGCGACCTGTCGGCCCAACTGGTCGACCTCGCTGCCGGGCATCGGGCGCAGCGATCCGAGCACCATGATGGTGGCGGCGACGTCGCCTGACGTGTCGAACACCGGGGCCGAGACCTGCACGACGTTGAGCTCTTCGTCGTCCTGGATCTGGGAGCTCAGGTAGCTGCCTTGGTCGAGTAGGTCGATGAGCTGGTCTCGGGCTCGACGCGTGGAACCGGAGTCGGGATCGAGTGCGTTGTCGACGGTCTGCTCGATCCGCGGATCGGCGGGCGTAAGGGTCGAGTACACGTAGCCGTGTCGACGGGCGAACTCGAGCGCTCCGGTCCATCGTTCGAGGTCGGCTGGGCTCGCGTTGGGGCGTGCCTCGTGAAGCCAGGCCTGGCTGGACGCAGGGTCCCAGGCGACGAAGAGCACACCGAACGGTGGAGTGAATGGGATCGCGTGTCCGACCCGGAGTGCGACCACGTTTGTCGCCGCGCGGTTGAACACGGCGATGGGTCGGATCTCGCCGCCGATACGTGTGGACACCGCGACGCATGCGTGAAGCTCGCGGGCGAGCGTTTCGGCCTGCCTGCAGGCCATGCTCACCGCGACGTTGGCGCTCCGAGCGCTGGTGGCAAGCGCCAGGCAGGAGGCCCCGAGCTCGTAGCCGAGCTCCCCATCGCGACGGGACGCGAAGCCCTGCTGCGCCAGCGCCTGAAGGATCGAGTCGCAGGTAGCTCGCGGGATGCCGAGCTCACGGGAGAGCTTGGCGACCGAGTGCGCTTCGGACGGGTGCTCGGCCAGGTACCAGAGCACTTGCCCGGCCCGTTGCACCGCGGGAGAGGGGTTGATCGGCATGGGTGGAGAGCCTTCCAGAAAGGTCTTGCGATGACCGCCGTCACCTGCATACACTGCTGAAATCCAAGCGGAAGTGCCCAAATACTAGCATTTGCTCCGGGGGGGAGTACATGGCGAATGCGTACCTCGCGGTAGAAAGACTGCTGATCGACGAGCAGCTGGTGCGCGGCGACGGCGCCGCCCTGTGCGTCGAGAACCCCGCGACGGGCGCTGGCTTCGTCGAGGTGGCGACTGCGGGTCCCGCCCAGGTCGAAGCCGCCATCGCCGCCGCCCGCAGGTCGTTCGACGCCGGGGACTGGGCGCAGGCGCCCATCGCCGATCGGGTGGCGTGCCTCGCCCGGATGGCGGACTGGCTCGCCGAGCACCGCGAGCAGCTCATCGACACCGCGGTCACCGAGGTCGGCGCCCCTCGCTTCCTTGCCCGGCTCGCACAAGTGGACATGGCGATCGAGCAGGCCCGCCAACTCCCCGAGCTCTTTCGGACACTTCCCGCGTGGGAGCACAACGAGATGCCGCTCGGGGAGCTGGTCAGCACGAAAGACGTCATCCTGAGCATCCGACGCTACGAACCCGTCGGGGTGGTCGCGGCGATCACGCCGTACAACTTCCCGCTGCAGACGAACGTGTGGAAGGTGTTCTCCGCCCTGGTCACCGGCTGCTCCGTGATCCTGCGGCCGAGCCCGCTCACCCCGCTCACCGCGATGGCACTCGGAGAGGCCGCGGTCGCGGCCGGCCTTCCCGCCGGCGTCCTCGGCGTCATCGTCGAGTCGGGCAATGAGGCGGCCGCGCTGCTCACCACAGACCCCCGCGTCGACTGCGTCTCCTTCACAGGTTCGACCGCCGTCGGTCGCCTGATCGCGGCGCAGGCGGCGCCGACGCTCAAGCGGCTCGTGCTCGAGCTCGGCGGCAAGTCGGTCCAGCTGTACCTGCCCGACGCGCTCGAACGCGTCGGCGCAGGCGTCGGCACCGTGATGGCATCGCACGCCGGACAGGCATGCACAGCGCAGACCCGCGTGCTGGTCCCCGCGGAGTCGGTCGACGCCTCGCTCGATCAGATCGCCGCCTACCTGCAGCTGTTCCCCGTGGGCGACCCTGCCGAGGAGTCGACGATGATCGGGCCGCTGATCTCCGCCGCGCAGTGGCAGCGTGTCGACGAGCTCGTCCGCGCCGGCCTCGACGCAGGCGCGGAGCTGGTAGCCGGCGGCCGCCGACCCGTGGGGCTGGAACGAGGTCACTTCTACGAGCCGACAGTGCTGCGCATCGACGACAACGCCAACCCCGTCGCCCAGCAGGAGGTGTTCGGCCCGGTGGTCACCGTGCAGGGCTACCGCGACCTCGACGAAGCGATCGCGATCACAAACGACTCGGAGTATGGCCTCGGCGGCGGCGTCTACACCGCGGACCTACCGGCAGGCTTGGCGGTCGCCGAACGCATCCGCTCCGGGACGGTGCAGGTCAACCGAACGGCCGCGTCCGCCTATACGCCGACCGGCGGGTTCAAGCAGAGCGGCATCGGCCGCGAGCGGGGTGTGCCCGGCCTGCGCGAGTACCAGGACATCAAGCACGTCGTGGTCGGCCCGTGACCGGCCGACTCGACGTGGAAGGAGCGAACGCCATGGCTGACGACGACTCTCCACCCGCCCTCGATCTGTCGCTCTTCGGCGCCGACCACGTCCGCGCCTACCGCGAGACCGACGGCGAGGTCGGCTATCTCTGGAACGGCGTCCCCACCCTGATCCTGCAGACCCTCGGCCGCATCAGTCGGCTGCCTCGTGCCACCCCGATGATCTACGGGGCGGACGGTGACCGGTACGTGGTCATCGCGTCCCAAGGTGGCGCCCCAACGCATCCGCAGTGGTACCTCAACCTGACCACCGACCCGAGGGTCCAGGTCCAAGTGAAAGCCGATCGGTTCGACGCGTCGGCGCGAACCGCAGCGGGCGCCGAGCGAGAGCGACTCTGGAAGCTGATGGCAGCGGCGTGGCCGAGCTTCGACACGTATCAGGAGCGGACCGAACGCGAGATCCCGATCGTCGTCGTCGAGCGGGAGTCTGCGTGACCACGATCGACGCGGACGCACTGCGTGCCGAGGTCATCCGCGAGCTGTTCGACCTGCGCGGGGAGGCCTACGCCGCACGCGGTGGCGGGTTCGACGTGGACCTCCATCCGCTGTTCAACGCGCTGCGCGACGAGGCGCCGATCCACCCCGGCACACCAGGTGAGCTCGTCGGCTACGACGGCCCCTCAGACTTCCCGGGGCTGCCGATGCCTGACCGCCCCCACTTCACCGTCTTCGACTTCGACACCTGCAAGCAGGTGCTTCACAACCAGGTGCTGTTCTCCGCCTCCGAGCACGAACCGGGCACCCCGGAGTACGAGAACCAGAGCATCATCCTCTTCATGGACGGCCGGGCGCACCGCCGCCTACGCGGTCTCGTGCAACCCGCGTTCATGTCGAGCCGCGAAGGCTGGTGGGTCGACAACTGGATCGCCGACACCGTCGATCAGATGGTGGGGCTCATCGAGTCGCACGGTCGAGCTGACCTGAACGTCGAGTTCTTCGCGGCGATCCCGCTGCTCACGATCTGTCGCAGCTACGGCGTAGGGGTTGCCGACGCACTCGAGATCCGTCGGGGCGTCCTCGCAGAGTACGCCGGCCTCGAGACCATGCGGCGACTCCTGATGCCGATCATCGTCGAGCGCCGCGGGCACCCGCGCGACGACCTCATCAGCGTGCTGGTGCACGCCGAGCTCACCGACGAGGAGGACGGCAGCCGCCACCAGCTGTCCGACGACGACGTCCTGCTCTTCTCGGTGCTGCTCCTCGCCGCCGGCTCCGGCACGACCTGGAAGCAGCTCGGCATCACGATGCTGACGCTCCTGCAGCACCCCGCGTGGCTGGATCAGGTGACGGAGAGACCCGACCTGATGGACGCGGTGATCGAGGAGTCGATGCGCTGGCTGCCGACCGACCCGGCGTTCGCACGATTCGCCACCCAGGACACCGAGCTTCACGGCATCCGCATCCCGAAGGGCTCGGTGATCCACCTCAACTTCTCATCGGCCAACCGCGACCCGAGTCGCTGGGAACGGCCCGACGAGTTCGACCCCGGGCGGGAGCACAAGACACACCTTGGCTTCGGCGCTGGGGTGCACGTGTGCCTGGGGCGCCACGTCGCCCGTGCCGAGATGCGCCACGCGATCACCGCGCTCCTCCGACGTCTACCGGGTCTCCGTCTCGATCCCGCGGTCGATGAGCCGCGCGTCATCGGCATGTACGAACGAGGTCCCACGAGCGTGCCGGTCCTCTGGGACCCCACAGGCCGACCACCACCACCAGGACAGAGGAGTACCAGATGAGCGACACCCAGGACACCTCGCGCTTCGACGTCGGAGCCGGGATCCTCGACCAGATCTTCGGCCCGTCTTGGCGTGACAAGACCCGCGAGACCGGCATGAAGGCTGCGGACGACTTCCAGCGCATCGCCGTGGAGCACTGCTACACCGACGTCTGGGCCCGCGAGGGCCTCGACTTCAAGACGCGCAGCGTGATCTGCCTGTCAGTGCTGGCCACGCTCGGCTCGGTCCCCGAAGAGCTCAAGCTCCACGTGGAGGCGGCCTTGGCGAACGGCCACACGCACGAGGACATCCTCGAGATCCTCCTCCACCTCGTCCCGTACATCGGCGTCCCCAAGTCCGTCGCCGCGCTGCGCGTCGCCGGCGAGGCCTTCGTCGAGCTGTTCGAACGCGACGCCGCGCCGCAGAACTGAACCCATCCCCAACCAGACCGGAGAGCACACATGTCCACGATCACGAGAGAAGCAGCCGACGAGATGCGTGCCGCGACCCGCGCGCCACAGCGGCGCGCGCAACGCGTCGCTGAGTGGGCCGCCGGGGTCGACTACAAGGACTTCGACGAGCAGACCACGACGTATGCGAAGGCGCTGCTGTTGAAGACCATCGCCGGGATGGTGACCGGCTCCCGCGAGCCGATCGCCCGCATCCTCACCACCTACTACGCCTCCGAAGGTGGGGCGCCCGTCGCTGGAGTCGTCGGCGGCGGGTACCGCACCACGGTTGAGAACGCGGCGTACGCGAACGCGACCTTCGCTCACGGCTCGGAGCTCGAGGACAACGAGATGCCGAACATCACGAGCGCCTTTTGGATGTTCCCCGCGCTGTTCCCGGTTGCCGAGCGCTACACCGCGAGCGGCAAGGACCTCATCACGGCGGCCATCGTCGCGTGGGAGGTCTCCTCGCGCTGGAACCGCGCCGGCCCCGGCAAGGCACTGATGTCCACCCACATCTGCCCCCCGACATGGTTCGGGCCCCTCGGCGTCGCCGCCGCCACAGCAAAGCTGCTCAAGCTGGACGGACTCCGCACCGAGCACGCGATCACCATGGCCGGCTCATGGGCATGCGGGCTTGGTCAGGCCGGCTGCGACACCCACTTCCTCGAGTCGGGCCACACCGCACAGGCAGGCGTGAAGTCGGCCCTGCTGGCGCAGGCTGGCGCCACCGCGGAACTGGGACTGCTGGAGATCCCCACCGGCCTGTTCGCACCGCTGCAGTCCAACGGCGAGATCGATCTCGCGATCATCGATGCCAACATCGGCGAAGCCCCCTGGCTCATCAACGAGGCGTGCATCAAGAAGTACTCGGCGTGCACCTTCGCACACACCTCGATCGACGCGCTCCAGCTCCTCATGGAGGAGCACGGCCTCACCAACGACGAGATCGAGTCGGTGGCCACGGATCAAAGCGGCCTCGGCCACCTGGCCGTCGGCGGCAACCCGGTACCCGTCGACCTACAGACGGCGCGCTTCAGCCTGCACTACCTGATGGCCGAGATCCTGCTGAAGGGCAGGATCAGCGTCGCCACGTTCGAAGAGCTCTCGGCGATCCAGGCTCCCGAGTACCGAGAGGCCATGGCCAAGATCACCTCGACGATCAACGACGACCTCGACTTCTACTCGCCCGGTGCGGTCCTCACGGTCACCACGACGTCCGGCGAGCGCTACACGAAGCGTCTCGACGGGTGGATCGGCAGCCCGGAGCACCCGCTCACCATCGGCCAGATCCGCGACATCTGCCGGCCGTACCTCGAGACACGACACAGCCCTTCGACCTGCGACCGGATCGAGGAGATCGTCCTCGACCTCGACAAGCAGAACGACGTGCTCGAGCTGATGGACATCCTCACCTTCGACCGAGTCGGCCAGCGGCGCTGAGACGATGCGACTCGAGGGCAAGACCGCCGTCATCACCGGAGCCGGATCCGGCGTCGGCCGGGCCACGGCACGGCGGTTCGTCGAGGAAGGCGCCAAGGTGCTCTGCGCGGACATCGAACAGGAGTGGCTCGACGCGACAGTCGAGCTGATCGGCGGGTCACCCAGGTCCGTCGCCGGCATCCGTTGCGACGTGTCGGTGGAAACCGATGTCGCCGCCGTGGTGGCGCGCTGCGTGGACGAGTTCGGTCGGCTCGACATCATGCACAACAACGCCGGGATCACAGGCCTCAAAGCGGGGTGCACCACCGAGGACTACACCGACGAAGAGTGGCAGCAACTCATCCAGATCAACGCCAGCAGCGTGTTCTACGGCAGCAAGCACGCAGTACGGCAGTTCAAGGCGCAAGGCGGTGGAGGGGTGATCCTCAACACCGGGTCCGTGGCCGGGATGGTCGGATTCGGCAGCGTCTTGTACGGGGCGACGAAGGGAGCGGTGAACCAGATGACCAAGGGACTGGCCATCGAGCTCGCGGCGGAGGGCATCCGCGTCAACGCCATCTGCCCCGCGGCGATGCCGCTCACGAACTTCTCGCAACCGGACGCCCAGAAGTTCGCTCCCGTCGATCAGGACTTCGTCGACCTCGTCGCGTCGCTGCACCCCCTGGGCAGGGCGATCACCGCCGAAGACTGTGCGGAGGCCGCGCTGTACCTCTGCTCGGACGCCGCGGCGAACATCACCGGCGTCCTGCTCCCCATCGACGGCGGTTATACCGCCCAGTAGCCGGGCGCTGATTGGCGCCGAAGGAGGACCGATGACCATCACCACGCAACGCGGCACACACCCTCGACTCCTGGACGAGGACCTCACCCGTCGGGCGCTCGAGCTCGTTGTGACGGGGACGACCGACATGGCGCCCGAGGTGCTACGGGTCCCCCTGACCTACTACCGCGACCCCGAGGTGCTCCGCCGCGAGCGCGAAGAGATCCTCGAGGTCACGCCGCTTGCGCTCGCGCCAAGCGCGCAGCTGTCCGCGCCCCACGACTTCGTCGTGCGCGAAGTGTTGGGCCGGTCCGTGCTGTTGAGCAGGGGAGACGACGGCGTCGCCCGAGCGTTCCTCAACTACTGCCGCCATCGAGGGGCCCGACCCGCTGAAGGGTGCGGCAATGCTCGCCGCTTCACCTGCCCGTACCACGCGTGGACCTACGACAGCGCCGGCCAGCTCGTCGGCATGCCCGGCCCGGAGGGGTTCGCCGGCATCGAACCGACCGATCATGGGCTGGTGGAGCTGCCGTCGCAGGAACGCCACGGCTGGGTCTGGGTCGTGCTCACGGCCGGTTTGCCTATCGACGTCGAATCCCACTTGGGGCCGTTCGACGACGAGCTGGCACGGTGGAGCTACGAGACATACGGCTACCTCACCGAGCGCGAGTTCGAATCGGCGGTCAACTGGAAGAACGCGCTCGAGGCCTTCGCCGAGGGCTACCACTTCCCCTACGTGCACGGCCAGAGCATCATCGGCACGGGCACCCACGCGAACACGACCACCCACGATGTCTTCGGCAAGCACCACCGGTTGGGCTTTCCCCTCAAGGGGATCACGGCACTGCACGACGACCCGTCCGGCAACTGGGACCCGAAGGCGCAGCTGGGCGTCATCTACTGGATCTA
>CAZYKR010000036.1:0-22489 GCA_964648005.1 uncultured Iamiaceae bacterium
CAGCGCCGTGGTCGACGCGGCTGCCGCCATCGCCGACGCCCTCGCCGGAGACGCCTGAGCGCAGCGGTGGTGGGCGTCGCGTGCGGAGCCCACCGCTAAGGTCCGCGGGATGGGCCGTGCGCGGGGGTTGGCCGTCGCCTTGGGGGCGGTGTGCGCGCTGTGGGCGAGCCAGGCAGCCTGGCCGGTGCAGGCGCCGGGCCAGGACGTGGCGCCGTACGTGGCGCAGGCCCAGTTCGTCGGCGTGCGCGACGATCTGGTGTTCCCGCCCGCCGATGCGCGGTTCGGGGCGTTGCCCGCCGAGGTCGTCGAGGCCCAGTGCGCCTTGCTCGTCACCTCCGATGCGCCGCCCGACGAGGTTGCTGACTGCGCCCGCTTCGCCGTGCCGCCGCTCGCCACGCCACCGGCGGTCGTGGGCTGGGTGGCCGTGGCGCACCTGCCGTATCGGGCGGTGCGCGCGCTCGTGCAGCTCGCCGGTGCGGCAGCGTTCGCTCTGGGAACCGTCGTGCTGTGGCGCCGGCTGGGTCGGCGCCAGGGCGTCGGCCGGGGGGGGGGGGGGGGGGGGGGGGGGGCGGCCCCCACGGCGACGCCGGTCGCGTGACCGTCGTGCTGAGCGCCCTCGCCCTCACACCCTTGGTGCTGCGCGCCGGCCAGCTGGGGCAGAGCTCGGGCGTGCTCTTCCTCTCGGCGGCGCTGGCGCCGATCCCGGCCGGTTCCCGCCTGCGACGCACGGCGGCGTCGCTGGTGTGGGCCGGGGCTGCGGTCCTCAAGGGCGTGCCCGCGCTGTTGGCGGTGCTGCAGGCCGGCCGACGACGATGGGCGAGCCTGGTCATGGCCGCGGCGGTGGTGCTGGTGGGCGTCATCGGTCTGCTGGCGCTGGTGCCGGCAACCGTGATCGCCGACGCCGGTGCGGGCTCGTGGTCACTCACGACCTCGGCGCTGGACGTGCCGGCGAACCGGTCGCTGGCGACCCAGCTCGCCGCGGCCTCGGGCCTCGACGCCGGCGCAGCCGTCGCGCTCACCGCCGCCATCGTCTTGGCGGCGCTGGGCACGACCTGGTGGCGGTGGCTGCGCGCCGCGCCAGCCGAAGTCGAGTGGGCGTGGTGGTCGCTCGGCCTCGTGGTGGCGTCGCCGATCCTGTGGGGGCACTACACGGCGGTGGCGGTGGCGGTGTTCGGCCTGGCGCTCGCCCGCTTGACGCCTCGGGGGGCCGACACCGGTGGCGGCGCGCTGCTCGATCGCCGGCTGCTGGCGCTGCCGGTCACGGCCGCCGTGCTGGCGATGGCCTCGCTGCAGGGCACCGACGTCGCCGGGTCCGCTGCGGTGCGCGCCCTCACCTACGGTGTGCTCGTGGCCGTCCTCGCCGCCGTCGTCGTGATCGTGCACCGCACCGGGCCACCGCAGGGCCGGCCGGAGTGAGCGAGCCCGAGACCATCGCTGCCGTCGACCTCGGCACCAACTCGTTCCACCTGGTCGTGGCGCGTGTGGTCGAGGGCGATCGGTTCGAGGTGATCGCTCGCGAGAAGGAGATGGTGCGGCTCGGCTCCGGCGCCACGGACATGTCGGAGCTGTCGCCCGACGCGATCGACCGCGGCGTGGCGGCGCTGGCGCGGTGTCGCGCCGTGGCGGAGGTGCACGGCGCCGAACTGGTCGCCGTGGCGACGAGCGCCGTGCGCGAGGCGGCCAACGCGAGCGAGTTCCTGGCACGCGCGCGCGACGAGGCCGGTGTCGAGGTCGAGGTCATCACGGGCGCCGAGGAGGCACGCCTCATCCACCTGGGCGTGCTGCAGGCCGTGCCCGTGTTCGACACGCGCCTGGTGCTGATCGACATCGGCGGCGGCTCCACCGAGGTGCTCGTCGGCGAGCGGCGCCAGGTGCTGGCGGTCGGATCGCTCAAGCTCGGCGCCATCCGCCTCACCGAACGGTTCTTCCGGTCCGAGGTGTTGCACCCCGGCGCCGTCGACGCCTGCGCCCGGCACGTCCGCAACGTCCTGGCGCCGATGACCCGCCTCGTGCGGCGGGAAGGGTTCGACGTGGCGGTCGGGTCGTCGGGCACGATCGAAGCCATCGCCGCGCTGGCGATCGCCCGGGCCGGCGACGACGTGCCCCGCACGCTCAACAACACGACGCTCACCCACGAGCAGGTGCGGGCGGTGGTCGCCGACCTGGTCGAGGCGGGGTCGGCTGCGGCCTGGGCGACGACGCCGGGGATGGACAGCCGGCGCGCCGACATCATCCTGGCGGGCGCCGTCATCCTCGACCAGGCCATGGCCGAGCTCGGCATCGAGGCACTGATCATCTCCGACTACGCGCTGCGTGAAGGCGTGCTGCTCGACGCCATCCGCCGACGCCACGGCGCGGCGTTGCACCACCTGCGCGACCTGCGCCGATCGAGCGTGGAGCACCTCGCCGACCTGATGGACCCCGAGCGGGCGCACGGCGACCAGGTGGCGCGCCTGGCGTTGGCGCTGTTCGACCAGACCGCGGCTCTGGGCCTGCACGACCTGGGCGATGCCGAGCGCGAGCTGCTCGAGGCGGCGGCGCTGCTCGCCAACGTGGGCCTGTTCGTCAGCTTCGGCAGCCACCACAAGCACAGCTACTACGTGGTGCGCAACAGCGACCGGCTGATGGGGTTCACCGACCACGAGATCGAGCTGATCGCCGCCACGGTGCGGTATCACCGCAAGAGCCTGCCCAAACCGACCCACCCGGAGTTCGAGGCGCTGCGCCCCGTCGACCAGCAGCGCGTGCGGGTCATGGCCGGCCTCCTGCGCGTCGCCATCGGCCTCGACCGCTCACACGCCGGGTTGGTCACCGACGTGACGTGTCACCTCGACGCGGACGGGGCCGCGCTGCACGTCGTGGCGCACCACGACCCCGACACCGACCTGGCGCTCGAGCTGCACACCGCCAACGAGCGGCGCGAGTTGCTCGCCGTGGCGCTCGACCGTCCCGTCGTCGTCGAGGCGACGGACTGACCCGCCGCGCCTGAGCGCAGCGGTGCGATCCGGTCAGATCTCGAGGTCGACGACCTCGACCTTGAGGGTGCCGCCGGGGGCTTCGAAGTCGACCACGTCGCCCACCGCCGCCCCGAGCAGGGCCTGGCCGAGCGGCGAGCCGGGGGAGATCACGTCGACCTCCTCGTGGCGTTCCTCGATCGAGCCGATCAGGAAGCGCTCGGGCTCGTCGTCGCCCTCGTAGCAGATCGACACGATGGTGCCGGGGGCCACGACATCGGACGCTGAGGCCTCGACGATCTCGGCCCGGTCGAGCAGCGCCTCGAGGTGCCGGATGCGCGCCTCCATCTTCCCCTGCTCGTCCTTGGCGGCGTGGTAGTCGCCGTTCTCGGAGAGGTCGCCCAGCTCCCGAGCGGCCTGGATCTTGCGGGCGATGTCGGTCCGGCCGTGCGAGGTGAGGTGCTCCAGCTCGGCCGAGAGCCGGTCGTGCGTCGCCTGGGAGAGATGGTGGACATCGGTCACGGGCGTCCATGGTAGGCGTCGGTCCCCGGCGCGACCACCCCCGTTGCTGGCTGGCCAGGACCGGCCGGTCCGCGCGCCACCCCAACCAGGTTGACGGTCCGGAACCCGCCCGGCACACTGTGCGGCGATGTCTCGACCCTGCCAGACCGTCGTAATCATCATTCAGTAGCGCACACCGCCTCGCGGTGTGCGCTGTTGACCGTCCACCCCGGTGGGCGGTTTTCTCGTTTCCGGGCAGCTTTGGTGGGCGGTATCGGCCCCGGCAGATCGAATCCAGCAGATCGAATCCAGCAGATCGAACAGGACGCAGCACGCACATGGCACACAGCATCGGAGTCATCGGTGGCGACGGCATCGGCCCCGAGGTCATCGCCGAGGCGCTCAAGGTCATCGACGCGGCCGGCGTCGCGCTCGACACGGTCGAGTACGACCTCGGTGGCGCCCGCTACCTGCGCGACGGCGTCGTGCTGCCGGACGAGGTCATCGAGGAGTGGCGGGGCCACGAGGCGCTGCTGCTCGGCGCCGTCGGCACGCCCGAGGTGCCGCCCGGGGTGATCGAGCGCGGCCTGCTGCTCAAGATGCGCTTCGAGCTGGACCTGTACATCAACCAGCGGCCGTTCACCCACCCCGACGGCGACCACGACTTCATCGTGATCCGCGAGAACACCGAGGGCACCTACGCCGGAGAGGGCGGCTTCCTGCGCAAGGGCACGCCGCACGAGATCGCCACGCAAGGGTCGGTCAACACCCGCTTCGGTGTCGAGCGCTGCGTCCGCTACGCCTACGACCTGGCGGCGGGCCGGGACCGTCAGCACCTGACGCTGGTGCACAAGACCAACGTGTTGACCTTCGCCGGCGACCTGTGGGAGCGCGCCTTCAACGAGGTCGGCGCCGAGTACCCGGCCGTCGAGACGGCCTACAACCACGTCGACGCCGCCTGCATCTACTTCGTCGAGTCGCCGCAGCGCTACGACGTCATCGTCACCGACAACCTCTTCGGCGACATCCTCACCGACCTCGGTGGCGCGGTGTCCGGCGGCATCGGCTTCGCCTCGTCGGGCAACCTGAATCCCGACCGCACCGGCCCGTCGATGTTCGAGCCGGTCCACGGTTCGGCGCCCGACATCGCCGGGCAGAACAAGGCCAACCCCATCGCTGCCATCTTGTCGGCGGCGATGATGCTCGACTTCCTCGGAGAGACCGAGGCGGCCACCCGAGTACGCGAGGCCTGTGCCGCCTGCACGGGCCTCACCGGATCCACCACCGAGCTCGGCGACGCCGTCGCCGCCAAGCTGTAAGCCAGCTGTTGTCCTGACCTCGCCCGGCGCGCCGGGCCCGAACGCCACCACGACACCTCGCCGCCGCACGCGGCGACCGGCCCACCGGCCGGCGACGAAGGGGAAGCCCGATGCCCATCACGCCCACCGAGAAGATCTGGATGAACGGCGAGCTCGTCGACTGGGACGATGCTCGCATCCACGTGCTCACCCACTCGCTGCACTACGGCATGGGTGTGTTCGAGGGCGTGCGCGCCTACGAGACCGACCAGGGCCCGGGCGTGTTCCGCCTCACCGAGCACATGGCGCGCCTGCACGAGTCGGCGCAGATCCTGCTGATGGACCTGCCGTACTCGGTCGACGAGCTGGTCGAGGCCGTCAAGGTCACCGTGCGGGCATCGGGCCTGCCGTCGTGCTACATCCGGCCGATCGCCTACTTCGGCTACGGCGAGATGGGTCTCAACACCCTGCCGTGCTCGGTCGACGTCGCCGTCGCCTGCTGGCCCTGGGGTGCCTACCTCGGCGACGACGCCGTCACCACGGGCGTGCGCATGAAGATCTCGTCGTGGACGCGCCACGACCCGAACATCATGCCGCCGACGGCGAAGACGACCGGCAACTACGTCAACTCGTCGCTGGCCAAGGTCGAGGCGCTCAAGGCCGGCTACGACGAGGCCATCATGCTCAACCCCGAGGGCTTCGTGTCGGAGTGCACCGGCGAGAACATCTTCATCGCCCGCGACGGCGTCCTGCGCACGCCGCCGACCGCCACCGGCGCGCTGCGCGGCATCACCCAGCAGGCGGTGACGACCATCGCGCGCGACATGGGCATCGAGGTGGTCGACGAGTTCCTGACCCGCGCCGACCTCTACACCGCCGACGAGATGTTCGTGTGCGGCACCGCCGCCGAGGTCTCGGCGGTGAACTCCGTCGACGACCGGCCCCTGCCGTGCCCCGGCGAGATCACCACGGCGATCGCCGCCGAGTACGGCCGGGCTGTGCGCGGCCAGGTCGACCGGTACAAGGACTGGGTCGAACATGTCCGCTGACGGCGTACCGGACGGTGCGCCGCTGCTGGCGGCGCGCCGTCCCGGTACGCCCGACGCCGTCGACATCTTCGACACGACGCTGCGCGACGGGGCCCAGTTCGAGGGCATCTCGCTGACGGTCGACGACAAGCTGCGTGTCGCTGAGCAGCTCGACTGGCTCGGCGTGCGCTGGATCGAGGGGGGCTACCCCCAGGCCAACCCCAAGGACGCCGAGTTCTTCACCCGTGCCCGCACCGAGCTGCGGCTCGAGACCGCTGACCTGGTGGCGTTCGGCTCGACCCGCCGACCCGCCGGCAAGGTGGACGTCGACCCGACGTTGCAGGCGCTGCTCGATGCTCAGACGTCGACGCTGTGCATCGTCGGCAAGTCGTGGGACTTCCATGTCCTCGAGGCGCTGCGCACCACGCTCGACGAGGGCGAGGCGATGGTCGCCGAGTCGGTGGCGTTCCTGGTGGCGGAGGGCCGGCGGGTCTTCTTCGACTGCGAGCACTTCTTCGACGGCTACAAGCGCAACCCGGCCTACGCCCTGCGCATCGCCGAGGCCGCCGCCACCAACGGGGCGGCCTGCGTCGTGCTGTGCGACACCAACGGCGGTTCGCTCCCGCACGAGGTCGAGCAGATCACCGCCGAGGTGGTCGCGTACCTGGGCGACGACGTGCAGGTCGGCATCCACACGCAGAACGACAGCGGCTGCGCCGTCGCCAACTCGGTGGCCGCCGTGCTCGGCGGCGCCCGCCAGGTGCAGGGCACGATCAACGGCTACGGCGAGCGCACCGGCAACGCCAACCTGATGACCGTCGTCCCCGACCTGACGCTCAAGCTCGGCATCGACACCCTGCCCGAGGGGCGGATGGAACGGCTGACCGCGGTGAGCCGTCACGTCGCCGAGCTCGTCAACCTGCCGCCGCTGCCGGCCGACCCCTACGTCGGGTCGTCGGCGTTCGCGCACAAGGGCGGGCTGCACACCTCGGCGCTCGGGCGTGCCGGCGGCGCCACGTACGAGCACATCGATCCGAGCGTGGTCGGTAACCACAGCCGGGTGCTCGTGTCCGACCTCGGCGGGCGCGCCGGGATGGTGATGAAGGCCGCCGAGCTCGGGGTCGAGCTCGATGACCGGGCGGCGGCCGCCCTGACCGATGAGCTCAAGGAGCTCGAAGCGCAGGGATGGGTGTTCGAAGCGGCGGATGCCTCGCTGGAGCTGCGGATGCGGCGGGCCACCGGTTGGCGTCACGACTTCTTCCGCACCGAGGCCTACCGGGTGTCGAGCTACCACCGGGCGTCGCCCGAGGCGCCCGATCTCGACGCCGACACGTCCACCGAGGCGACGGTGAAGATCTGGGTCGGCGACGAGCGCATCGCCGCCGTGGGGGAGGGCAACGGGCCGATCAACGCCCTCGACCACGCCCTGCGCCGTGCCCTCAACGGGCGCTACCCGGCGCTCGAGCGCATCCACCTCGTCGACTTCAAGGTGCGCGTCGTCGACGGCGGTGCCGCCACGGGCGCCGTGGTGCGGGTCCTGATCGAGTCGACCGACGGCAACGACACCTGGTTCACCACCGGGGTGGACGCCAACGTCATCGAGGCGTCGTGGATGGCGCTGACCGACTCGATCGTGTGGGGCCTCGAGCACATGTCCTGACGCGGTTCCGTCGGTGGCGGCGTCGAGGCGTAGGCTGGCGGCGCTATGTCTGCGCCGCCGTACGTGCCCGTCCCCGTCACCGACAAGCCGCGGACCTACGAGTCGCCGCCATGGCGGGCCGAGCCGTGGATCGAGGACCGTCCCGCACACCTCGCGATGCAGCCGAGCGGCCCACGGCTGGGCAACCAGGGGCCCGATCAGGGCTTCGTGCTGACGTTGCTCGAGCACGTCGAGCACGAGCTGGTGCTGGCGCCCGGCGAGGACGCCGAGGACGCGCTCACCGGCTGCGCCGCTGTGGCCCTGAAGCGAGCTTCGCTGTTCGGCCGAGCTCCGGTCATCCACGACGTCCGCATCGCCCTGACCGTGTGGGGCTTCCTGTCGCCAGCGCCCGAGGCGCTCGTCGAGCGGCGCCGCCCGCTGTTCGAGGCGGTGCACCACATCCACAGCTACATGCGGGTGCGCGCCATCGCCGACCAGGTCCCCGAGTCGGTGCTGCGGCTGGCGCCGGCCCAGGTGTCGCATCTCGCAGCGTCGGACTGGCGCTCGGTGCTGACCGACGTCACCGACCCGCCGGCAGTCGTCGCCCCGGCGCCAGCTCCACCGGCACCACCACCACCACCACCGGTCGCCGAGCCGGTCGCCGTCTCCGAGCCGGACGCGATCACCGAGCCGGTCGCTGCGGCGCCTCCGCCGCCGGTCGCGGTGGAGCCCGAGCCAGTCGTGGAGCCCGAGGCGGTGGCCGAGCCCGAGGCGGTCATCGAGCCCGAGCGAGTCGTGGAGCCTGAGCCAGTCGTCGAGCCCGAGGCGGTGGCCGAGCCAGTAATCGAGCCCGAGCCCGCGCCCGCGCCCGCACCAAAGGCATCGTTGTTCTCCGCACCAACCGCGCCGGCACCGCCGGTCGAAGACGTCGCCGTGGCGGCGGCGACGACGGCCGAGCTCGACCTCGTGCATCAGGCGCGCGAGATCCTCGAGGCAACGGCCGAGGCCAGACACGCCGAGGGTGGTCTGCCGAGTCGGGCCGATGCCGCAGCACAAGGTGACCTCCCGCCGCAGGAGCGCAAGCCGATGCCGCCCCGCCCTGTGCGCACCGAAGACATCACGTCGCTCGTCGCCGAGGCCAAGGGCGCGCTGCGCGCTCGCCAGTTGGAGCAGGCCAAGCGCGACCAGGAAGCCGTTGCCGCCCAACGCCGCGCCATCGACCAGGGCGACGACGACGGCGACGGCACCTCGCCCGGTGAAGCCGAGACCCCCTGACCCTGCCGCCATCTCGTTCTGGTGCGGCAACCGGTAGCCAATCCGACCGGTTCCACTACCAGAACGAGGGATCGGTGTTGGACGCGACGGACACGGAACGCCCGGGTCGGTAGGGTTCGGCGCGTGTGTGCGCTCCGGGGGGTCCAGGTCGTCGCCACGGCTGCCGCAGCAGCGGTGCTCAGCCTGTCGGCGTGTTCGACGTCGCCGAGTGCGGAGCAGCCGACCGGCACCACGGCAGGCACGGCCGAGGCTGGTACGGCGCCCGCCGGCACCCGTGGCGCTGACCTCGAGTCGGGCGCCGAGGCCATCGAGCGTTCTACCGTCACGGTCGACGATCCCACCGTCGGCCCGCTGACCTTCGACGTCCGCAGCGCCGGACCGACCGACGCCGTGGCGGACGGCCGGGGCGTCATCCTCTTGCACGGCTTCCCCGAGACCTCGGCGAGTTGGGAGCCGATCATGGCCGGGCTGGCCGACGAGGGGTATCGGGTGGTGGCCTTCGACCAGCGGGGCTACTCGGCTGGTGCTCGCCCCGCCGAGGTCGGCGACTACGCAGTGACGCACCTGGTCGACGACGTGTACGGCGTGGCGGATGCCCTCGGCATGGAGCGGTTCCACGTGGTCGGGCACGACTGGGGATCGGTGGTGGCATGGTCGGTCGCGGGACGTGATCCGGAGCGGGTCGAGAGCCTGACGGCGCTCAGCGTCGGCCACCCCCTCGCCTTCGCCGCCGCACGAGCCGACCCGGCGGGCGACCAGGCACGTCGGTCGCAGTACATGACGTTCTTCCGCCAGCCCGACTCGCAGGACACGATCCTGGCGAACGACGCTGCCATGTACCGGGGCATCTTCGGCGGTGCCGGCCTCGACGACGCCGAGATCGACGAGTACTTGCGCGTGCTCGGCACGCCAGAGGCGCTGGGCGCGGCCCTCAACTGGTATCGGGCCATGGACGAGGTCAGCACTGACTCGATGGCGACGATCGAGGTGCCGACCCTCATGATCTGGAGCACGGGTGACGGGGCGCTGGGACGCGAGCAGGCGGTGGCCAGCGAGGCGTACGTGTCAAGCGAGTTCACCTACGTCGAGATCCCGGACGTGACGCACTGGATCCCGGCCCAGGCGCCCGACCAGGTGCTCGAGCACCTGCTCCCGCTCCTGTCCTGACTGGTGTCCTGCCCGCGATCTCGTGGTGTCCTGACTGCGATCTCGTGGTGTCCAACCGCGTAGGCGCGGCTCAGCACCACAAGAACGGTTTCAGGCCGTGACGGTGACGGGGGTGCCGGCGGGGATGGCGTTGGCGAGCAGCGTCACGAGGTCGTTCTGCATGCGCACGCAGCCGTTGGAGACGGCCGACCCCAGCAGCCCGGGCTGGTTCGTCCCGTGCAGGGCGACGACGGGCAGGCCGTTGTCGAAGAGCTCCATCGACTCGCTGTAGGCGCTCGTCGAGAGGATCCAGGGCCCATAGGCGCCGCCGGCGTAGGACTGCGGGATCTTCTCGTTGATGTAGAAGGTGCCGACCGGCGTCGGCGACCCGGCGGCGCCATGGACGACGGGGCCCTCGCCCAGCAGCTCGCTCCCGCTCCACGCCCGGACCTTGGCGTCCGACAGCGACACCTCGATGGCGTACTGGTGCTCGCTGAGGGTCACCTGTGATGCCTTGACCCAGCCCATGGACCCGTTGGGACGGACGGGGACGTGCACCTTGAGCCAGTCGCCCTGGTTCTCCTCGACCACGAAGACCAGCGGGTTGCCGAAGTACGTGGGGTTGTCGAACTGCCAGCCGCTGTCGGTTGCCCGGCTGCCGGCGGAGTTGAGGTCGGCGCGCGGGATCGGCTGCACCCGGCCAGCGGGCGGCTGGGTGATCTTCGACGACGGGACGCCGGGCTTGGCCTGATAGACGTCGACCGTGGCCCCCTTGGCGGTGGCGACCTCGACGGTCTGTGCGACATGACCGGACGCCGGCACGGTGCTGGTGGTGCCCGGCGGCTCCGTGCCGGCCGTGGTCCCCGGCGCCTCCTCGGTCGTCGCGGTCGACTCGACCGTCGGCTCGTCGCTGGAGCACGCGGCGGCGCCGACCAGCACCAGAGCGAGCAGCAGGGCGAGCAGGGTGCGCAGGCGCTTGGTGACGAACATCGGCGACGACGATACCGCCGGCCTCCCCCCGACGGGTAGGCGCCCTGCGCGGCCGCCCGCGGGGCCGTCGGTACGATGGTCGACCGTGTCTGCTCCCGCCGTCCGCGCCCGCTTCGCCCCTTCGCCGACGGGCTACCTGCACCTGGGCAGCGCCCGCACGGCGCTGTTCAACTGGCTCACCGCCCGTCACGCCGGTGGGGAGCTGCTGCTGCGCGTCGAGGACACCGACGCCGAGCGGTCCAAGCCCGAGCTGATCGACCTCATCTTCCGCACGCTCGGCTGGCTCGGCATCGACTGGGACGGCGAGGTCGTGCACCAGTCCCAGCGTGCCGACCTGTACCGCGACGCCGTCGACCGGCTACTGGCGTCGGGTCAGGCGTACTGGTGCTCGTGCACGCCCGCCGACGTGCAGGCCCGCGCCGAGGCGCGCGGCGGCAAGCCCGGCTACGACGGCCACTGCCGTGACCGTGACCTGGGGCCGGGTGAGGGCCACGTCGTGCGCTTCCGGGTGGCGGACGACGGCGACACGGTGATCCACGACGAGATCCGGGGCGAGGTGCGCTTCCCCAATGCCGACCTCGACGACTTCGTGCTGCTGCGCTCGACCGGGGTGGCGATGTTCCACGTCGCCAACGCCGTCGACGACCTCGACATGGCGATCACCCACATCATCCGCGGCGAGGACCTGCTCAACGCCACGCCGAAGATCCTGCTGATCCGCCAGGCACTCGATCCGGCGGCACCGGAGCCGACGTTCGCCCACCTCCCGCTCATCGTGAACGAGAAGCGCCAGAAGCTGTCGAAGCGGCGCGACGACGTGGCGCTCGAGGACTACATCGCCCGGGGCATCCTCCCCGAAGCGATGGCGAACTACCTGGCGCTGCTCGGCTGGGGCCCGCCCGACGGCGTCGAGATCCGCCCCATGCCCGAGATCATCGAGCGGTTCGAGCTCGCCGACGTGACCAAGGCCAGCGCCTTCTTCGACGTGGCCAAGCTCGAGCACATCAACGCCACCTACATCCGCGACCTCCCCGTCGAGCAGTTCGTCAACCGATCGACCCACTGGTTGTTCACCGACACGCCCTGGCCCGCCGAGCGGTTCTCGGCCGAGCGCTTCGAGCTGCTGGCGCCGATGGTGCAGGAGCGGGTGCGCACCCTGAGCGAGGTGCCTGGCTACGTCGACTTCGTGTTCCAGGCCGACCCGACGCGTGACGACACGTCGTGGGAGAAGGTGATGGTCAAGGATCCGGCACTCGCTCGCCGCATGCTCGAGGCAGCCATCGCCGGCTACGAGGCGCTCGAGGGCGACGCCTGGCAGCTGCAGGCCATCAACGACACGGTCATCGGCTACGCCGACGCCAACGAGATCTCCCGCAAGAAGGCCCAGGCGCCCATCCGCGTCGCCGTCACCGGCCGCGCCGTCGGCCCGCCGCTGTGGGAGTCGATCGAGGTGCTGGGCCGCGACGAGACGCTGCGGCGCCTGCGGGTGGCGCTCGACGACCTGCCGAGCTGACGTGGTCGTGCGCCGGGGCGTCCGCATGGTGTGGCGGGTGGCCCTCGTCGCGCTCGTCGCCGTGCTGGCCTACCTGATGTGGAACCTGTACGGCGTGTGGCACGCCGGCCGGACCGACGACGCCGCGCCGGCCGACGCCATCGTGGTGCTGGGCGCGGCGCAATGGGACGGCAAGCCGTCACCGGTGCTCAAGGCGCGGCTCGACCACGCCGCCGACCTCTACGAGCAGGGCGTGGCGCCGGTCATCGTGGTGACGGGCGGCAACCAGCCGGGTGACCGCGTCACGCAGGGCTTCGCCGCCTACCAGTACCTCAAGGATCTCGGCGTACCCGAGGCGGCGCTGCGGGTCGAGGTCGACGGCACCAACACCTACGAGGAGCTCTCGGCTTCGGCCAACATCCTGCGCACCGAGGGCCTCGGCGACGAGGTGGTCCTGGTGAGCGATCCGTACCACATGCAGCGGGCGCTGCTGATCGCCGACGAGGTCGGCCTGACGCCGCACGGTTCACCGGCGGACACCGAGACCTCGCTCGAGTCGACGCTGCGAGAGACGGCAGCGGTGTCGCTCGGACGGGTGCTGTCGTTCCGGCGGATGGCGAACTGGCTGAGCTGACCGCCGGTCACCCGTCCTCACGCCTGGGCGCAGACGCCCGGTGCCTCGAACACCGCGATGCGCAGGTCCCGGGCGATCAGCGTCTCGAGCCGTGCCGCCGCGTCGGGTTCCAGCGCCCCGGCCTGCAGGTAGCGCACGGTGAACAGGAACGACAGCTCGCCGCGCTCGTCGTCGGTCAGGCCGTCGTGGTACGCCACGAGCTGGGCGCCGGGCATGGCACGGCAACCGGCCACGAGCGTCGGTTCGCTGTTCGACGGCACCACGACCACCGTCAAGGTGGTATCGACCGCCTGATCGCGCCACGTCCGGGTGGCGCCCCACTTGTCGGTGCGGGCGCCATCGCTGGTGTACACGGTGTAGCCCGACGCGATGAGCCCGCCGATCACCCCTTGGCCCGACTCGGCCAGCGGGTCACCGACGGGCTCCACCCTCAGGCGGGCGCCCGTGGGCAGCTCGGCGCTGAGCTGGCCGACGACGGAGGTCACGGCGGCGGCGTCTTGTTGGCGGGGGAGGGACGGGTCGACCCACGACGTCCCGGTGCGCACCAGGGGTAGGCCGGCGAGCACGATGGCGGCGGTGACGGCGGCGGCGATGCCGAGGCGCCGATGGTCGGTCGGCCACCGCCGGCGCAGCGCCGGCAGCACGAGGACCGATCCCGTCGCCCACACGCCGCTCACCCACACCACCATCGCCAGCGGCAGCATCCACACGACGAGGTAGGCGAACACGGGCACCTCGATGCGCGTGGAGGCCATGGCGGCGACGGCAAGCTGCGCCTCGACGAGCAGGAGCAACGGCGTGGCGACGTGGCGGCGTCGCGCCGCAACGACGGTGAGCACCGCCAGGGCGATGACGGCCGCGGCGAGCGGCAGCGTCGATCCGGGCAGCACGGACCCGAACAGCACCTGCTCCGCGCCACCCGCCCACGGACCCGTAGGGCCGAGGTGGCGACCGAGGATGCCCAGACCGTCGGTGCCGATCGACTCGCCGCGGCCGAGGGCGAAGTAGGCCACGATCCGCAGCAGGTTGTGGCGACCGCCGACGAGGTCGATCAGCACCGGGAGCCAGAGCGCGAACCCGACGGCTCCGGCCAGGACGAGGGAGCGCCGGGGCGCTCGGTCGGCGTCGAGCGCGCGGCGCCGGTGGGTGGCGAGCCAGACCCCGACCACGAGCGCGGCGGCGCCGGTCAGCGGCACGTAGGTGACGTGCAGCTGCGCCACGACGCTGCCCATCGCCACGGCGACGGGCAGCAGCCGCCAGTCGCGCACGGCGACCGACCACGCCGCCAACAGGAACAGCACATACGGCAGCAGGGGAGCGAACGGGTTCCAGAACCACACCAGCGTGTCGGGCCGCAACCCGTGCTCGAGCAACGCCAGGCCGACGACGGTGACCGTCACCAGCCACAGCCCGCCGCGCCGCCAGGCCACCCAGCCGATCGCCGCCACGGCGGCGGCGTTGATCAGGGCGGTGGCGGCGAGCAGCGCCGACGGGTTCCCTCCGCTGAGCCAGTGCGGGACGGCGAGCGCGTAGTAGAGGACCGGCCCCGGGTGGGAGAAGCCCCGGGTGGAGTAGGCGCCGACCAGGGGAGCGTCTGCCGAGGCGATGTCGTCGACACGGGTGACGATGACCGCCTCGTCGCCACTCGGCACCCACCCGGCGTCGATCACGCCGGAGGCGGCGACCAGCAGGGGCGCCACCACCAGTGCCACGAGCACGATCGCCAGTGCGGCGGCGTGGCGCCTGCGCCGGTCGAGGGCCGCGTCGGCCAGGTCGACCCGTTCGTCTGCGCCCATCGGTGCCAGAGCTCGTGGCATGCCCCCACCCCCTTGGTGACAACCGTCACATACCGTACCGTCTGGTGCGTCGGCGCGCCGCGGTGGACGGGCGTTCGGCCCGAACGGAGTTTCACCCGTGCGCGCACGCTCGCTACGATGTGTCGTCCGTCGGCGGAGCGTGCTCGGTCGGCGGGGTTCCCCGGAAGGGGCCACCTTTCGGGGGTGGTGTAATTGGCAACACACCGGGTTCTGGTCCCGATATTGGGGGTTCGAGTCCTCCCCCCCGAGCAACAACTGCATCTCAGGGCGGTGCGCCCGCTCGCCGGCCGCTCCGCTCGCACCCTGCCCCGTTCGTCTAGAGGCCTAGGACGCAAGATTCTCAATCTTGTAACACGGGTTCGAATCCCGTACGGGGTACCACTCGAGCCGCAGCGTCAGCTGCGGCTCGTGTTCGTTGCGCTGCTGGCGTCGTGCGTGGTCACGGCCTCGGCGTGCGCCGCCACAGGCGAGGCGCCGGCGACCGCACCGGCATCGTCGAGCACCGGCGCCTTCGTGACGCTGGCCGCCACCGTCGACGGCTACGCCCGCAGCGCCTCGCTGCGGCGACCGGCGACGCTGCCCGATGGTCCGGTCCCGCTCGTGATCGTGCTCCACGGCCTCGGTGGCTCCGGTGCCGAGCAGGCATCGACGTCGGGGTTCGCCGAGTTGGCCGACGCCGAGGGCTTCCTCGCCGTGTTCCCCGACGGCATCAACGACCGCTGGATCGACGAATCGATGGCCATGTTCATGGGCGGGCCCGACGACGTCGCCTACCTACGTCAGCTCGTCGACCAGGTCGACGCGCAGCATCCCGTCGATCGCGGCCGCGTGTTCGTCACGGGCTTCTCGAACGGCGCCGGGATGAGCGTGCGCATGGCGTGCGACGCAGCTGACCTGGTGGCCGCCGTCGGACCCGTGAGCGGCGGCAACGTCGGCGACACCCTCGAGGGCTGCACACCGTCCGAACCCGTCTCGGTCGCGCAGTACCACGGCACGGACGATCCGGTCATCCTCGCTGCGGGAGGCGAGGGGCGGCTCGGTGACCTGCGCGTCCCGTCGTTCTCGGTCGACGACCTGGCCACGTTCTGGGCGACCTCGGACGGCTGTTCGGCCACGCCGAGCACGCCCGCCGACCCCTCTGCCGTCGCCGCGCCCGGCGAGGTGACCACCCGCGTCTGGACGGGGTGCGCCGACGGGACGATGGTGCGCTTCGTCGAGCTGGGCGGCGTCGGCCACCAGTGGCCGGTGGGTGTAGCGGCCGAGCTGTGGGCCTTCTTCGAGCAGGTCCCCGCGGTGTCCGACGGACCATGAGCCTCGCCGCGCTCGTGCGGGCGCCGCTGCCATGCCCTCCCAGCCGTCGGCGGGGAATCCTCAGCCCGAGGGCTCGGGGGCCGGCTCGACCGTGGTCTCGAAGGTGTAGCGGCCGATGAGGTCGTACCCGGCGGCGTTGGGGTGCACCCCGTCGCCGGCGCGATAGCTCATCGGGCTCGGCTGGCTGTAGATCGCCGTGTCCCAGTCGACGACCGGCACACCGATCGTCTTGTACATCTGGCGCAACCGGTTGATGCGCTCCGGGAACAGGGCGCCGTAGTAGCGGGCGGGCTCGAGGCCACGCGGCACGTTGGCCCACCACACGCTGGCACCGCCGGATCGGGCGATCGTCACGAGCTCGCGCGCCGCCTGCTCCCACTCGGTGAACATCAGCTCCGAGTCGGGTTGCGCGGTCTGGCCGGCACCGTTGGTGTACAGCTGGCCACCGCCATAGGCGGCGGTCGCCGGCCCGGGATAGACGCAGCAGCCCTCGAGGATGACCAGGTCCGGGTCGAACTCGTTGATCGCCTGCTGGGTCCACGTGGCCCAGAGCTTGTTGTTCCACAGCGGGCCGGTGGCGGCGAGTCCGATGTAGCGCGCCTCGAGGCCTCGGCTCTGGAACTCGTCCATGATCTCGGGCGCTGCGCCCCACATCATCGAGTCTCCGACGAGCAGCACCTTCGTGACGGGCTGCTTGGTCACCCGATCCACGTACCCGCACGCCGCCAGCAGCGCGCAGCACGCCACGATCGCCGCCAGCTTCACCTTCGCCCGTACGCCTTGCACGGCCTGGCAGGGTAGCCCGTCGACCCTGGCAGTCCGTTCCAGGCGCGAGGTGGCGTGGGCCTGGGTCTGGCGAGCGCCGGCGGTGGTACTTGGTTGCGGGTCAGGTCCGGCTGCGGCGACGTCGCGCCGCGTCGACCTTGCGGGCGGCCCGGGTGAGGGCGTCGAGCTCGGCGTCGGCCGCCTCGCCGTCGCGCAGGCGCTCGGCGAAGCGCACCCCCATGGCCTCGAGCAGCCCCGAGACCGAGACGCCGTTCTCGGCGGCGAACTCGTGCCACGCCTCATGCGCGTCGTCGCTCAGGTAAGCGTGGATCGCCCGTCGCGTATCGGCCATCGTCCCTCCGATGTCTTGCCACCCGTGCCAGGCGGCGGGAGGGTTGTACCACTGGTACCGGCGGCAACAACCAGATCCTGTCAACTTCCTGACGCCATGGTGGTCGCGCGTCGTCGATACCTGGCCGTCCCGGTGACAACAAGACGCGTTGCCTGTCGGCGCGCCTGGCAAGGGTGTCATGGGCATCGCCCGCGGGGTGCGACGCCGATCAGGCGCCGTGCTCGGCCAGCCAGGTGTCGCCACAGGCGAACTCGTCGCGCATCTGCTTCTCGACGTCGCCCTTGGCGAAGTTGGCGATCTTGCCGCCGATCAGCGGGACGTTGACCGAGATCGACACCGTCACCTCGTAGTGGGTCGTGCCGTCGTCGTTGGCGCGGATGAGCGTCGTGCCGGCGATCTCGACCGGGTTGCCGGTGTCGGCCGTGTAGCGGCCGCTGCACGTCCCGTCGTCGTTGCGCTGCCACTCGTCGACCGACGTGACGGTGTTCGCCGGCTTGATCACCTTGCGGGCGAATCCGGGGACGTCGATGTCGACGACGCGGCGCACCTCGATGCGGACGTGGTCGTCGTCGGCGTCGAAGGCCAGGACCTCGATGTCGCGGTGGCCCATCGACGTGAACTTGGCGACGTGGGCGTCGCGGTCTCGGAACATGGCCCACACCTGATCGATCGGTGCGGCGAACGTGTGCGTCTTGGTCATCTCCACGGCGGGACAGCCTGGCACGTCACACGGTGGAGCGTCGGCGCCACCGGCCATCACGTCGCCGCGCCGTCGAGACGACCGCACCGCCGCTGATGACGAGCCCCAGCCCCACCAGCGCCAACGGCGCGCTCGAGGACCCGGTCACCGGCAGTTGCGGCGCGGCGGGTGGCGGCAGCGCGATGGCGGGTGGCGAGGTGGCGCCGGGCGGGACCGACGGCGGCGGTGTCGTGCTCGACGGCGGGACGGTAGCGGTCGTCGTCGTGCTGGACGTGGGCGTCGTGGACGTGCTGGGGACGGTCGTCGAGGTGCTGGGGACGGTCGTCGACGTCGTGCTCGACGTGCTCGTGGACGTGCTGGGGACGGTCGTCGACGTCACGGTTGGCGGTGCGGTCGTCGGTGGGGTCGTCGGTGGATGTTTGGTCGTCGTCGACGGTGGCAGGGCGAAGGCCGTGCCACCCATCGCATCGGCGAAGCTCGGCTGGGCGATCCGCTGCGCTGCGGCGCGCGTCGGGGCCAGGATGCGTGGGGTCGGGCTGGGCAACGTGGCGCGGGCCAAGAAGGCGTTGGCACCCTCGATCGCCCTGGCGGAGGTGTGGAAGCGGCCGGCATCGTCGGTGACGACCGTGCGGTCCTGGAGCTCGCCCGACGCCGCCAGCGCCACAGCGATGCCGCTGATCGGTCGGCCGTCGCGGTCGACGAGCGCGCCCCGCACCTCGCCCACCGCGCCGGAGGCGACGGCGTCGGCTTCGAGGTCGATGCGGTAGGGGCCGCGCAGGCCGGCGTGCGCCAGCCCCCACCGCTTCAACGCCCGAGCACGATCGAGCACCGCCGCCTCGGCGCCGCCGAAGCCGCCGAGGTTGGCCAGCCCCAGGGCATCGACGTCGAGGCGACCGAACGGATACGTGGCGCCCATCAGGTCGTGCAGCACGAGCATGATGGCCGCGGCGCCGGGTCGGTCGGCCAACTCGCCCGCGGCGACAACCCAACTCACGGCGGCACCGGTGCGCTCGTCCATCGGCGGGACGATCGGCACGTAGCCGTAGGCCGCGTCGGGGGCGAGCAGGCCGTGGTCGATGCACCACCCGAGTCCCTGATCACCGAGGCCGTAGCTGCCGTACCAGCTGGTCCAGCCGAGCACCGTGGCGTCGAAGCCCGACCGGTGTTCGACCACGGCCAACGCCCGGTCGGCGTCGGTGGTGACGAGCGTGGCGATGCCGCCCAGCACGGCGAGGGCCGTGGCGGCAGCGGCGCGCCGGCGAGCGCGAGGGCGAGCGGACATGGCGACCTCCGTTGGCGGGGATGGAAGGAGGTCGCCGCAGCGACGAGTCCGGGGAACCGGCGACCGGAAGGTAGGTGCGGTGTTGGCAGCCGCACAACCGATTTCGGGTCGCTGCCCGCGTCCCGGTGGTCAGCCGATCGCCGTCACCTTGTACACGAGGCTGCCCGTGGCGGCGACGGCACCGGACGCGCTGCGCACCAGCGCCTGGCAGTAGCTGATCGATCTGCCGCGCCGAACCACCCAGCCCTCGGCGGTGGCGTCCTCACCGCGGATGGCGCCGAGGTAGTCGATGGTCATGCTCAGCGTGAGCATGATCGGCACCTCGTCATGGGCGGCGCCCACCGCCGGGACGACGACCGTGTCGATGGGCGTGGCGATGGCACCTCCGTGCACGACCCCGGCCGGTTGGTCGAGCTCGGGCCGGTAGGGCAGGGTCATGCGGGCGTAGCCGAGGCGCACCTCGTCGAGGCGGAGGCCGACGAACGACGGGAAGAACGTCCGGTCCCAGGAGCCGAACCGGCTCCACCGTTCGGCCCGATCGGTCGGAAGCGGCTCGAAGGTCGATGGGTCGGGAGCCAGGACGTGGTCGTGTGCCATCGGTCGAGTGTGGCACGGGGCCCGTCGGAGCCCGGCGGCGGGCGCGCCACCTGCGCCGGGGCACCCGTCGGTACCGTTGGCTGTCGTGCGCCGCCTCGTCCGACCTCGAACCGACCGGCGCTCCCGTCGCGTTGTGGCGCTCGCCGCGGTGCTGGTGGGGTCGCTGGCCGGATGCAGCCTCGCCTTCGGCGAGTCGGTGGCGCCGGCGCCGGCGATGGCGGAACTGACCGTGGGCGCGTCGCAGGCCCAGGGGCCGCGCGACCTCGAGGCCTACGCCGGGCTCGGGACGTGGGTCGACGTGTTCGACTTCGTCGACCGGTACGCCGGCGACCCACCGCCGCTCTCCGGTGCCGACGCCGACGCCATGGCCGACCGAGGCGTGCGCACCGTGTTCGTGCAAGCGACACGCTGGGATGACCAGTCGCCCGACGGCATCGTCGACCGGGCGGGGCTGCGGAGCTTCCTGGTCAACGCCCACCGACGCGGCATGCGGGTGGTCGGCTGGTACCTCCCGCACCTGGGCGATCTCGACCGCGACCTCGAGCGCGTGCGCCAGATCCTCGACTTCGAGGCGTCGGGCCATCGATTCGACGGCATCGGCATCGACATCGAGTGGACCGACGGTGTCGAGGACGTCGATGAGCGCAACGAACGGCTCGTCGAGCTGTCGCGTCGCATCGACGAGTTGGCAGGCGACGTCCCGGTGGCGGCGATCGTGTTGCCGGCCGTGCAGATCGAGGTGGTCAACCCCCGGTACTGGCCGAGCTTCCCGTACCGGGACCTGGCGCCGTACTACGACGTGTGGATGCCGATGGCCTACTGGACGTTCCGGGACGAGCCGTACGGTGACGGCGGTGCGTTCGTGACCGAGAGCGTCGACCGCCTGCGCGCCAACCTCGGCGACCCGGATGCGTTGGTGGCGCCGATCGGCGGCATCGGCGACCTGGTGACGGAGCGCGACGTCACCCTGTTCGCCGAGTCGTTGGCGGCGGTCGGAGCCATCGGGGGGTCCTACTACGACTGGGCGACCCTGCCGGACGAACGTCGGGCGCAGATCGCGGCGTCCTTCGCCGACGGGCCCGCCGCCGAGCTGCCGCGGCCGTGACGCTCGGCCGGCGACCGGGCCATCAGCCCCACGGGAGGCGAGGGTCGCACCATGGGTCGAGGCCGAACGCCTCGACCATGGCGAGCAGGTCGGCGCGCAGTCGCTGCGCGGAACGGTCATCCCAGCGGCGCTCGGCGGTGGCGGCGATGCGATCGATGTGCTGGCCGAGCGGCGGGCGCTCTTCGAGCACATAGCGGCTGTAGGAGCCGTCATCGAGCCAGGACGCGTGCCGATCGTACGGCGGGGCACCGGCCGGCTCAGCGTCGGCGTTGGCCTGGGCGATGGCCCGAACACTCGACCAGTCGTGGCGGTTGGCGTACGCCGCGGCGGCCGTCACGACCTGGCAGGTGCCGAGTGGGCCGTCGGGGTCGACCGGTCCGTCATCGCCGTCGATGATGGCCGGGTGCAGCCGGACGGCGGTGTCCCAGCCGAGCGGTTCGTCGCTGGCTGCGGCGGCGTACTCGACGAGGCGGCACCACATCGATGCCCACAAGTGCGCGGTGGAGACCGCCGGCGGTGCCGTGGGCAGGCCGAGCGCCCGCCGGAGCACGTCGTCGATGTGGCCGCAGGCGGGGTCGTTCGCCGTACCGCTGCAACGAGTCCCGCCGAGGGCGCTGTGCCAATACAACGACTCCCAGGAGCCGTCGATCGCCACGCCGTGCATCATGCGCATCTCCTCGCCGTCGGCGACCGGATAGGTGCAGTCGGGGAGGGGGCGGGCGCGACCGGACCCGCAGAAGGCGACGGCGGCGAACAGCTCGCCGAGCGCCATGCCCATGATGCTGTCGACGGGGTTGGGGTCGTGGAGCTCGACGAGCGCGACCATGCGACCGTCGGTTGCCTGCTCGGGGAAGCAGGCGAGTGTGGGCGCCTGGTAGGGATCGTCGGCCATGAGGTCCATGAACTGGGCCATGGCGGTGGGGGCGCCAGGGCCGTGGTGCGGCGGCGCCGTGATCGGGTCGGGGGACATGTGGTCGGCCTTCCGTGGAGGATCGGGAGGCGACCGCTCCGACCGGCGTCGGCACCAGGGGGTCACGAACCTGCAGGCCCCACGATGGCGCGCATCGCCGGAGGGTGCGAGCGGGTTTCGGGCGGCGAGGCCAGCGCCGTCCGAGACGACGGTCAGCGCAGCGGTGCGTACCCGGGGATGTCGGCGAGCGGCGTCGTCACCTGCACCTTGCACTCGGGATGACCCTGCAGCTTGCCGTGGGACCACCGGATCTCGCAGTAGCCGTCGACGACGTGTCGCTGGTCGCCGTCGGCGATCTCGGCGCGCCAGTTCACCTGGGGCTGACCGGCGTGGGCATCGGCGAGGGTGAGCTTGCGCAGCACGAACCGCTCCCGCCAGCTGCGGGTGTCGGTGACCGCCAGCCGGACGGGGGTCGCGCCCTTGGTGCCGAGCAACCAGTACGGCCCGCCGGCGATCCGCAGCATGCGGAACAGCAGCTGCGTGCGCTGTGCCGGGCTCGATGCCGCCAGATGTCGTCGCCACCGCTGGGCCGTCTGCTCGCTGACGGCCCGGCACAGCTCCAGGTAACCGTCGTGCTCCGCCGCGCTCGGCTCGGTGCTGCTGGTGACCACGCTGGTGCTCTATGCCGTGTAC
>CAZYKR010000037.1:0-22346 GCA_964648005.1 uncultured Iamiaceae bacterium
CGGTTGCGCCGGTGCCGCGGATCGGAGTTGGACGGGTCGTGCACCGGGGTGATCCCCAGCCGTTCGCACACGGCCTCCGTGTCGGTACGTCGCAACCCCAGCAGCGGGCGGCGCCGGTCGGGTCGCATGCCGGCAAGGCCGTGCACGCCCGCGCCGCGCAGCAGCGCCAGCAGCACCGTCTCGGCCTGATCGTCGGCGGTGTGGCCCAACAGCGCGTCCCGACCCAGCACCTCGTGCCGGGCCTTGCGAGCGCGCGCCTCGAGGTTGGCGCCGGGTGCCACGTCGACCCGCACGCACCGAGCGGGGACGTCGAGCCGCGCCGCCAAGCGCGTCACGGCCGTCGCATCGACGTGGCTGTCCGGGCGCAGCCCGTGGTCGACGTGCACGATCGTCACGTCGCACCCGGCGGCCACGGCGAGCACGGCGAGGGCCGTGGAGTCAGCGCCACCGGAGACGCCGCACCGCACGACCGACCCCGGCGGATCGAAGGCGCATCGGTCCACCAGCTCGCCGACCCACGGGGCGCCGAGTGCCTCGCGCAGGTCAGGCGACCGCCGGGCGGACACGATCGATCCAGCGCGCCGGTTGGCGGATCTCCTCCAGCGTCGGCAGATGGTCCGGGCTGACCCAGGCCTCGGCGAGCAGCGATGCGCCCCCTTCGCGCTCGACGGTCTCGATGAAGCGCTCGCCCTGCTCGTACTGGGCGATCTTGGCCTCGAGCCCGATGAGCTGCTGGAAGAGGCGCTGGAGCCCCTGCGCCGCGTTGCGGCGCTCCTTGAGGACCCGACCGAAGCGCTCCGCCGCCGGGATCCTGCCGGCGCCGGCCCGATCCATCGTCACGTCACCGTGGCCTTCGAGCAGGCTCATCAGTCCGCCGATGCGGTCGAGCACCACGCGCTGCTCGTCGCTGGCGACCAGCGCCATCATCCCGCCCTCGAGGGGGTTCGTGCCGGTGCGCATCGAGTCGGTGACGCGGCCGAGCGCGTTGATCAACCGCTTCGGGTCAGGGTCGACGGCGCCGACGGCCTGCTCGACCAGCCCGAGGAAGTGCTGGCGCATCCACGGCACGCCGGTGAACTGCGCCCGGTGCGTCACCTCGTGCAGGGCCAGCCACAGCCGGAACTCCTCGGGCGGGAAGGCGTAGAGCTTCTCGAGCGCCAACACGTTGGGACCCACGTAGTAGACGATGTCCTGGTCGTGCGGGTTCTCCTCCTCGATGACCAGCAGGTCGTACTGGCCGAGCACCCGACCCGACATCCACCCGAGCAGGACGCCGACCTCGGCGCCGGCGGCCTTGGCAGCGACCGGCCCGAGCGGTGATGCCGTCACCTTGTCCTCGAACTTCGCCACGAGCGGGCGCAGCAACCGCTGGAACGACGCGATGTTCGCTCGCACCCAGCTCTGGCGGTCGACCACCCGAGCGCGGGCCGGTCCTGCGAGCGATCGGAGCCCGGTCTCGAGGGCGACGAGCTCCTCCGCCTCGGCCGTGAACCGGACGAAGTCGGGCTCGAGCGAGTCGTAGTGGTACGACTGGCTGAACGGCTCCCGGCCCGACACCCGGACGGCGACCCGCTCGGCGAGCTCCCAGTCGACCGCCCCGGTCATCGGCCGTGCCGGCTCACTTCTTCGGGTACTGAGGCATCTTCACCTTGTACAGGTACCCGATGATCACTCCGATCACGAGCAGGATCGCCGGGATGGCGAGCGCCACCGCGATCCAGTAGTGCCACACGACAGCGAGGGTCATGGCGGGGAATCCTAGAACCTCGTCCCGGGCGATCAGGAATCGGCGCCGGCGAGCCCCGGCGTCGGCGGGTCGGCCATCTGATCGAGCACGGCCGGGTCGGTGAGCGCCGAGGCGATGCGTTGGCGCAGATCGTCGGGCACGGACTCGCGACATCGGTGCTGGATGACGATGCGCAGCTCCGCCTCGAAGTCGAAGGCCTCCAAGCACGGGTTGCAGTCGTCGAGGTGCTCCTGGATCACCAGACGGCGCTCCTCGGTCAGCTCGCCGTCGAGGAAGGTGTAGAGCTCGGCGATCGCCTCCTGACAGTGGCCCTTGCCGTGTCCTGCGCTGTGGTCGTCCATCTCGTCACCCGCTCGACTGCTCACGGTTCCACCAGCGCCGGAGAAGGCTCGGCCGCTCCTGCCGAGCCGTCGGGGGAGGGGTCCCCGACGAGGTTCCGATCGCTGGCGAACTCGTACAACTGCTTTTGCAGCGCCTTTCTTCCGCGATGCAGCCGGCTCATCACCGTGCCGATCGGGATGTCGAGGATCTCGGCGATCTCCTTGTAGGAGAACCCCTCGACATCGGCGAGGAGCACCGCCACCCGGAACTGCTCGGGCAGCGCGTCCATGGCGTCCTTCACCTCGCCGTCGGTGAAGAAGTCCATCAGCTCGTCCTCGGCAGAACGACCGACCCGCGCCGCCTCGAGCCCGCCGAGCCGTCGGTACAGGTACAGGTCCTCGCCCTCGTCCAACTCGGTCTCGTCCGGCCGGCGCTTCTTGGACCGGTACGAGTTGATGAAGGTGTTCGTGAGGATGCGGTAGAGCCACGCCTTGAGGTTGGTGCCGTCCTGGAACGAGCCGAAGCCCCGGTACGCCCGCAGGTACGTCTCCTGGACGAGATCCTCGGCGTCGGCTGGGTTGCGCGTCATGCGCATCGCCGCCCCGTAGAGCTGGTCCATGAAGGGCATCGCCTGGTCGGCGAAGGTCGCCTGATCTGCCACGGGGAGCACCCTACCCCGCCACCTGCCCGATCCCAGGCTGCCGGACCCGGGTCGAAAAGTGACGATGGGGACCCCCTGGGGGGTCCCCATCAATCGTGCACCTTCGGATAGAGGCCCCGAGCATACCGCGCGCTCGGGCCGCTGTCACGCGCTTTCTGGACCAGACAGCCGACCAGATCAGGGGAACACGCAGAACGTGAGATCACCGATGCCGATCTGCTGCGGCTGCGGGTTCGCCTGCAACGGCCCAGCGAGGTAGCGGATGGTGAGCGTGTCGAGCGTGCCCGGGTAGTTGATCGACACGTTGGCATCCGGCACGGTGTTCGCCGTGCCGTTGCCGATACCGGACTGATCGGTGATCGCCGTGAACTGATCGCCCGTCTTGGGCGGGATCAGCGGAACGTCGTCGTGCTGGATCAAGGTGTTGTCGAAGCCGTAGTCGGCAGGGTTGAGGGTGACAGCGTTGCCGAGGTAGGTCGCCTCGAGCAGGACCACGTCCTGCCAGTTCCCCAAACCGCGGTCGAGGTCGAGCAGCGTGAACGCCAGCTGCTCGACCGGGTCGCTGAAGGTCAACACGAGCTCGCAGAACTCGCCTGGAACCGAGGCGTTCATCTCGAGGACGACGAAGCTCGTCCCCACCGCGCCGAGCGGGGCCACCGTGGCGTAACCCGCCGTGGCGACACCTGCACCGATGCCGGCGTCGCTGAAGGCCACGTTGACGACGCCTCCCGACGCCAGCGGCGCGTCGAACGACGTGGTGTCGAGGTTGTCGACGTCGACATCGAAGTCCGACCACGGCAGGCCGTCTGGGATGCACGCAGCGCTCTGCGCCGCTGCCGCAGTCATCGACAAGACCTGCGGCGCAGCCCAGGCCACGACGGTGCCGACCGCCGCGCCCTTGAGCAGGGAACGGCGGCCGATGCCAGACGGGGAAGGGTTCAGTTCTGGCGGGTTCACAGCTCGATGGCACCCTTCTCGCAGGCTCCACCACGCGGGCGGGGGTAGTTCCGCTGGTCCTTGGCTCCACAGCCGCTCGTGGCACCCGTGTTCGTCACCGGGGCGCCGGCGCCCGGCTTGTGCGTGGGAGCGTAGCCGCCGTTGATCGTCAGCGGCCCCAATCCAGCGGTGCCGCCGTTGACGTCCGCGGTCCCGCTCAGCCCGCAGCTGGCGTCTCCGATGTGGTTCCATCCGCCTGAGGTGAGGCCAACGATCGAGGTCGAGCAGGCAGCACCGGCCACGTTGTCGGACACGATGGAGTTCATCAGCGACAGGGGCGTCCCGCTGGTGTCGAGCAGGGCACCACCGCCGACGCCTGTCGCCCGCTGCGCCACGGCCGTGACCGAGACCAGCGTGGCGGAACCGGCCACCTGCGCCAGCGCGGCACCATCGGGAGCAACGTTGGCGTCGATGGTCACGGCGGTGAGGCTCAGCGAGCCGAAGTTCTCGATGGCGCCGCCGCGCACCGAGGCGACGTTGGCGTCGATCGTCGTGCGATCGATGGCCGTCGTGGTACCGGTACGCAGGCCCGCCCCGTTCGGCGCCAGGTTGGCGCTCACGCGAGCGTCGGCGATGGTGACCGATCCCTCGGCATAGACGCCGCCGCCGACCGAGGTCGCCCGGTTGCCGGTCACAGCGGTGCGCGTGAGCGTGGCGCTCCCGCCACCGAACACGCCGATGCCGCCGCCTTGGACTGCGTCGTTGTCGCGGATCGTCGCCTCACGTGCCGTCACCGAGGCGGCGGGGCTCACGCCGATGCCGCCACCGCCGGCCGAGGCGTCGTTGCCCTCGACGAGCACCGCGTCGAGGACCGTGGGTCCGAAGGCACCCACGCCGCCACCGTACGCGGCCCGGTTCCCGGTGATCACCCCACGGTTCAGGGTCGTGGTGCCGCCGACCGTGCCGAGACCACCGCCGATCAGGCCCTCGTTGTCGGTGAGGACCACGTCGGTCAGCGTCAGCGCACCGCCGTCGTTGAACACCGCACCGGCGCCAGGCACCACGCCGTAGGCGATGCCATCGCGCAGCGTGAGGTCATTGGCGTCCAACGCGCCCGTCGCCGTGACGTGCAGGCTGCGGTCGAGGTCGTTCGCATCGACGATCGAGCCCTGCCCGACGAGCGTGGTGTCGCCCGTGATGTCCAGGTCACCGGTGGCGGCCAGGTTCTCCTCGGCACCGCTGATGGCCAGGTCGGTCGTCTGGTTGGCGAGACCGACGATGCCGTCGGGGCCGGCCAGCGCATTGGACTCCTGCACTGCGGCGCGCAGCGTGCACACGCCGTCCGCAGTGGCGCAGGTGCCGTCTCCCACGTTGGCGTCGACGACGTCGCCGTCGTCGGTCACCCGATGTCCCCGCACCGCCACGAGACGGACCCGATCGGGGAGGATCTTGACCTGGAGCACCACGCCGTTGGGCATGACTCGGCCGTAGATCTTGGCGAAGTGGCCCGACATCGCCGGCGCAGTCCAGATGTCGAACGTGTCGCCCGGCTGGGGCACGAAGCCGTCGCGCAGGCGGATGACGAGCTGCTGGCCAGAGAACCGCAGCTGGTTCACCGAGACGATGCGGTCGTAGTAGCCCGGCCCCGGCCCAGGACCGGTGTCACCGCCGAGTCCGATGAAGTACATCCGGTCGTTCGCCACGAGGCCACAGCTCCCGACCGTGACCGTCACCGTGCCCGTCGTCGTGGCGCCGTACCCATCAGTCACGACGTACGTGAACACGTCCACGCCCGTGAAGTTCGACGGCGGCGAATACGAGATGTCGCTCCCCGCGATCGTCGGCGTGCGACCAGCGGCCGACGTCGAGACGCTCACCAGCGTCAGCGTGTCGAGGTCCGCGTCCGAGTCGTTGGCCAGCACCGAGATCGAGATCGGGGTGTTGGCGCAGACCGAGGCGTCGTCGATGAGGGCGACCGGCGGCGAGTTCGGACGCCGGTACCCGAAGTCCTGATCGAGGTTGGAGCCCAGCGGCACGAGCGTCAGCGTCGACGTCGAGTCGCTGCCACCGTCCGGATCGACCGAGTTGATGGTCAACGCCGACGGCAGGTCTGCGGTGTCGACCGTGACCGTGAAGGTGCCGGCCGGCAGGCCGGACACGAGATAGGTGCCACCGGCACCCGTCGTCGTGGTGATCGACACGTTGTCCCCGGCAGTGTTGATGTCGCCGTCGACGCCGGCCCACGTGACGGTCACGTCGACACCGGCGAGGCCCTCGCCGCCGTCGGGCGAGCCGTTGTCGTTGACGTCGTGGAAGATCGTGTCGCCGATCGAGCCCGCACCGACGTAGCCGAAGTCCTGGTCGAGACGATCCTCGCCCGCGGCCAGCGCCAGCGTCGACGTGGAGTCGTTGCCCCCGTTGGGATCCACCGTGTTGGTGGTCAGCCCGGACGGCAGCGTCGCCGTGTTCACCGTGACCGAGTAGTTGCCGGCTGGCAACAGGTCGGCCAGGTAAGTCCCGCCGGGACCGGTCGTCACGACGTAGTCCTGGTTGTCGCCCGCCGTGGCGAGGTTGCCGTCAGGGCCGGCCCACGTGACCGTGACCTCGACGCCGGCGAGGCCCTCGCCCGTGTCGAAGCTGCCGTTGCCGTTGGCGTCGTAGAAGACCGTGTCACCGATCGAACCGAGGCCGGACGGGTCGTACACGCCTGCGTCGACATCAGTGCGCGTCTGACCCGAGGTCACCGTGATCTGCGCCGTGGCGCCGGTGGTCGGGTTGGCGTCCGAGTCGAGGGCATCGTTGCCACCCTGGTCCTGCGGCGAGAAGTCGTAGCCGGACGGCTGGTCGAAGATCACCACGTAGGTACCGGGCGCCACCGTGAAGGAGTACAAGCCCCCGCCGGCCGTCGTGGTCGACTGCAACAGGTTCGTACCGGTGCTGTCGTACAGCTCGACCGTCACGCCGTCGAGGCCGGCCTCGGACGGGTCCTGGATGCCGTCGGCGTCGATGTCGATCCATACCCGGTCGGAGATCACGGCCGGAAGCTCGATGCCGAAGTCGGCGTTGAGGTACGTCTCGTTCGGCGTGAGCAGATGCGTCACCGGGTTGGGCGACGTCACCGTGGCGCTCGGCGGCAGGGTGGTCTCGTCGAGCTCGACGCACCACGTCCCCGGCGGCAGGTTCGTGAAGTTGTAGGTGCCGCTGCCGTTCGTGGTGGCCGACTGCAGCACGACGGTGTCACAGGTGCCGTCGCCATCGAGGTCGTACGTCAAGTCGATGTCGACGTTCGGGACGCCCGTGGTCTCGGGCGGGTCCTGGGTGCCGTCGCCGTCGAGGTCGACGTAGACGGTGTCGCCGATGCTGCCCGGCAGCGTGATGCCGGCGTCGATGTCCGTACGGACCTCGGCTGCGGCGACGGTGATCCCGCCGGTGAAGCCGCTGAACGGGTTGGCGTCGCTGTCGAGGTTGTCGTCGCCACCGCGGTTGGGCGCGGTGAGCACGCTGCCCGCGAGCGGGACGAACTTCACGACATACGTGCCTGCCGGAACGGTGAAGGCGTAGTTGCCGGCGCCGGCGGTGGTTGTCGTCTGCAGCAGCGTCGTACCCGTGCTGTCGTACAGCTCGACCGTCACCCCGTTGACACCCGACTCGGATCCGTCCTGGATGCCATCACCGTCGAGGTCGACCCAGACGTAGTTGGAGATCACGCCGGGCGCCACCGGGTCGACGACGTCGTCGCTCACCGGCGGCGTCTCGTCGGGATCGGCGGTGGCCGTGTTGTCGAAGTCGACGACGCTCGTCGACAGCGGGTCGTCGACCACGGTCACGACGGTGATCGTGGCGGACTCGCCGTTGAGCAGGTTCGGGATGGTGGTGAGCGTCGACGGTGCCGACCCGGCGTAGGTCGACGTCGAACGAGTCGTGCCCGTGATGGTCACGTTGTCGGCGCGGAACTGGTCGTTCGATCCGCCGGCCCAGGAACCGCTCTGGCGGAACCGGATCTCGGTGGCCGTACCCCACTGACCCGACGTCAGCGTCACGGCGTCGTTGTCGAACGCCGCGGTGTCGCAGTCGGCGCCGTTGGCGTACTGGGCGATCGGCTGCCACGCCGCCGACCCGTTGGGCCGGATCTCGACGTTCATGATGTCGCCGTTCTCCATCGACTGGCAGCGCCAGTCCCACGACACCGTGACGGCGGATGCGCCGCTGAGGTCGCCGGCGACACGGGCGATCGACTCGAGACCGGTGTCGTTGCCCTTCTGGAAGTGCAGGCGGCGGCTGGTCAAGTTCGAGGTGTTGCGCACATCACCGGTGTCCTGCACCGGCGCCGTGCCGGAGTCGTCCGTCTCGATCCAGTCGCCCGACCAGGCGGTGGCGCCGGTCGAGCCCGCATATCCGTTGGACTCGAAGTCGTCGGCGTAGTTCCCGACGGTCGTGCTCACCGGCGCCTGTACCGACGTCGACTGCCAGGTCAGGCCCGTCGGCAGCGTGTCGGTGACGATGACGTTGTTGAGCGTGCCGGGCCCAGGGTTGTTGACCGTGATCGTGTAGGTGAGCGTGTCACCGGGTGCCACATCGGCACCGGCGTCGGAGACCTTGTCGATGGTGATGGCCGGGGGCAGGAAGCCGGCGTCCACGTTGGTGATCACTTGGCCGGGCGCGGGGTTGATCGTCCCGGTGCGGCCGGTGGTGGTGTTGGCGTCCGAGTCGGTCGTGTCGCTACCGGTGTCGGCCGTCGTGAAGAGGCGGCCACCCGGGTTCACGAACTCGACGACGTAGTTGATGCTCGGATCGAGTCCGGAGAAGTTGTACAGGCCTCCTCCCGCCGTGGTCGTCAGGGCGATCGGCGTCACCAGATCGGTCGAGGCGTAGAGACGGACCGTGACCCCGTCGATGCCGGGCTCGCCGACGTTCTGCTGGCCGTTGCTGTTGGTGTCCGTCCAGACGAAGTCGGAGATGGTGGCCGTCGGCTGCAGGCCAGCGTCGACATCGGTGCGGGTCTGGCCGCCGACCACGTCGAGCGTGCCGGTGCGACCGGTGGACACGTTGGCGTCGGAGTCGACGTTGTCGTTGGCGCCCTGGTTCGCGGGGCTGAACGGCCGGGCATCGGGCCGGACGAACTCCACGATGTAGTTCGGGGTCGGGTCGAGGCCGGTGAAGCTGTACAGGCCGTTGCTGTCCGTCCCCGTGAAGGTGATCACGCCACCATCGGGGGTGCCATCGCCGTTCGCATCGAGGTAGAGGTTCACCCTGACACCGACGACACCGACCACCTCGACGGCGTCCTGGATGCCGTCGCCGTCGAGGTCGATCCACACCCGGTCCGAGATCCCGGCCGGCTGCTCGACGGGGATCTCGCCGATGCTGCAGGTGACCGACTGATCGGAGTCGCCGCAGGCCGAGTTCGAGATCACACCCGACGGCAAGGTGAACGGGTCGTCGATGACCGTGCGGAACCGGATGGTCGTCGAGGCACCCGGTGCCAGCGAGCCGAGGCCGATGCCGCCCTCGTCGAGCGGGAACTCCGTCGCGCTCGGCGGCACGATGTTGTCCGCGACCGGGACGAGGTCGACTGACGTCGTGCCGAAGTCGTAGGTCACCCCCGGCGGCAGGTTGTCGGCGATCACGATGTTGGTGAGCGTCGTTGCGCCGCCGCCCGAGAGCTGCAGCGACCACTCCAGCACGTCGCCGGGATCGGCCTCGCCGTCACCGTCGTCGTCGTTCCACAGGGCGACGGACTTGGCGTTGATCAGCGACGACGCCGGGAAGATGGCCGTGCCGAGGTCGAGGCCCGGGAAGCCGGTCGGCGCGTTGGCCGGATCCTCGCCGTAGGCGGCGGCGATCGGCTTGGCGAAGTCGCACGTGGTGATGCGGGCACCGGTCATGTCACCGTCCGTGTCGACGATGCGGCGTGACTCGAGCGCGGCGATCGAGATGGCGACGTCGTACTGCTCGGACGAGGAGCACAGGGTGCTCGACGGGTAGAAGTTCGAGCCGGTCGTCGGGTCGCCGTCGAAGTCGACGTACACGGTGGCGGCGGTCTGCGACGAGATCCACACCGCGCTGGCGTTGGTGTCGGTGCCGTCCTGGGAGCCGGGCGCCCAGCCGACGACCACCGTCGGCGTCAGGTAGCTCGTCGGCACCGGTGCGAAGCCCCAGTCGTAGTCGGCCGAGGCATCGGCGCTGCCGCCGTTGCCGGAGCTGGCGCCGATCAGGGCCTGGGTGAAGAAGGGCGAGGTCGACGAGATCACTGCTGCGCCGCCGATCGGGGCGTTCAGCTCGATCGGCACGGACACGCCCGCCGGGACGTTCGTGTTGGTCGTGCCCGACGACGTCTGCGTCGAGACCGTGATCGCCGACGCATTCGGGTTGTAGAGGTAGACCACGGTCTCGTAGTTGGCCGAGTAGGTGGCGGCGGGGATGAGGTAGCTGTTCGCCTGCTGGCCCGATGGGATCAGCTCGAGCGCCGAGACTTCGTAGTCGGCGTCGATGTCGCCGACGAACATGTCGGCCTGCACCGGCTTCGAGGTCAGCACGGTGGCGCCCTCGAGGATGCCGCCATCGACGAAGACCGTCTCGCCCTCGTTGCGGTACACGTCGCGGTCGATGGCGTCGACGTAGTCACCGTCGTCGTTGCCGTCGATGAGGATGTGGGTGTTGGCCTCCTTGGCCATCACCATCAGCGCCGTGTACTCGGACGGGTCCGATCCGCCGATGAAGGCCGAGTCCTGCCCGATCGGGACGACGTACTGGTTGCCCCAGCGGCTGGTGTCGAACGCCGACACGGCGCCCGAGGCAAGGGCGTTGGCCTGACCCCAACCGGCCTGCGACACGGTCAGGGCGCGGGTCGAGGCGATCTTGTCGCGGCCGTCCCAGTAGACGGTCGAGCTCACGCGCGGCGTCGTCACCGGACCGGGGGCCGTGGCGATGGCACCCGACCCGTCCGGCAGCAACGTGTTGTTCAGCGTGATGACACCACCGGCGGGGATGACGTCCGTGCCGGCAGCGGCGCACCGGGTGCAGAAGAGCCCAACGTCGCCGTTCGAGGTGTTGCCGTCACCCCAGACGACGGTGCGGCCACCACCGGTCGTCTGGAGCGGATCGTTGATCGTGCCCTCGAAGCCGTTCTCCCACTGGTCGTAGTAGATGACCGTGTTCGGCGCCGACGCGGTGATGGAGATCGTCGTGCGGGCCGTCGTACCGATCGGGTTCGGCGCGCCCGTATCGATCGATCGCAGGGCCTCCATGTAGTCGTCCTCGAACATCGGGACGTACATGGTCAGCACCGGATTCGGCCCAGGTGCGGCCTGCGCCGGCGGAGCCGCGAGGCCAATGACGAATACCGTTGAGATCAGGGCGAGCGCGCTGAGCGCGCCGCCCCGGCGAAGATGGTGCCGCATCTTTCCGACCTGTTCTGCTTGCCGATGGGCCCGATCGGACCCGTCTTTGGGGAGCCAGGAAGCGCCGCCGCCTCATTGGCCGTCCCGCGAGATTGCCACAGCATCCTGGCGGGGTTCAGGTCTGGTCGGTGCATTTCTCGCGAATTGAGCCGGACGACCCATACCGAAAGGCAACGAAAGGTCAGCGTCTCCTCAAGATCGCTGCAGCACGTCAGGGCAGCGCGTTCTGCCGACCCGAATGCGGCACCAGACACCCAGATCGTGCCCGGGATTTCGCGTCCTCACGAGCGGAGTTGCGCCTCGCACGCCATTCGAACCGCTCGACGAAGCTGACGATCGTCGCGGCCCCAGCTGGCATCCCACTCGTCATCCATCGCTCCGACGACTCCCAGCGGCTCGTCCCATACCTCGGGGGCGTAGTCACGGTCCACGTACACCCTCCAGACGGCTTGCGCGACCTCCCGCTCCGACAAGCGCCCCGACAGGCAGCGCGCCGCCAGCCCTTCGAAGACGACACGCCTGGCGGCGGGCGCGTCGGGGATCTCGACGCCCATCTCGGCCAGTGCATCGGGCAACACGGCCCGGACCTCGAACGGGTCATCGCCGGGCAAGCCTGCAAGGAGACGCAGTTGCAGACCGTCAAAGCCCTCCACCAGCCACCAGGCTGCCCACATCGGCACCTCCTCGGTCGGCAGGTCGTGGAGGGCCAGCCAAGCAGCGACCCATTCAGGCCTCGGCGTCTGCTGCGTTTCACGCACGTCCGCCATGTTCGAGGAGTGCCGCGCCGATTGCACGACCAATTCCGTGCTGACGACGCACCTGCCGCACGGCGCCGTCGTTCGCGGCGCCGCAACTGACGATGAGGGTGAAGCCCGGAGGCCGCTGACGAGCGCTACCCGTCGTTCGTGGCGATGTGTTCTGACCAGGACTGATGGTCCTCGAACTCGACCCAACGCGGCCACTGTTCGACGAACCAAGCGCCGACCTCATCTCGGGCCATGATCAGGAACCGGTCCGCCAGCACCACGGGCGCATGGGTCGTCGGCGGCATCGTCTCGCCGACATGCGGCAGGACGACCTCGAACACGTCGGGCATCCCCGCCCGCGCCGCCGCCGAGTCCTTACGTCGGAGGACGTAGTTCTCGGGCTCGCCGCCCGCGGGCATCCGCTCGGGCCAGTCCGCCGACAAGTCCCACGCCTCCCATCGGAGGTTCACCACCCGAGCGAGGGTGACCGGCCGGAACTCGAAGGGGCCGAGACCCGACCCCTCGATCACCGACCGCGCCTCCTCGGCCACAACCAGGAGATCGCTCGATGGCGTCGTCACCGGTGGGACAAAAGGTCCGGTGCGCTCCAGTTGGAGTCGCCCGTCATCGTCGCGGCCCAGGTTCCAGGTGAGCCCAGATACCAAGATGTCGCCGTAGTCACCCCAACCGAGGTCGGTCGCCCTCAGCTGCTTCCAACCCGGCATCACCGGCATGGCTGGAGAGCCTCGCACGCCTCGGCCTACGGCTGTCGAGTGCGCGGATCGGCACCGTGGAGGGGCGTTGCCGCGCACTCGGCGAGGGGAACGAGTGGAGCCCGAGAGGAGAATCGAACTCCTGACCTGCTCATTACGAGTGAGCCGCTCTGCCGACTGAGCTACTCGGGCGAGGCGACAAATCTAGCAGTCGCCCTCCCCGCTCCCACAAGCAGATCGACGGCCCGATGGCTACGGTTTGCGGCGATGGGGAGTGAGCAGCAGGTCCCGCCTGCTGTGACCGAGCGGGTCGCCCGCATCACGGGGGCGACGCCGCTGCATCGGGGCATCGACACGTCAGCTGCCTCGATCGGTCTGCGCAGCGCGGCCATCATCGAGGCGCCGGTCGCCGTCTACACCGTCGACCTGCTCGGCCGGATCACGTCGTGGAACCCGGCGGCGGAGCAGCTCTTCGGCTGGACCGAAGCCGAGATCCTCGGCGAGGTCATCCCATTCATCCCCACGGACGAGTTGGAGCAGACCCTCGCCGGCGTCGAGCTGCTCATGCAGGGCACGCCGTTGAGCAACATCACCTACCAACCGATGCGCAAGGACGGCACCCGGCGCCACGTCCTCACGACCGCCACGATGCTCACCGACGACGCCGGGTCACCGGCATCGGTGCTGTGCTTCGCCGTCGACGTCACCGAGCGCGAGCAGGCACGTCTCGTCCTCGCGGACGCGTCCTACCGCTGGCGGCGGCTGCTCGAGAACATCTCCGACACGATCACACTGCTCGACGCCGACCTGCGCGTCATCGAGTCCACCGGGCAGTTCGGCGACGTGCTCGGCTACGACGCCGAGTGGTGGGGCGCCGGGATATCGGCGCTCGACCTCATCCACCCCGACGACCGACCGACCGCCGACGCCCTCGCCGGCGAGGTCCTGACCCACCCGGGCGTCGAGTTCACCCAGGTCTTCCGCACCCGCCATGCCGACGGCCACTACGAGCACATCGAGTACTCGGTCGTGAACCTCCTCGACGACCCGGGCGTCGCAGGCATCGTGATCAGCTCCAACAACGTGAGCGACGTGCGCAAGGCCGAGATGCTGCTCCAGAACGAGGCGCGCATCCTCGAGCTGGTGGCGCGCGACGCGCCGCTCGACGAGACGCTCCCTGCCATCGTCGCCATGGTCGAGCACCACGCCGAGGCGGCGACGACGCTCTACCTGCTCGACGAGTCCGGCGACCACCTCACCGCCGGCGCGCCAGGCCAGGTGCCCCCACCCGTGGTGCGCCTGTTCGAGCGTGTGCGTCTGGACCCCGACCGTGGTGTCGGCGCCGCTGTGTTCGGCCGAGAGACGATCGTGGTCGACGATGTCGCCACCAGCCCGTACACCAGTGACGCCGCATCGGTCTTCGCTGCCCACGGGGTCGCGTCCGGTTGGGCGCGCCCGATCATCGAGAGCCGCACGGACGAAGTGCTGGGCTGCATCATCACGTTGCACGGCACCACCCGCGAGCCGACCGCGCACGAACGGGAGGTGGGTGCCGTGGCGTCGCACCTGGCGTCCATCGCCATCGAACGTGATCGGTTCCAACGACGTCTGTTCCACCAGGCCCGCCACAACCAGCTGACCGGGCTCCCGAACCGTCACGCCATCGGCGAACGCCTCGACGAGCTCCTGGCGCAGGTCGGTCCGCCGCACGACGGTGACGACCGCCGGCCCGGGGGGAGCGTGGCGGTGATGTTCATCGACCTCGACCGGTTCAAGGTGGTCAACGACAGCTTCGGTCACGCCTCGGGAGACCGCCTGCTCGTGCGATTCGCCGGTCGGTTGCAGAACCTCGTGCGCCAAGGGGACTTCGTCGGACACTTCGCCGCCGACGAGTTCGTCGTGCTGCTCGACGACGTCCATGGGCTCGACGACGTCCAGTTCGTCGCCGACCGCATCGATGCCGCCCTCGACGAACCGTTCGCGCTCGACGAAGGCCACATCTACCTGACCGTCAGCATCGGGGTGGCGCTCGCCGACCGGACATCGACCAGCGAGTCGCTGCTGCATCAGGCCGATGCCGCGCTCTTCGAGGCCAAGCAGCTCGGCGGCGACCGTCTGGCCGTGTACGACACCGCCATGCAGACCCGTGCCGTCGAGCACCTGCGGGTCGACCGGGACCTGCGCCTCGCCATCGAACAGGGCGATCTCGAGCTGCACTACCAGCCCGAGATCGATGTCGGTGCCGGCACGATCGTCGGCGCCGAAGCGCTGCTGCGCTGGCAACACACCGACCGCGGCCTGGTGTTCCCGAAGGACTTCATCGGCGTCGCCGAGGACACCGGGCTCATCGTGCGCATCGGTCGCTGGGTCATCGAAGAAGCCGTGCGCCAGGTGGCGACGTGGCGTCGGCTCGCCGGCCACGAGGACGTGTGGGTGTCGGTGAACCTCTCGGCGCGCCAACTCACGTGGCGCGACCTGGTGCCCGTCGTCGCCGCCGCGCTGCACGACGCCGCCGTCGCTCCGGAGGCGCTGATGCTCGAGATCACCGAGTCGGTGCTGATCGACGACGCCGAGGCGGCGCTGCACGTGCTCGGCGAGCTCAAGGCCCTCGGCGTCCGGCTCGCCATCGACGACTTCGGTACGGGCTTCTCGTCGCTCAGCTACCTGCACCGCTTCCCGGTCGACGTCGTGAAGATCGACCGGGCGTTCGTATCGCCCCTCGGCGCGCCCGACGGCTCACCGGTCGCCGCTGCGGTGGTGCAGATGGCGCGGGCGTTGGGCATCGAGACGTGCGCCGAAGGCGTCGAGGCCCCCGAGCAGCTCGCCGCCCTCCGGACCCTCGGCTGCGATGTGGCACAGGGCTTCCTGTTCGCCACCGCCGTTCCGGCGGCCGACTTCGTCGAGCTGCTCACCTCGGCCCCGCACTGGTGAGGCGCCGTCAGCCCGGGGGCCGGATGCGGACGCAGAGAGCTTGGAGCTGGAGTCGTTCGTTCGGGTTGCGACGCAGCTCGTGCTGGAGGTGATCCACGGCGCGAGCGGCGCGCAGCCACGGCACGGCGTCCGACGCCACGGCCGCCTCATCACGGCATCGCGCGCTGAGCACGCCGAGGCCGAAGCGGAGCTCATCGGTGCGGTGCCGGCGCGCCTCGCGCTTGTGGCGCGCCTCGAGGTCCTTGCGACCCGCACCGCGCTCCCCCATCGCCTCGGCACGTTCCTCGAGTCCGGCACGCTCGGCGGCGTGGCGCTCGTCCAGCGGTGCCTGTGCGTCGTCGATGCGCGCCAGCAGGTCATCGACGGCAGCGACGAGGGCCGCACCGGTCCCGTCCAGCCGGTCGGGAAGGGACCACCACGCGCGACGGCGCTCGTCGAGGCCAGGGTCGGCGGCGAGCAACCGCGCCCGGCCGAGGTCGCCGCCGACGACACCGGCCACGGCATGGGCCCGATCGACGTCGATCCCCTCGCGCTCGAGCGCCGCCGCGACCGTCTCGGCGGTCAGCGGCCCCACGTCGATGCGGACGCAGCGAGAAGCGACGGTGACGAGCTCGGGGGTCACCTGCTCGGCGAGCACGACGAAGACCGTGCCGTCCGGCGGCTCCTCGACCGTCTTGAGCAGCTTCGGCCCGACGCGGGCGTCGATCAGGTGGAACTCGTCGAGCACGATGACCTTGCGCTGCCCCTCGATCGGGCGCAGGCCGGCGAGGCGCACCACCTCGTCAGCCTGGTCGGCGCTGATCGCGGCACCGACGCGTTCGACGACCACAAGGTCGGGATGCTCCTCGGCCATCGCCAACGCCGTGACGCGTGCGGGGTCGGGAGCACCGTCGGCGAGCAACACCGCGGCGAAGGCGCGCGCCAGCGCACGCTTGCCCGCACCGCGCGGGCCGACCAGCAGGTAGGCGTGCACCGGTGCGGTCGCTGCGGCGCGCAGTTGTGCCACCGCCGACGCCTGGCCGACCACGGTGAGGAACGGATCGTCCACCGCCAGCTCAGCACTCATGACCAGAGATTCTGGCGCGACCTACTCACCCCAGGTCCAGCCGGTCACGCACGACGGCCGCCACCCGATCAGCGACGACCTCCACCGTCCCGGACCCGTCGAGCACCACCCAACCGCCGGGGTCGGCGGCCGCCAAGGCGATGAACCCGTCACGCACGCGGCCGTGGAAGGCGTCGCCCTCCTGCTCGAAGCGGTCCGGCGCGGCACCGATCCGCTGCGCCGCCACCTCCAGCGGCAGGTCGAGCACGATCGTCAGATCGGGCCACAGCCCGTCCGATGCCCAGTCGGAGAGCCGCCGGAGGTCCTCGACCTCCATCCCGCGTCCGGCACCCTGATAGGCGAGCGTCGAACCGGCGAACCGGTCGGACACGACATGGCGTCCGGCATCGAGCGCGGGCCGCACCACGGTGGCCACGTGCTGGGCCCGGTCCGCCAGCATGGCCAGCGCCTCGGCTCGGGAATCGACGTCACCGGTCCCCGGGTCGAGCAGCAGCCGGCGCACCTGGGTGCCGAACGGGGTACCACCCGGCTCTCGGGTGAGCACCGCGTCGAGCGTCCCCGCCAACACCGCGGCCTGCGTCGACTTGCCGCAGCCCTCGCCGCCTTCGAACACGATGAACCGACCGGTCATCGAGCCGTGCCCTCGCCACCCGATTCCGGCTCGGGACGCACATCGTCCGGCCAGACGTCGATCGGGTCGGACCGGACGGCGGGCTCGGGTTGGACCGCAGCATCGAGGTCGGGCAGGACGACGCCGAACGGTGGACCGGCATCGGCGATTGCCGCGTCGAGCGGAGCCGCTCCGGTCCCGGCCGGCAATGGCGCGTCGGCCACGACCTCGCCCGCCACGACCGCGCCGGCTGGCATCTCGGCCGGCGGCCGACCCGTCGTGTGCCCTGCCTCGGCGTCGCCTTGGGTGGCGCTCCGAGCGGCGCGCAACGACCGATGTGCCAGCCAGCCGGCGGAGACGATGATGGCGGCGTCGAGCCAGAGCGTGATGCGCACCCCGGGGATGAAGTAGCTGGCGGATCCGACCTCGATCGACCGGTTGTCCGAGATCAGCCGGGCGACGCTGTCGAAGAACGTCGTCAGCAAGGGCCCGAGGATCAGCGCGATGAACACGCAGAAGCGCACCATCGTGTTCAGGGCGGCGAACACCCGACCGCGCAGGTCGTCGTCGACGTTGGCGTGCAGGATCGAGTAGCCGAGCACGTAGGTCGGCCCGACGGCGGCGCCCATCACGAACACCAGCGCCAGCACCGCGCCGAGGCTGTGCACCGATGCCGCCAGGAACAGCACCGCGCCGGCGATGTAGAGCAGGAACGGGAAGATCCGCTCGTTGTCCACCCGCTTCTGCAACGTGGACACGATCAGCACGCCCGCTGCTGCGCCCAGCACGAGCGCGCTCGTGAAGAGGCCGAAGCCGGCGGCCCCGGCGAAGAGCACGTCCGAGGCGAACACGGCACCGAGCGGGATCAGCATGCCGCCGCCGATCAGCGCCAGCCCGAGGCTCAGGTTGACGGCGCGCACCGTCGGGTTGATGAAGACGTAGTGCCAGCCCTCCTTGAGCTCGGCCAGCGTCTGCGACAGGTCGACCTTGGTGCGCTGCTGCTCGGCGCTCTGCGCTGTCGGGCGCGGTCGTCGCGCCCGTTCGGGGATGGCGAGACGCCAGACCATGTACGCCGAGATGGCGAAGGTCACGGCGTCGCCGTAGAAGGCGAGCGCGGTCTGGTTCAGGCCCAAGAAGCTCAGCGCACCGATGTTTCCCAGCCACGCCGAGAGCCCGGCGAGCGCGGCGAACACGAGCGGAGCGAACAGCGCCGGCCCGTACCCAGCGGCGAGGTTGAGCGAGCTGGCGGTCGTCAGGTGATCGTGCGGCACCAGGTGCGGGGTGATCGCCTCCTTCGCCGGCGTCCACAACAACGCGAACATCTCGAGCAGCAGTGACAAGGCGAGCAGCGCCCACAGCGTCTTGGCGAACGGCAGCACGATGAGCAGGCCGACGCGGGCGACGTCGGACACGACCATCACCTTCTTGCGATCCCAGCGGTCGACCAGGACGCCGGCGACCGGCGAGAAGAACAGGTGCGGGAAGATGCGGGCGGTGATCACGAGGGAGCTGGCCGCCGCCTGGGCGCGAGCGTCGCCCTCGTAGAGCTGGTTGGCGAAGGCGATGGTCGCCAGCAACCCGAGCCAGTCGCCGGTGGCCGAGACGACCTGCACCAGCCACAGGCGGAAGAACATGGGTGAGCCGAACAACCGCACGTGCCAGCCCGGCCGGTCGTTGGGCGCCGACGGATACATGGCGTCGGTCTCGTCGCCGCCATCGGTACGCGCCAGGCCGATGCGCTCGCGCATCCGGGCCAGGAAGGACTCCGGCTCCGGATCGCTCGGTGTGTCCCCGACGCGCACTCGCCGGACGCCGTCGGGATCTGCGGCCGCCGCCGGCTCCGAGACCCCGGACGCAGGGTCGTCCGAACTCACGGCGTCGCCTCCGGCCACCGGTCAGGCACGGTCGGCTCCACCGTCAGTCGAACCCACACAGCGCGTGCGGCGCAGCTCGGCCATCCGGGAAAGGCTAGGCGGTGGGTCGGCGCGCTCCGGGGAGTCGGCTCAGCCGTCGACTGCCGGGCCATCGGCCGCCTGCTTGGCCGTCGGCGTCGCCGCCTTCTTGCTCGCTGCCTTCTTCGTGGCAGCCTTCTTCGCGGCCTTCTTCTTCGTGGCCTTCTTGGCCGACTTCTTGGCGGCCTTCTTCGCCGGCCCGCGCTCGCGGCGGTCGGCCAGCAGCTCCGACGCCCGTTCCGAGGTGATCGTCTCGACGTCGTCGCCCTTGCGCAACGACGCGTTCGTCTCGCCATCGGTCACGTAGGGCCCGAACCGACCGTCTTTGATCACCATGGGCTTGCCGCTGACCGGATCGTCGCCCAGCTCCCGCAGCGGTGCCGCCACCCGTTGCCCCCGCCGGCGCTTCGGCTGCGCCAGGACGTCGAGCGCCTGCTGGAGGGAGATGGTCAGCAGCTGCTCCTCGTTCTCGAGGCTGCGCGAGTCCTTCTTCCCGTCCGGGAGCTCCTTTTGGATGTACGGGCCGAACTTGCCGTTGTGCGCCGTGATCGGCTGCCCGTCGGCCGGGTCCACGCCGACGGTGCGCGGCAGCGACAGCAGCTCGAGCGCCTCGTCCAGCGTGATGCGCTCGACCGTCATCGTCTGGAAGAGCGACGCCATCTTCGGCTTGTCGCCGTCGTCGGCGTACTCGCCGAGCTGCACGTACGGTCCGAAACGCCCCGTCTTGGCGTAGACCATCTGCCCCGAGTGGGGATCGGTGCCCAGCTCTCGCCCGCCCTTGGGGGCGGCGAGCAGCTCGAGCGCCTTGTCGACCGTCAGCTCGTCGGGCGCCAGCGCATCGGGGATCGACGCGGTGTCATCGCCGCGCTTGAGGTAGGGCGAGTTCGATCGCCCCGGCTTGGCGTAGATCGGGACGCCGTCGGGATCGGCGCCGATCAGCACCGAGTTGACGCGCTCGGCGTCGATCTGGTCGATCTGCGCTCCGACCTGCTCCCGCAGTCCCCCGTGGCGCTGGCCGTCGGCGCCTTCGGGCCCGAAGTAGAACTCGGCCAGATACGGCACGTGCTCGGCGGCGCCGGCGGCGATGGCGTCGAGGTCGTCCTCCATGTTGGCGGTGAAGGCGTAGTCGACGAGCTCCGGGAAGTACTCCTCGAGCAGCGACACGACGGCGAACGCGGTGAACGACGGCACCAACGCCGAGCCGCGCTTCCACACGTAGCCACGATCGAGGATCACCTTGATCACCGATGCATAGGTCGAAGGCCGGCCGACGCCGAGCTCCTCCAGGCGCTTCACCAGCGATGCCTCGGTGAAGCGAGCCGGCGGCTGCGTCTCGTGGCCCTGCGGTTCGAGCTCGACCACGTCGAGCCGGTCGCCCTCGGCCAGCGCCGGGAGCTGGCGCTCCTGCTCGTCGCCGTCCTCGCCCTCGTCGACGCCTTCGATGTAGACGAGGCGGAAGCCCTGGTGGGTGATGATCGTCCCGCTGGTCGAGAACGCCGCGTCGCGCCCCGACGCCGTCGTCGCGCCCAGCCGGACGACCACCGTCTCACCGGTGGCGTCGGTCATCTGGGAAGCCACCGTGCGCTGCCAGATCATCTCGTAGACGCGCGCCTCGGTGGCGTTGACCTCGCGCGCGACCTCCTCGGGCGACCGGAACCGCTCGCCGGCAGGGCGGATCGCTTCGTGGGCTTCCTGGGCGTTCTTGACCTTCTTCGTGTACTGGCGTGGCGCGTCCGGGACGTACTGGGCGCCGTAGCGGTCGGTGATCGTGGCACGTGCCGCCGCCAACGCCGTCTCCGACAACGTGGTGCTGTCGGTACGCATGTAGGTGATGTAGCCGTTCTCGTACAGCGACTGCGCCGCCCGCATGGCCTGGGCCGACGACAGCCGCAGCTTGCGGCCCGCCTCCTGCTGGAGCGTGGAGGTCATGAACGGCGCCGCCGGCCGGCGCCGGTAGGGCTTGCGCTCGACGGAGCGGACGCTGAACGGCGCCTGGCGCAGCTCGCTCGCCAGCGCGCCAACCGCAGCCTCGTCGAGCACGACCACGCCTTGACGGGCGATGCGGCCGCCAGCATCGAAGTCCTTGCCGGTGGCGACCCGCGACCCGTCGACCTCCACGAGCGTTGCGCCGAAGCGGCGCTGCGCCTCGTCGGCCTTGGCGAAGGTGCCGTCCAGGTCCCAGTAGGACGCCGACACGAACGCCATGCGCTCGCGCTCGCGCTCGACGACGATGCGCGTCGCCACGCTCTGGACCCGACCCACCGACAGACCCTGACCGACCTTGCGACGCACCACGTCGGCGAGCGGCCCGTAGCCGTAGATGCGGTCGAGGAGCCGCCGGGCCTCCTGAGCGTCGACGAGCCGGCGATCGAGGTCGCGCGGGTGCTCGATCGCCTCCTGGATGGCGGCGGGCGTGATCTCGTGGAAGACCATGCGGCGCACCGGCATGCCGGCGGGCGGGTTGAGCACCTCGAGCAGGTGCCAGGCGATGGCCTCGCCCTCGCGATCCTCATCCGTCGCGAGATACAGCTCGTCGGCCTGCTTGAGGAGGCTGCGCAGCTCCTTGACCTTCGACTTCTTGTCGGTGTGCACGATGTACACGGGCTTGAAGTCGGCGTCGACGTCGACCGCCAGGATCTCCCAGGAGCGCTTGTACTGCTCGGGTACCTCGGCGGCGTTGCGGGGCAGGTCGCGGATGTGCCCGACCGAGGACTCCACGGTCACATCGTCGCCGAGGAAGCCCGCGATGGTGCGGGCCTTGGCGGGCGACTCGACGATGACGAGCGGTCCAGACATCGCGGGAAGGATTGAGCCACTCGGCGTCGCCTGTCAAACACCATCGGCCGACGACGCCGTCCCGGCACCGCCGCGGGACACCGGCTACGGTGCCACGAACCCCCTGGTCAGGCGGTTGATCCGGGGTGGATCGTCGGGAGGATCCATGGACGGACAGGCCAAGGCCCCGAGCTCGGTCAAGGCGCTGGTCAGCGCCCTGCTCGCGATCTTCGTGTGCCCGATCATCGGATCGATCCTGGCGATCGTGTTCGGCAACGCCACGATGCGCGAGATCAACGAGTCCGGCGGCACGCTCGGCGGCAGCTTCGAGGGCCGGTTCGCCCAGATCGTCGGCTGGGTCACCCTGCTCGTCGTGCCGGCCACCATCCTCGCCATCACCCTGGTGGCGGCATTGGGCGGCTCGACTTCCTGAGCCCGCTCCGTCGGCGTCAGCGGTCGGCGCGGCGGCGCTGCTCGGCCGGGGTGTA
>CAZYKR010000038.1:0-12666 GCA_964648005.1 uncultured Iamiaceae bacterium
CCGCGACGAGATCGAGATGCGCCGCGTCCACAAGGAGCAGATCTGGGACCCGTCCTATCCGGCGCCGCCACCGATCGCCCGCCGGCGCGCCCGCATCGCCATCCCCGAGCGGATCGGCCACGACGGCGAGGTACTGCTCCCGCTCGATGAGGACGCCGTGCGCGCCGGCATCCGACGGCTGGGGCAACTCGGCTGCACCTCCATCGCCGTCATGTACCTGTTCAGCTTTGTGAACCCGGCGCACGAGCTGCGCACACGCCAGCTGATCCTCGAGGAGCTCCCTGACGTCGAGCACATCTCGCTCAGCCACGAGGTCATGGCGCGCGGCCCCGAGTTCGAGCGCGTCTCGACGACGCTCGTCAACGCGTATGTCGCACCGACCATCGCTCGCTACGTCGCCAACCTCGAGGCCGAGCTGCGCGCCGCCGGCTACCGCGGCCAGCTGCTGATCATGCAGTCGACCGGCGGCGTCATGCCGCCCGACTACGTGGCGCGTCGCGCCGTGTCGATCCTGGCGTCGGGCCCCACCGGCGGCGTCATGGGCGCCACCGTGGCGGCGGCCGCGGCGGGCGCCGGCGACTTCGTCTCGACCGACATGGGCGGCACGTCGTACGACCTGTGCCTGGTCCGCAACGGCCAGCCCGAGATCAAGACCGACTGGAACTGGCGCTACCGCTACTACATCGGGATGCCGATGGTCGACGTGCAGTCGGTCGGCGCCGGCGGCGGGTCGATCGCCCGGGTCCGCCAGGGGGCGCTGCTGGTCGGACCCGAGTCCGCCGGCTCGACCCCGGGGCCGGTCTGCTACGGCCGCGGCGGCACGCAACCGACCGTCACCGACGCCGACGCCGTGCTCGGCTACCTGCCCGCCACCGGGTTCGCCTCGGGTCGGATGGCGCTCGACATCGACGCGGCGCGCGCCGCCATCGCCCGCGACGTCGCCGAACCGCTGGGGCTCGACGTCGTCGACGCGGCGTGGGGCATCGAACGCATCGTCAACGCCAACATGGCCAACGCCACCCGCAAGGTCCTCGCCGGCTACGGCGCCGACGCCCGCACCATGGCGATGATCGCCTTCGGCGGCAACGGCCCCGTCCACGCCTGGGCCATCGCCCGCGAGCTCGACATGGGGCGCGTGCTCATCCCGAAGACGGCACCGGCGTTCTCGGCGCTCGGCGTGCTCGTGGCCGATTACGTCGTCGACCTGCTGCGCTCGTACGTGACCCCGCTGTCGCAGGTGGACCTCCCCCGGCTGCACGAGCTGATGGTCGAGGTCACCGACGAGGCGGCCAAGGAGCTGGCGCCGACCGGCCTCACCACCGCCGACGTCACCACCGAGCTGTGTGTGCAGATGTCGTACCAGGGCCAGAACTTCGACATGAGCGTGCCCGTCCCCGAGGGCACCGACCTGACCGAGGCTGACCTCATCGACCTGGCCGAGCGCTTCCACGACCAACACGAGGCCGACCGGGGCTTCGCCTTCCGGCACCAGCAGCCGATCGTGCGGGGCGTCCGGCTCGTCGCCCGGGGCGTCACGCCCAAGCCCGACCGGCTCGGCGAGGCGGGCACCTGCACCGATGCCGCCGAGGCCCACACCGGCAGCCGACGCGCCTACTTCGACGGCGCGTTCGTCGACGCCCCCACCTACGACGGCGCGCGCCTCGGCATCGGTGCCACCGTCCACGGTCCGGCGTTGATCGAGGAACCGTTCACGGTCGTCGTCGTGCCGCCCGGATCGACCTGCACGCTCGGCGAGCACCTCGCCTACGAGCTCGTCGCCAACTGACCACCGGTCGCTCCACCGAGCGACCTCTTGACCACCGGTCGCTCCACCGATCGACCTCTTGACCACCGGTCACTCCACCGATCGACCTATTGACACTGCGAGTGTCATTACTTAGGGTGGCGCCATGGACGTCACCATCCTCGGCAGCGGCTCCCCCATCCCCGACGCGGAGCGCGCCGGCCCGAGCGGCCTCGTGCGCGCCGGCGGCGCCACCGTCCTGGTCGACGCCGGGCGTGGCGTACTGATGCGCCTTGCCGCCGCCGGCTCGGCGGTGCCGCAGCTCAACGCCGTCCTGCTGACCCACCTGCACTCCGACCACACCACCGACGTCAACGACGTCATCACCACCTTCTGGGTCATGCCGATGACCCTCGGCCGCACCCTGCGCATCATCGGTCCGCCCGGCACCCAGACCTACGTCGACCGGGCGCTCGATCTGCTCGCCACCGACATCGGCTACCGCATCGACCACCACGAGGACCTGACCCAGGGGCCGGCGATCGAGGTCACCGAGGTCACCGACGGGGTGTGCTTCGACGAGGGCGGCCTGCGCATCGTCGCCCGCCTGGTCGACCACGGTGTCGTCAAGCCGGCGGTCGGCTACCGCTTCGAGGCCGACGACAGCGTCGGCGGCGGCGTCGCCTGCTGGTCGGGCGACACCGTGCCCTGCGAGGGCCTCGATGCGCTCGCCGCTGGCGCCGACGTGTACGTGCAGACGGTGCTCAACCGCGAACTGGTGTCCGCCGTGCCCATCCAGCGGTTCCTCGACACGATGGACTACCACTCCGACATCGACCAGGCGGCGCAGACGGCGGCACGCGCCGGCGTGCGCACGTTCGTCATCAACCACCCGGTGCCGGCGCCGCTGCCGGGCACCGAGGGCACCTGGGTCGACCAGGCGGCGCAGCACTTCGACGGCGAGATCATCTTCGCCACCGACCTGCTGACCGTCTCCACCGGCTGACGGACCGTCGCCGTCCGCCGGCCCCTGGTCACGTCCCGGCGAGCAGCCGACGGCGCAGCGCCAGCAACGCCACGGCCAGCAGCACCAGGGCGAACCCGAGCAGCACCAGCACCTCGAGCCACACCCCCGCGAACCCGGCGCCCTCGAAGACCAGCGCCACCCACGCGTCCATCGCCCACGCGTGCGGCGTCAGGTGTCCGACGAGCCGCAGCGGGTCGGACACCACGTCGAGCGGCCACATGGCGCCGCCGAGCATGGCGAGACCGATCGCCAGCGGGATCCCGATGCCCTGCGCCTGCTCCGGCGTGCGCGCCACCGAGCCGACGAGCAGGCCGGCGCCCGTGCCGACCAGCGAGAAGGCGACGACGACGGCGGCAACCGCCAGGGTGTCACCCCACTCGACGCCGAACAGCACCCGCCCGGCGATCAGGATCACGGCCGACTGCCCGACGGCGAACACCAGACGAGCGGCACCCGAGCCGAGCAGCACCGTCCCGATCGTGACCGGCGCCGCCACCATCCGTCGCGCCACCCCGAGGCGGCGGGTCTCGATGAGCACGCCGCCGATCGTCAACGAGTTGATGAAGACGAACATCACCAGGTTCGACGGTGCCGTGTAGGCGAACTGGTTGTCGTTGCCGGCGAGCGGCGCCTGGCCGATCGAGGTTGCCTCGACGGCGATGGTCGGCACCGTGCTCGACGCCTGGGACACCGCAGCCGCCACCCGCTCGGGGGAGGCGTCGGTCTGTGCGGCGGCGAACCGACGCGCGGCGTACGTGGCCGCGAGATCGTCGGTGCTGCCCTGCACCACCTCGGCGAGCGCCATCCCCGCCTGCGGGTCGGTGGTGGCCAGCACCACGGTGGCGGTGCCGTCGTCCCCGGCGAGCGCCGCACCGAAGCCCGGCGGGATCTCGAGCACGCCGACCTTGGCGCCCGTGCGCACGTCGCGTCGGGCGTCGTCGATGCCGTCGTAGCGCTCGACCGTGACCGACCCGGTGGCGACCAGCGCCTCGACCAGCTCCGTGGCCTGCGGCGAGTCGTCGGCGACGACGACGGCCATCGGCAGGCTGCCGCTGTTGGCGCCGAAGGTCGCCCCGATGATCACCATGATCACCACCGGCAACACCACCACGAAGAACAGCCCGGTCCGGTCGCGGGTGGTGCGCATCATGTCGGCCGCCACCATCGCCCGCACCGCCGCCCACCGACTCGGTGGCCCGTGCCGGCTCACGCCGCCACCTGACTCCCCACGGTGCCGGCTCACGCCGCCACCTTCTTCCCCACCAGCACGACACCGACGGCTCCGACCGCCACCCCGAACACCACGAGCGCGGCGACCGTCGGTGCCACCGCCGCCACGCCGGCGTCCGCAGCACCGATCTGGGTGAAGGCCCGCAGGGCGAGCCCGTTCGGCGTGAACAGCGCCAGGCGTTCCATCGCGTCAGGCATGGCGCCGGGCTGCACGAAGTTGCCGCCGAGCAGCGCCAGCCCGAAGGCCACCATGGCGGTCAGGCCGTCCGCCTGCGCATCGGTGCGCGCCGCGCCGGTGACGAGGATGGACACCCCGGCGATGGCCACCACGACCCCGACGATGACCGAGAGCACGGCTGCCGGCTGCCCCCAGTCCGCCCCGAAGACCAGCGTGGTCACCAGCCAGACGATCACCAGGCTCGCCAGCCCGAGCAGCACGACGGCGGACGTCTTGCCCACGAAGATCGAGGCGTCGGTGATCGGCGCGGCGCGCACGCGCGGCAAGGTCCCGAGCTTGCGCTCGGCGAGCAGGCTCCGGGCCCCCGCGCCGATTGTGAAGAACAAGAAAACCATCGCCATCGCCGGGCCGAAGTAGGCAGCCGGGCTGTATGGCTCGCCGGCCTCGACCTGCTCGACGGCCAGCGGCACCGCCAGGTCGGCGACCGCGGCCACGGTGGCGTCGAGCTGCGCCTCGGTCGGCGGCGCGTCCGCGGAGGCGATCGTGGCCGCCACGGCCACCTGCGACGCGTGCACTTGGGCCGCCATCCGGCGGGCGATGGACGACGCCACCTCGGCCGTCGTCTGCTTCGACGCGTCGTAGACCACGCCCAGCGGAGCAACGGCCCCGCCACCGGCGACCGCATCCCCGAACCCGGCGGGCAGGACGATGGCGGCGTCGACCTCGCCCCGCTCGACGGCGCCGGCCGCTCCCTGGCCGTCCGCGCCTGCGTCGACGGCGACGAAGGTGATCGGCGACCCGTCCGTCGCGCCCGGCGCCGTCATGCCGTCGACGATCGACTGGGTCAGCGCCGAACCGTCGACGATGCCGATGGTGGCCGAGAACGAGAACCCGCCACCGAAGGCGAACCCGATGATCCCCGCCATCACCAGCGGCGCCACGATCCCCTGGAGCAGCATGCTGCGGTCCCGCACGCGTCGGCGGAGCTCGAGTCCGGCGATCACGATCGCGGCCCGCACCGATCCCCCTAGTCCCGCAGGGCCTTGCCGGTGAGGTGCAGGAAGACCGCCTCGAGATCGGGCTCGCGCACCTCGACCGCGCCCACGTCGACGCCGAGGTCGTCGGCCAGCTCCACCAACGGCGCCAGCGCCCGGCGGGCTTCGGCGACCACCAGGTCGGCGGCGCCGTCGGTCGTGGACCCGCGCACGGCGAGGCCGCGTTCCGACGCCTCGGCGACGAGCCCGGTCAGGTCACCGCTGCCCTCGATGCGCACCCGGGCGTGCTCGCCGAGACGGGCGACGAGCTCGGCGCGCGTGCCCTCGGCCACGAGACGGCCCTCGTCGATGATGCCGACCCGATCGCAGAGGCGCTCCGCCTCCTCCATGTAGTGCGTCGTGTAGAGCACGGCCAGGCCGGCGCCGCCGAGGCGGTCGATGCTCTCGAGGATCTGGTTGCGGCTCTGCGGGTCGACGCCGACGGTCGGCTCATCGAGCACCAACAGCTCCGGTTCGTGCAGCAGGCCGACGGCGATGTTGGCGCGGCGCTTCATGCCACCCGAGTAGCTGTCGACGTGCTCGTCGGCACGATCGGTGAGTCCGACGATGTCGAGCACCTCCGCCACCCGGCGGCGCAGTTGCGCCTTGGCGATGCCCTGCAGCTTGCCGAAGAAGGTCAGGTTCTCGCGCGCCGACAGGTCCGGGTACAGGGCGATGTCCTGGGGCACGTAGCCGACGGACGCCTTGGCGTCGACGGCGCCGGGGTGCATCGGCCGGCCGGCCACCTCGACGGTGCCGGCATCGGCCGGGGTCAGACCGCACAGCATCGAGATCGTGGTCGTCTTGCCGGCGCCGTTCGGTCCGAGCAGCCCGTAGGTCTCGCCGCCGGCGATCGTCAGGCTCACGTCGTCCACCGCCGTGCGCTCGCCGAACCGCTTGGTCAGGCCAGCGCATCGCAGCACCGGCGTCGCTGTGGCAGCCATCGCCGGTCCAACCTACGCGCCACATTGGACTCGTTGAAGGGACGGAAGGCCTCAGGCCTGGCGCCCGATGGGCGGCAGCCAAACTGAGCGGCGCTCGTTTTTGTGGCACACTGCGCCGATGGCAGACACCCCCTGGCTCGGAGACACCTGTTCCCTCGTCGATGCGTTCCGCTCGGGCGACCGCTCGCCCGTCGAGGAGCTCGACGCCACGCTCGCCGCCATCGAGGCGTCCGACCGCAACGCCTTCTCGTTCCTCGATCCCGAGGGGGCCCGCCAGCGGGCGGCATCCGCCGACGTCAGCGCACCGTTCGGCGGCGTCCCGGTCGGCGTGAAGGAACTCGACAACGTCGAGGGCTGGCCCTGCACCGAGGCATCGCTGCTGTTCGCCGACCGCGTCGCCACCTACACCGGCACCATGGTCAGCCGCCTCGTCGAGCGCGGCGGCGCCAACCTGATCGGGTTGACGACCGCGTCGGAGTTCGGTGGGCTCAACATCTCGACGACCAAGCTCAACGGCGTCACCGGCAACGCCTGGGACGCCACCCGAACGGCCGGCGGGTCGTCGTCGGGCTCATCCGCCGCCGTGGCCGCGGGCCAGGTCACCATCGCCACCGCCGGCGACGGCGGCGGCTCGATCCGCATCCCCGCCGCCTTCAACGGGCTCGTCGGCATGAAGGGCACCGCCGGGCGGATCCCGCGGGGACCGCACACGATGATCGCCCCGCTGACCGTGGTGACCGGCTGCGTCGCCCGGTCAGTGCGCGACGTGGCGCGCTGGTACGACGTGACGACCGGCTACGACATGCGCGACCCGTACTCGCTGCCGCGCATCGACGGGTGGGAGCGCGACCTCGGCACGCACCTCGACGACCTTCGGGGCAAGCGCCTCGCCATCCTCCCCGACCTCTGCGGCTCGGCGATCGTGCGGTCGGGGGTCGCCGACCGGGTGCGCACCGCCGGCGAGCTGCTGGCGAAGGACGTCGGCATGGAGCTGGTCGACGTCTCCGGTGTGACCATCCCCGGAATGGGGCTCGAGTGGGCGATGGGCAACCTCGCCGGCCTCGCCGCCGAGCTCGGCGACCTGTGGCCCGACCGCAAGGACGACCTCACCACCGAGATCGCCTTCGGCGTCCAGCTGGCCAAGGAGCTGTACAACCTCGACATGGCCGGCGCCGCCGAGATCAAGCGGATGCAGTGCAACGAGGCCCTGGCGGCCATCTTCGACCAGGCCGACATCGTGGTGTGCGCCACCAACCCCGACGTCGCCTTCCCGTCGTGGGTGAGCGTGAACACCCGGGTCGGCGACGTCACCGTCGGTCTCGAGAACAACCTGGCGCTGACCGGTCCCGCCAACCTGGTCGGCATCCCGTCCTGCTCGGTGCCGATCGGGACGCTCCCCTACGCGGACGCCGACGGCTCGCTGTCGACGTCGGAGCTCCCCGTGGGTATGCAGATCATGGGCCGCCACCACGCCGACCAGTTGGTGCTGGACCTCGCCGCCGTCATCGAGCGCGAGCGGCCCTGGCCGCTGGTGGCGCCGGGCGCTCCCGCCTGATCAGCCCGGCTTCGGACCGTCGCCAGGCTTGGGCGGCGGCGGGTCGCCAGGCTTGGGCTTCGGCGGCGGCGCGTCTCCAGGCTTGGGCTTCGGCGCGTCACCAGGCTTCGCCTTCGGCGCGGGTGCGTCACCGGGCTTCGCCTTCGGCGCGTCACCGGGCTTCGGTGTGGCGGGCTTCCCCGGTTCGGGTGGCGCGCTGGCGGGCGTGGTCCCCGGCTGGACCTTCGACAGCGGCATCGGAGGCGGCGTGGTCTTCGCCGCATCCGGCTTGGCGTCCTTCACCGCATCCGGCTTGGCATCCTTCGCCGCGTCGGGCTTGGCGTCCTTCACCGCATCCGGCGTGGCATCCTTCGCCGCATCCGGCTTGATCTCCTTCGCCGGCTCCGACTTGGCACCCGGCTTGGCGTCCTTCGCCGCACCCGGCTTGGCGTCCTTCACCGCATCCAGCTTGGCGTCCTTCGCCGCATCCGGCTTGGCGTCCTTCGCCGCACCCGGCTTGGCGTCCTTCGCCGTCGCGCCCTTGGGCGTGGGCGGCGTCGAGCCGGACGCTTCCGGCGGCAGCTGGTCGCCCTCGAGCACGAACTCGGCCCACTTGTCGTCGTCGGACAGCTGCGCCGCTGCGAACGCCGCTGCCGCCTCCGCCGCGGCGTCGTCCTCGGTACGGCGCTGCTCGGAGTTGCACTCGTCGAGCGCCTTGCGAGCGTCGGTGACCCGCTGCTCGAGCTGGCGCTCCCGCTCGGCGAAGCGACCGAGGTCGGTCGTCGCCTGCAGCTTCTCAGCCTCGGCCTCGGCCAACTCGGCGCGCGCCCGGTCGAGGCCCCCGGCCGGATCGTCGCTCGAGGTCTGCGCCGCAGCGGCAGCCTCGCCGAGCACGGCGCGCACCGCGTCCTCCTCGCCGAGCGCCTCCCAGCGCATGCGCAGCTCGGCAGCGGTGATCTCCTTGCGCCCGAACGCCCGCAGCGCGGCGCGCCCCTCCTCGGTCTTCAGGTTGAGCTGCTCGAGGGTGAACTGGCCGGTCGGCGCCGACGGCACGGCCGGCTTGACGTCGCCTCGCTCCATCGCCCGCTCGGCCGCGGTCACGCTGACCTTGGCGCGCTCGACCCGGCGCGACGACTCCTCCTGGCGACGGCGGGCCGAGGCGATCTGCTCTCGCACCTGCGTCAACGCCGACTCCGCACCGGCCAGCTCGATCTCCATCGCCGCACACGGCCCGACCGCCTCGGTCATCGTGTAGTCGCTGGCGAGGTCCGCGAACCCGGCCTCGGCCGATGTGCGATTGCGTCGGCCGACCTGGACCGCCACGGCGATGGCGAACCCGACGAGCACGATGAACACGAAGCCGATCAGCAGCGGCCCGGCGACGGAGGTGCCGTCGCCGGACGACTCGGCACCGGTCGGCACCGTCGTGCCGACCGGACGCTCCGTCGTGGTCGACCCTCCTGCAGGACTCGACGACGGTGGCGCACCGCCGATCGGCAGCGAACCGCCGGGCACGACCGCGACGCCGACGACCGAGCTGTCCGGGAAGGTCACCGGTGCCAGCGCGGCCACGGCCTGCTGGTCGAGGACCTGCACCGACGACAGCGTGGCGACGGCAAGCAGGTAGGGCTCTCGGGTGGGCGCCACCGGGTCGACCGCCAGGCCGGCGGGCTTGGGCGCCGTGGTGAACTCGGTGACGGCGCCGGCGGTGTCGATGGCCACCACCCGATCGCTCTGGTACTCCGAGACGTAGATGGGACCGTCGGGCACGCCGGTGATGCCGAACGGGCCGCTGATGCCCGAGGCGAAGGTCGTGCGCTCGCCCGACACCGGATCGACCCGCACGACGCTCGACGACCCGACCTCGGTGACGAAGATCTCGTCGCCGCGGACGTACACGCCGGTGGGCTGGTCGAGGTCGGCGGTGATGATCTCGGGCGTGCGGTCGGTGCTCTCGAGGTCGAAGCGTCCGAGGGTGCCCTGCTGGTACGACACGACGTAGATGGTCTGGCCGTCCTCGGCGACGGCGAGCGCTTCGGGCTCGGCGAAGTCGGCCACCTTGATCTTGCTGGTGCCGTACACCGGACCGAAGGCGACGATGCGGTCGGCCTTGTTCTCGGCCACGAGGACGGTCTGGTCGCTCAGCACGACGACGCCGCGGGGCGTCTCGAGGCCGGAGATCAGCTCCCGGGCGCTGCCCGAGCCGTTGATGGCCAGGACCTTGCCCTGGGAGGCCTGGGTGACGACGATCTCGCCGGGTTGCAGGCTCTCGGCAGCGTTCTGGGCCCGGGCCATCGGACCGAAACCGGCCACAGCCACCACCACGCCGAGCAGCGCGGCGAGCAGCACGACCAAGTTGCGGGAGCCCCGGCGGGTGGCTGTAGCGATGACCATCACCTCGTCTCGAACGTCCGCACGCGCAACGGTGCACCCACGGATGACCGGACCAGGAGGCGGTCGGCACGCCCGACACACCCGATCTCCCCCTGTCCGGCCGTCAATCCTGTCATACCCGTTGTGCACCATTGGCTCATGGACGAACAGCTCCCCCTCATCGACGGCCCCGACGCCGGGGTCGACACCGGTGCCCCGGTCGCCTGGCACCTCGCCGATGACGTCCGCCGCCGCGGGCTCGACGGGGTCTCCCAGGCCCGCCGAGCGCTCGAAGCCGCCCGCCGACGTCGGTTGGGTGCCGTCGGCGGGGCTCCGACGCCCGATCGGCAGGCCGCATGAGCACATCCCTGACACGTACGTCAGGAATTTGCTGGCCGGGCCCCACCCCCTAGGCTCTGCGCATGCGTGATGTTGTGATCGTCGAAGCCGTGCGCTCGCCGATCGGACGTCGTGGGGGCGGTCTGTCCACCATCCACTCGGCCGATCTGCTCGCCACGGTCCTCAAAGAGCTCATGGACCGGTCGGGCGTCGACCCGAACGAGGTCGGCCAGGTGGTCGGCGGCTGCGTCAGCCAGGTGGGCATGCAGGCCTTCAACGTGGCCCGCACGGCGTGGCTCACCGCGGGGCTCCCCGTCTCGGCGCCCGCCACGACCGTCGACTCCCAGTGCGGGTCGTCGCAGCAGGCCACCAACATGGCCACCACCTTGATCCAGGCCGGCGTCGTCGACGTCGCCGTCGCCTGCGGCGTCGAGGACATGAGCCAGGTCCCGATGGGTTCGAGCCTCGCCCGGGGCCTCGACCTCGGCAAGGCCGTCCCGAAAAGCTACTTCGCCAACTACGAGTTCACCTCGCAGTTCGAGGCGGCCGAGCGCATCGCCGACAAGTGGGGCATCAGCCGCACCGACACCGATGAGCTCGGCGTCCGGTCGCAGCGGCTGGCAAAGCAGGCGTGGGACGAGGGTCGCTTCGAGACGCAGATCGTGCCGATCGACGCTCCCGACCTCGACGACGAGGGCAAGCCCTCCGGGACGACGCACCGTGTCGAGCGGGACGAGGGCCTGCGCGACACCACGATGGAGTCGCTCGCCGCACTCAAGCCCGTCGCTCGCCCGGACGGCGTCCACACGGCCGGCACGTCGTCGCAGATCTCCGACGGTGCCGGCGCCGTGCTGCTGATGGCTCGTGAGAAGGCCGAGGCGCTCGGCCTCACGCCCAAGGCCCGCATCGTCGACACCTGCCTGGTCGGCGTCGACCCGGTGCTCATGCTGCACGGCCCGATCGAGGCCACGCACCACCTGCTCGAGCGCAACAACATGGCCATCTCCGACATCGACGTGGTCGAGATCAACGAGGCGTTCGCCTCGGTCGTGCTGTCGTGGGCAAAGGAGCTCCAGCCCGATTGGGACATCGTGAACCCCAACGGCGGCGCCATCGCCATCGGTCACCCGCTCGGCGGCTCCGGCGCCATCTTGCTGACCAAGGCCGTCCACGAGCTGCACCGCGCCGACAAGACCACCGCCCTCGTCACCATGTGCTGCGGTGGCGGTCTCGGCACCGGCACCATCATCGAGCGCGTCTGAGCGCACGGCGCGCCGCGGGCGCGTCCGCATCCTCGGGGCCCGGGCGGAACTCGCCCGGGCCCTGTCACATCCCGGCGGCAACATGGGCCGATGCCCTGCCTTGCTGCCGCCACCACCGTCGTCGTGTCGCTGGTCGCCGTCACGGCCGCCACCGGGTGTGCCCCACCCGACCCGTCGGCACCGGGCACCTCGGTCGCGCCCGTCGGTGTCGTGCGCACCGCCGTCGTCGTCGCTCCCGTTGACGGGGACACCGTGCGGCTGCGCCTCGGCAGCACCGAGGAGACCGTGCGGCTCATCGGGATCGACACGCCCGAGACGAAGCGGCCCGACACCCCGGTCGAGTGCTACGGGCCCGAGGCGGCAGCGCGCCTCGACGCGCTCGCCCCGCCGGGCACCGTCGTGCTGGTCGAAGCCGACGCCGAGCCACGCGACCGCTACGGCCGCACGCTGGCACACCTGCACCGCCGCTCCGACGGCACATACCTCAACGAAGCCATGCTCGCCGACGGGTTCGCGGCGCCGCTACGCATCGAACCGAACGTCACGCACGCCGACCGGCTCGCCGAGGTCGCCGGCGCGGCCCGAGCGCGCGGCGCCGGGCTGTGGTCGGCGTGCGGCGGGCCCCATGAGCTCGTCCGCTGAGTGCGGGTAGCCTGCGCCCCCGTGAGCACCGACACCGGGCCGACCCTCGCCGAGCGCCTCGGCTACGGGCCGGACGAGCGACTCCTCATCATCAACTGCGACGACCTCGGCTCGAGCCAGTCGGCGAACGAGGGCTGCTACCAGAGCCTGCGCGAAGGCGTGGCCACCTCGGCCACGCTGATGGTCCCGTGCCCGTGGGCGCGCCACGCCGCCCAGCAGTACCTCGGCGAGCCGATCGGCGTGCACCTCACGCTCAACTGCGAGTACGACCTGTACCGCTGGGGCCCGATCACCCGGGCGCCGTCGCTGCTCGACGGCCTTCTCGATCGCCTTGCTGCGCTCGTAGAGCGTCTTCTCCA
>CAZYKR010000038.1:12676-21750 GCA_964648005.1 uncultured Iamiaceae bacterium
GGCGACGGTGGCCTGCCCCGCACCGTCGAGGACGCCTGGGAGCACGCCGACGTCGACGAGGTGCGCCGCGAGTGCCGCAGCCAGCTCGAGCGGGCGATCCTGTGGGGCTTCGACATCACCCACCTCGACTCGCACATGGGCACCCTGCAGCTGCGGCCCGAGTTCTTCGACGTCTACCTCGAGCTCGCCGTCGACTTCGGCTTGCCCCTCCGCATGTCGGGCGCATCATCGGAGCGCTACATCGGGTTCCCGGCCCGCGCACTCGCCGCCGACGAGGGCGTCGTGTTCCCCGACCACCTCGTCGTCCCGCCGACCGGGCAGGGCAGCCGCCGCAGCATCGAGAAGCTGCTGTTCGAGCTGCGCCCCGGCGTCACCGAGGTGTTCGCCCACCCCGCCATCGACACGCCCGAGCTGCGAGCGTTCGCACCCGACTGGTCGCTGCGGGTCGACGACCACCACTTCCTCACCCACGACTCGGGTCTGCGCAAGCTCATCGAGCGCGCCGGCGTCACGCTCATCTCCTACCGGGAACTGCGCGACGCCATGCGCGCCGGCTGACACCGCACGCCACGACGGCGGCGAGCAGCTAGCGGCCGCCCACCGGTCGGGTCCACAACGTGAACGTCCGGCTGATGACGCCACCGAGCGAGGCGTAGAACGCCTCGGGGCCAATCCAGCACACCTCGACCGAGCGCAGGCCCGCGACCTGCAGGTCGCGACACACCGCGCCCACCAGCGCGCCACCGATGCCCCGACCCTGGGCCGCCGGATCGGTGCCGACCGGACCGAGCCAGCCGTAGCGGTTGACCGAATGGCAGCAGAACCCGAGCGCCGGCGCGCCCGGCTCGGTGCCGTCGGCGAACGCACCCACGCAGCACCCGTGCTCGATGCCACGGTCGAGCTCGGCACTCCAATGCGGCCACTGCGCCCGCACGAGGACTCGCACCGACTCGGCATCGCCGTCGTCGAGCACGTGGCGGATCGCCACCCCGTCGGGCGACGGCGCCCTCGTCCCAGCGGGCAGCGCCATGTTCTGCGCCTCGCCGTCGACCGTGAACCCCGCGTCCCGGGCGAACGACGCCGCACCGACCCACAGCGTGTCGACGCCGGGCCACAGGTAGAACGGGGCCGCTCCGGCCAGACGGAGCCGCTGCGCCCCCCGGCTCGCCGCCCACCGATCGGCGGCAGCGAGCAACGTCCGCCCGACACCCGCCCGGCGGCGGTCGGGGTGCACCGCAAGCAGTTGGACGAACGCCTCGATGCCGGAGAGCCCGGGGCGGGTGGTGAGCGCCACCACACCGGCGCCGTCGGCGGCGGCGAGCACGACGCTGTGCCCGTCGGTCTCGGGCCACGTGCCGTCGACGCACACCGACGCCACGTCGTCGTCGAGCAGCGCCTCGCCCGGCAGGGCCAGCCGTGCGAGCTCGCCGAGGCGCGCCACATCGGATCGGCTCCACTCGACCACCGCCCCGTCGGGTCCCGGCGCTGCCACGGCGGCGACCGTACCCGCCCCGCGTCACCCGACCGGGCCGACCGGCCGTGGGAGACTCCCTGCCGTGCGCCGCGCCAACCGTCTCACCCGCCACCCCGCCCGACGCGTCGTGGCTGCGGCGGCGCTGACGGCGGCGCTGGCCGCTGGGCCCGCCGGCTGCGGCGAGCGGGAGGCGACCGAGCCCGCCATCCCCACCTTCGACACCACGCCGAACGTGGTCCTGGTCGTCGACGACGACGGGCTGCGCTTCACCGGAGGCGACGGCTCGGTGTCCACCGATCCGGCGCGCTGGAGCACCGGCACGCTGCTGGCGGTGCGCAACGACGGCGACGAGCCGCACCGGGTCCAGGGCGGTACCCGGTTCGACACCGGCGTGCTGCAGCCGGGCGAGCAGACGCTCGTGCTGTTCGACGAGGAGCTCACCGCACCAACGACGATCACGGTCACCGACGACGACGACCCGTCGCGCACCGTCACCTTCGAGCTCGTGCCTGGACCCCGCCCGTAGCCCTCCGGGCCGTGCCGGCGATGCCGGCGTTCAGGCGATGCCGGCGAACAGGTCGTCTTCGGGCACCGGGGCCTCGACCCGACTGCTCGCCAGCACGTAGTCGTCGAACGGGTGCACGCCGGCAGCGACGTCATCGGGGAGGCCGAACCAGAACGGGCTGTCGGGATCGACCTGGGTGGCGTGTGCCAGCAGCGCCCGCTTGCGCACCAGGTAATGCTCGCCGACGGCGACGCTGGTCGTGATGCGCTCGTCCTGCCACGGCCGGGCGAACCACTCCTCGGTGAACGGCGACTCGAGACCGAGGTCGAGCATGGCCCGGTGGATCTGCTCCAAGCGGGTCTTGGACCACACCGTGTAATAGAGCTTCGAGGGCGTCCATGGCTCGCCGAGGTCGGGCCGGTACGCCGGATCACCCGCCAGGTCGAACGCCGGCAGCGAGATGTCGTGCACCCGGAGGTGATCGGGGTGCGGGTAACCGGACTGCTCGTCGTTGTAGGTGACGATCACCTGCGGACGCTCCCGACGGATCACCTCGACGAGCCTGCCGACCGCTTCGTCGAACGGGGCGTTGGCGAAGTTGGCGGGATCGGCGTTCGCCTCGCTGTCGGGCATGCCCGAGTCGCGGTAGCCGAGCAGCACGACCTCGTCGTAGCCGATGATCGCCGCCGCCTCGGCCAGCTCGGCCCGCCGCACCGCCGCCAGGTCGGCGCGCACCTCCGGCCGATCCATCGCCGGGTTCAGGATGTCACCGGCCTCGCCGCCGGTGCAGGTGACGAGCACGCACCGCACCCCAGCGGCGTGGTACCGGGCGACGGTGCCTGCGCCCTTCGACGCCTCGTCGTCGGGGTGGGCATGGACGGTGAGCAGGCAACGTGGGGCGCCGCTCATGCCGACGCGTCCACCCGGTTCGGGTCCCACTCGCGCAACGCCACCGGACCGTCGAGCGGTTCGAGCACGTGCTCGCCGGTCTCCTCGTCGGCCCGCCACCGCCAGCCGAGGATCTCCGCCAGCAGCGGCCGACCCTCGTCGGGGCCGACGGCGATCAGCTGATCGTCGGGCCGCAGCAGCACGCCGCCGCGCGGGCGGTAGAAGTAGCGGCCGCCGCGGCGCACCGCCAGCACCGAGAACCCCGGCTCGAGGTTGAGACGCAGCTCCGACAGCGTCGCACCGTCAGCGCGCGACCCGGCTGCCACCGGGATGCGGGTGACGACCTCGTCGGACTCGCCGAGCGCGATCGACAGGATCGGGTGCACGGCCTCGCCCTGCTCGATCAGCCACACCATCTGCTGGGCGGCGTCGCCCATGTCCTCGGCGGCCTGGGACAGGTGCAGCAGGCCGCGCAACGGCGACGGGTCGAGGTCGGCGGCACCGGCGCGCAGCACCCACAGTTCGAGCCGGTCCTTCATCTCGTCGAGGCGGTCCTCGAGGTGGCGCACCTCGGCTGCCAAGCCGGCGTCTCGGAACACCAGCGCCGAATACGCCAACCCCACGGCGACCTCGGAGATGTTCTTCATCTCTACCAGCACGTCGACCGCCCGGTCGAGGTCCGACAGGGTGCCGTCCTCGGGCGGGACCGGCGGCTCCCACAGCGGCGCCGCTGCCAGCTCGCGCACCCGAAAGATGCCGGCCGGCGCACCCTCGAGGAACAGCACGTCCCCAGGCAGCAGGATCAGGTCGCCCTCGACATCGGTGATCCAGTCCCGGTCACGGCGCACCGCCATCACCCGCATGCCCGTCGCCGTCGGCAGCTCGAGCGCGCTGAGCGGTCGGTGGGCCAGATGCGAACCGTCGCGCACCAGCACGCGATGCGAGACCTCCTCGGCGCTCGACAGGTCGGCAACCAGCTCGCGCGGGATGCCGAGGCGGTGGGTGACGATGCGAGCGATGTCGACGGCGTCGCCGGCGATGCGCTCGATCGACGAGATCACCTGCAGCACCGAGCTCATGGCGTCGGCCTCGCGGGGGCTGCGAGCGGCGAGGATGCACACGGCACGCATGTCGTGCACGAGATCGAGGATCTGCTCCTCGAGCTCGGAGACCTCCTCGGCCATATCGGGGTCGCCGAAGTAGAGCGCGGCGTAGGCCAGGTCGACCATCAGCTCGGAGGTGTCCTTGGCCTCCGCCAGCATGGACCTGAGGTTGCGGGGTCGGTCTTCCATCGACATCGTCGGCACCCGGGACGTGGGTCCGGGGCGCGGTCCGGCGAGTGTACCCCGCTCCGTCCCACGCGCTGCCGGCCGGTAACCTCCGGGCGCCATGTCTGACCCGCGCCTGTCCCTCCCCCACGATCGCCGTCGCCGATCGAGCCGGCGCGCACGACACGTCTGGAGCACCCTCGCCGTCGGTGGTGCCGCGCTGATCGCCGCCGGCGCGTGCGGTTCGAGCGGGCGGGAGATGCGCCCACCCGAGGAGGGCGCCACCGCCCAGACGCGCACACCCGACCCAACGACGGCGACCTCCGCGCCGAGCACGGTCGGCGGTTCGGTCGTGGCGTCGATCACCCTGCCGCCGAGCCTGCCCACCGAGACCATGGCGCTGTCGTCACCGGACTGGACCTCGGGCCAGCCGCTACCGATCGACTTCGCCTGCGGGTCCACCACGCCGCCGACGATCGAGTGGAGCGAGGCACCCGAGGGGGCGACCGAGCTCGTGGTGTTCGCCTCGGACCTCGACGCCGGCGAGGTGCTGTGGTTCGTCACCGGCATCCCCGCCGCGGTCACCGAGCTGGACCCGACGGCCATGCCGCCGGGCGCCACCGCCCGGGTGAACGACAAGGGCACCGCCGGGTGGGACGGCCCCTGCCCCACCGATCGCAACCACACGGTGCTGTTCGAGCTGGCGGCGCTGCCGCGCACCGTCACCGAGGGCTACCCCACCGGGGCCGCCGCTCGCCAGGCGCTGCTCCCGGACGCCGTGGCCTACGGCAGCTTCTCGGCGCCGGTCGGCACCACCAGCGGCTGACCGGGCACGACGCTCACCACGACGGCGGCGTCTCGAGGGCCGGCACGACCCAGCGCTTGTGCAGCACCCCCGGACGACGCCAGCCGTCGACGCGATCCGCCGACCACGACGCCGCCGGCGCCTCGACGAGGGCGCACAACCCGATCAGCGCCCGGTCGTAGTTCACCCGCCATCCGGCGAAGTCGCGCCACGCCTGCTCGCGGTCCTCGACGACCGGCAGGCCGATGGCGGTCAGCTCGTCGAGGAGCAGATCGAACTCCTGGCGGTGGATCGAGATCGGCGCGTTCGGTTCCGGGTCGGTGTCGACCGGGATGCCCTGGAACTGGGCGATGGAGCGCAGAGCCAGGAACCCGGCGCGCATGGTGATCGCCGCTTGGGCGGACTGGTCGATCGCCAGGACCGAGGTGGCGATGGCGGCGGCGTCGAGGACGGCGCCGGCGGCGGTCGTCCAGTTGCTGCCGAGGCGGCGCGACCGGAAGAACTGCAGGGCCGGGTGCGAGGTGTGCGACTCCTCGAGCTCGACGAACCACTGCTCCCACGACTCCCAGGTGGCATCGAGGTCCTCCAGCCACCCGATGCGCTGCATGCGCGTGAACAGCTCGAGGGCCGTGGGCGGGCTCCCAGCGCGCACGTCGAGCTTGACCACCTCGGCCTCGCGGGCGGAGTAGAGGCTGTACAGGGTCGGCAGGTAGCTGATCATCAGCGCCACGATGCCGAGGCCGATCACCGCCTCGGCGAAGGCCAACAGGAACCCGATCGTGCTGTCGGGCGCCCGCATGCCGAGGGTGGTGATGGACGAGCCGGACAGGTAGATCGACTCGAGCCAGGTGCGCTCGCCGTCGGCCGCCCAGAACAGGAGCACGAAACCGGCGATGACGCCGAGCACCCACACGAGCACCAGCGTCAGTAGCGCCGCTGGGGCGTAGCGGGCCAGCGTCTGCTCCCGCTCCTCGACATCGCCACGCACCCGCGCCAGCGCGTCGAACGGCACCCGCACCACGGCGAAGGTCAGGCGGGTCAGCGTCGGTTGCTCGCCGCGCGGCACGACGACCGTGCGCACCGCCGAGCGCAGCACCGCCTGGACGATGACCGCGCCCACGGCGAACGCCGCCAGGCGCGCCACGAGCATCGACGCGTCCTGCGCTCAGTCGGCGTCGGCGCCGGCCGCGTCGTCGGTGGCAGGCGCCTCATCACCAGCAGAGGCATCCTCCACCGCAGGCGCCTCGTCACCAGCAGTCGCGTCCTCCACCGCAGGCGCCTCGTCACCAGCAGCGGCGTCCTCCGCCACAGGCGCCTCGTCACCAGCGGGTGCGACATCAGCGGGCGCGTCCTCCCGGGACGACTCCTCGGCAGGCGCGTCATCGCCGGACGGTTCCTCCGCCGGAGCCTTGCCGGTGCGAGCGGCCTCGACGGCGGCAAGGGCGTCCTTGTATGCCTGCTCGGCGGCGGCCTTGGCCTCCTTGGAGGCGTTCGGGTCGTCGGCGAGCTTGCGCACGGTGGCGGCAGCCTGGTCCTTGGCCGACTCGGCCTTGGCCACGGCGCGATCGACCTCCTCGAGCGCCTTCTGGGCGATGCGGTAGGTGTTGAACTTCACCAGTTCGCTACGCGTGGCGTCGTCGAGGGGGAAGCCGCCCTCGGGGACGGTCGCCGGCCCGGTGATCTTCGGGGGCGACTGGGGACGGCGGGGTGGCCCACCGCGGCGGCGCGGTCCTGCGTTCATGCGGCCTCCTCGGCAGCGGGGGGATCGGGCCGCCAGAACACGACCAGCAACATGATGGCGCCACCGAGCCCGGCGACGACCGTGATGGCGAACGGCACCAGTCCCGACGTGTCGAGACCGATAACCTTGTCGAGGGACCACTCGCCTGGGCCGATGGCGCCGAGCGCGAGGCCGGCGGCCATCAGGTTGAGCACGTACTCGTAGCCCTCGCCGGGACGGAAGATGAAGAAGCCGTTGGGGCGGTGGTTGATCCAGAAGGCGACGAACATGACGCCGACGACGCCCGCGGCGGCCAGCGGGTTGGCGAGCCCGACAATGAGCATGACGCCACACGCCAACTCCATGATCGACGCCAACCAGGCGTGGAGCTTGCCGGGCTTCATGCCCAAGCTGGCGAACCAACCGGCGGTGCCGTCGATCTTGCCGCCGCCCCAGATGTGGTTGTAGCCGTGGGCGATCATCGTCACGCCCACCATCACCCGCAGGATCAGCGTGCCGAGATCGATACCGGTCGCGTCGAGCACCGTTGGTTCCTCCCGTTCCGGGCGGTCAGCCTAGGGGGCGGCCGAGTCGACCGACGAGCCCGCGGGCGAGGATTGGCGAGGCGGCCATGATCAGCCGGCGGTGAAGACGCCGATGGAGGGCACGCCGGCATCTGCCTCGACGCTCGACGGGGTCATCGTCGCCACCTGCACCATGCCCGGCCGGGCGGCCATGGCGGCGATGGCGTCGTCACCGGCGACGACCAGCAGGTCGCGGGCGGCACCGCCGTCACCCGCCGTCGGGCGGCCGGGCAACAGGACGTCGGCCTGGTCGGCGCTGACCACGATCGGCACGCCGGCGCGGTCGAGCCCGGCGAGCAACCCGGTGGTGACGACGCCGGCGCCGAGGTCGACCACGCGCACCGAGGCCGCCGGGTGCTCGGTCAACCACGCCGTCGTCTGGTCGACCACCGTGGCCGTCGGCGAGCTGAACGCCCACTGCGGCGGCGTGGCCGTCCCACCCGTACCGATCGCCGGCCCGGCCAGGGCGACCGCCACCGCCAACGTGCCTGCGCCGAGCGCGCGCCACGCCGTCGGCGACGGACGCCACGCTGTCCGTTCCTGCGCCAGCACGACCGCACCCCACGTCGCCATCAGCGCGGCGAAAGCGCCGACCGGCCACGTGGGGCGCGTCAACCAGTCGAAGGCGAAGCCGCGGACGGCGGCGATGCCCACCGTCACCGCCACGAGCGCGACGCCGGCGAGGAGCTGGGCGGCGAGCACGTCGAGCCGGCGGCGGCCGAGCCAGCCGACGGCCGTCAGCACCGCCAGGGGCGCGGCGAGCAGCCACCACGGTTCGGTGGCGACCGCCACGCGCCACGGCTCGACCGGACCGACGAGCCAGCGCGGCCCGACGACCACGTCACGCACCACCAGGCGGGCGGCGGCCTCGACGCCGACGGTCCTGTCGAGGCCGGCGGCGGCATCGGCCGTGTCGTCGCCGGCGCCGCCGACGGCGAAGGACGCGACATCGCCGAGGTTGCCCCGCTCCCCCGTCACCTGCTGCAGCACGGGCGGGAGCCACAAGACCACCACGGCGCACCACAGTCCGATCAGCCACCCCGGATGCCAGCGTCGGCGATCCTCGGCGCCGTTCCGCCTACGACGCCACACGGCCACCGCACCGGCAACGACGGCTGTCGCCACAACGACCGGGGCGAAGGCCACGTGCGACTGCACGGCCAGCGACCCGACGACGACGGCGGCCACCGTGCCGCGCGGCGAGCCGAGCGCGGCGTCCCACACGGCGAGGAGGAACCACAGCAGCGCCACGATGGGCACGGACGGGTTCCACGGGTCGATGAGGAACCCGGTGCCGAGCGAGCGCAGCAGCGCGGCCACGACGAGGGTCGTCAGCCCACCCAGCAGCGCGCCGCCGCGACGCCACGCCGTCAGCACCGCTCCAGCGGCGGCGACACCGTGCACGAGCGCGGCCGCTGCCAGCAGCGCTGCCGGCGAGCCGCCCAGCAGCCGGGTCGGCACCGCCAGGACGTACCACATGCCCGGCCCCGGGTGGTGCCAACCGAACCGGCTGTAGGCGCCGATCAACGGCGTGGCCGACGTGCCGACCCCGCGGACTTCCATATCGATGAGCGCCCAGTCCGCCACGGGCGTCCAGTCGGTGCGCAACGCCACAATGACCGCCACGACGATCGGCACCTCGACCGCCGCCACGCAGGCCCACCGCCACGTTCGTGTGGTGCTCACCCGGGCAGACGCGGCGGGGCACCACAGGATCGGGGGCAGTGGCGCACGTCAGACCTGGAGCTCGGAGCGGCCGTCGGTCGCCCACCAGCTGGCGGTGAGCTTGAGGCCGGGCACGCTGGCGCGCGGCAGCGTCTCCTCGTAGAT
>CAZYKR010000039.1:0-21730 GCA_964648005.1 uncultured Iamiaceae bacterium
CGTCGGCGTCGACGAGGCGGACCTCGAGCCCCGGGACCACCGAGCCGATCGACCCCCGCGGCGCGACCGTGCCCGACGCCGTCGACACCACGGGCGCTGCCTCCGTGAGGCCGTACCCCTCATCGATGCGTACGTCGAAGCGGTCCTCGAACAGCTGCGCCGTCTCGACCGGCAGCTTCGCCGCACCCGAGGTCGCCAGGCGCACCGTGCGGAAGGCGTTGAGGTCGGCGCCCGGCAGGTTCGCCCACGCCGACCACATCGTGGGCGGGCCGCTGATGATCGTCACCCCGTAGTTGGTGACCGTCTCGATCGCCGACGCCGGATCGAACCGCTCCACGAGCACGATGCTCGAACCGCTCTTGAGCGACAGGTTCAGCATGACGTTGAGCCCGAAGATGTGGAACATCGGCAGCACGCCGAGGACGACGTCGTCGGCGCGCTGCTGGCGACCAGGGTGCGCCGTCATCTGCTCGATGTTGGCCAGCAGGTTGTCGTGCGTGAGCATCGCCGCCTTCGGCGCCCCGGCGGTGCCGCTGGTGAACATCATCACGGCGACGTCATCGGGGTCACGGTCGACCACCGGCGCCGGGTCCGAGCCGAGCAGATCGTCGAGCAGCAAGGCGCCGGGCTGGCTGTCGCCCGTGGACTGGATGAGGAACTCGAGGTCGGCCAGCGCCGATCGGTCGAGCCCCGCCACCGACGTGCGGGCCTTGGGCCCGGCCATGAGGGCGCGGCACCGGGTGACCGCCAGGTACGACGCCAGCTCGGGGCTCGGCGCCGACGGGTTGACGGGCACGGCGATGCAGCCGGCACCCACCACCGCCAGGTACGACACGACGAAGTACCAGTTGTTGGCGCACGCCAAGGCGACGCGATCACCGGGCTCGAGGCCGAGCCCCACCAGGCCGCCGCGCAGCGCCGCCACCTGGTCTCGCAGCTCGCCGTAGGTGGTCGACTTGCTGCGGCTGATCAGGGCGACGGCGTCGTCCGGATGGTCGTCCACGATGGCAGCCAGGTTCACCGGAGGTACCTTACTGCCCGGATGACGGCGGCGATCTGGGCCCAGGGCCTCACCAAGGTGTTTGCGAGCGGCGTGGCCGTCGACCGGCTGACCCTGGACGTGCCCGCCGGCTCCGTGCTGGCCCTGCTCGGTCCCAACGGCGCCGGCAAGACGACGACGGTCCGCCTGCTCAACGGGGTGCTGACGCCCGAGGGCGGGCGAGCGCAGGTGGCGGGCTTCGACCCGGCGACCGAGGGCGACGAGGTCCGCCGGCGCACCGGGGTGCTGACCGAGAACGCCGGGCTCGACGATCGGCTCACCACCCGGGAGAACCTGCGGTTCACCGCCCGGCTGCGCGGGTTCGACGCCACGGAGGCCGACCGGCGCACCGACCGGATGCTCGCTCGCTTCGGCATGTCCGAGCGCGCCGACGACCTGACCCAGGGCTTCTCCACCGGTCAGCGCAAGCGCGTGGCCCTGGCGCGCGCCCTGCTGCACGACCCCGAGGTGCTGTTCCTCGACGAGCCGACCTCGGGCCTCGATCCCGCCGGCACCCGCGACGTGATCGACCTCATCCAGTCGCTACGGGGCGAGGGCCGCACCATCGTGCTGGCCACCCACTTCCTCGGCGAAGCCGGCCGCCTGGCCGACTTCATGGCCGTGATGCACCGCGGTGAGCTGCACGCCTTCGGCACTCCGGCGGAGCTCGCCGACGAGCTCTTCGAGGGGATCGGCGGCTCCATCGATCTCGGCGGTCCCGCAAACGACGCCCTCGTCGCCACCGCCGCCGCCACCGCCGGCGTGCTGTCCGCCGAGCCATCCGAGCTGGGCCTGGTGCTGCGCATGGTCGACCGGGAAGCGCTGGCGCGCGTGGTGGCCGCTGCCGTCGATGCGGGGCGCGCCGTCTACGGCGTCGACGCCCACGTCCCGACCCTCGAGGACGTGTACTTCGCCGTCGAGCAGCGCATCATCGAGACGACGGGCGATCGGGTGAACGACGCCTTCCTGCTCGGTGAGCCCGCCGGACCGGGAGAGTCGCTGTGAACGCCGCCGACCCGAACCCCCCGCAACCTGCGGCGCACACCCACCAGCGCGAGAAGATGAACTGGGCGGCCATCCGCACGGTCGTGGCCAAGGACATGCGCGCCGTGCGGCGGTCCAAGGCCATCGTGTTGCCGATGGTGCTGGTACCCAGCTTGCTGTTGCTGGTCATGCCGATCTCGATCGGGCTGTTCGCCCGCTCGGCGCCGACCGATCAGGTCACGACGGCGCTGCGGTCACCGCTCGTGCAGAACCTCGTCGAGCCGATCCTGGCGCTGCCCCAACGTGAGCAGATCGTCGTGCTCGTGCTCGGCTACCTGCTCAGCCCGCTCCTGCTCGTCATCCCGCTGATGGTGTCGGCGGTGCTGGCGGCCGACGGGTTCGCCGGCGAGAAGGAGCGACGGACGCTCGAGAGCCTGCTGCACCTGCCGATCAGCGACCGCGACCTGTTCGTCGCCAAGGTGCTCGGCGCCTTCGGACCAGCTGTGGCCATCACCTGGGTCGGCTCGCTCGTGTACCTCGTCGTGTCGAACATCGTGGCGTGGCCCGTCATGGGACGGCCGTTCCTCCCGTTCGCGCAGTGGGCGGTGATGATGATCTGGGTGGCACCCGCCATCGCCTTGCTGGCGCTCGGTCTTCTGGTGATCGTCTCGTCGAAGGCCAAGACCACCCAGGAGGCCAACCAGCTCGGCGGAGCCGTGATCCTGCCGCTGATCTTCCTGGCGGCGGCGCAGGCGTCAACCCTGCTGCTGGTCCCGGTCCCGATGGTGCTCGTCGCCGGTCTGCTGATCTGGGCTGTGGCGCTCGGGCTCGTGATCGTCAACGCCCGACGGTTCACCCGCGACCGCCTCGCCTCGAACTCCTAGCCGTCGGCGGGCCAACGCTCAGTCGTCGGCGAGCCGGTCGCGCACCCAGTCGTGCATGACCGGCAGGTACTCGGCGGGGATGCCGGGCTCCGTGTTGCGCAGCGCTGCGTTGTTGGCGACCACGTGCTTGTCGCACGGCGCCGGCTTCGCCGGGTCGTCGACGCAGAGCCGCAGGTTCAGCGATCGGCTGGACGAGCCCTGCCCTGCGATGGCAGCGCGCAGCGGCTCGTGGGCGCAGTCCGCCGACATCATCGCCGGGCTCGACCCGTCGGGCAGCGGGCAGGCCATGATCGTGCCGCCGCACACGTTGGGGTCTTGCTGGCTCCACGTGTGCACCATCGGCACGGTCAGGCGCCCATCGGCGACGAGGAGGTGTGGCTGGTTCGCCGGCGAGGCGATGTCGGGATGGAACCGGGACGGGAGCACCTCCACAGCCTCGGCCGGTCGGGCACAGGGCAGGCCTTGGTCGATCTGGCCCTGCTCGTACCCGAGGTTGATCACCCCGGCGTCGGCGACGACCCCGGCGGGCGCGATGCCCTGCAGCTGCATGGACCAGGCCACGTGGATCGCCCCGGCCGACCCGGCGCTGCCGCCCTGAAGGAACACGTCGTCGGTCGGGAAGGCGCCGGTGGCGAACTGGATGGCGGCCTTCGTCGCCAGCAGCCCGTTCGTCGTGCGCGGCGATCCCTCAGGGGTCAGGTTGGGGTTGTTGGGGTCCGGGGTGTTCGCTCCGGCGTAGAGATCGTGGCTGCACATCGACACGATCACGGCTCGGAACTCCTCGGCGCCGCCGAGGACGCTGGACATGAGACCGGTGTCGAACGAGCCCATCAGCGATGCCAACGATTCCTCGTGCATCCAGCGCTCGCTGGGCACCGCCGAACCGGCGGCGTTGAAGTACCCGACCCCACCGCCGTGCATCTTCACCCACATCGGACGGGTGGCCGCCGGATCGGCGCCGAGCTTCGACAGCACGACGAAGGTCTGGTACCCGCTGACCGCACACGGGTACGCCCGATTCCGGTAGTAGTCGAGTCGGTAGCCCTTGGCCGTGCTCGACGACACCAGCTCGATCTTGGAGGTGTCCCCCGGCTGGAGCAGACACCCTGACAGCGCGACGACGCCGAGCAGCACCATCGCCATCGCCGCCGCCAGGCGAGCCGGCCGTCGGGATCGTGGTCCTCGGCGCACGCCGGTGCCATCGGGCGTCGGTGGCGCGGTACCTGATGCAGCAGTTGGTCCCATGGCGACGTTGTCGCGCCGCAAGATCAAGAACCTGTGAGCGTTCCGCCACAGAACGGCGAGCACCGACGCGGCTCCGTCATTCGCCCGGCTCAGCGCGCCAGGAAGAAGAGCTGGTAGGCCGCGGCACCGAGGATGGCGAGCAGCAGCACCGCCAGCGTGATCGTGGTGCCCTTGCGCATGGCGCCCATGTTCACATGTCGGGCGCCGGGGCCGAAAGCCAGCCGTGGGCCGAGCTCAGGGACGGCGGGTCGGACCGAGCTGCACCGGGCTGACCGCACCGCCAGGACCGCCGGCGCCGTCAGCGGCGTCGTCGCCGTCGTCGACGCGCACGGTCACCTCGGCGGCGTCACCGACGCCCAGCTCCGCCGCTGCCGATCGCTGGTCCATGGCGAGCGACACGAGGCCGTAGGAGTCGGTGACGAGCCCGAGCTCGCCCGGACCGAGCTCGACGTAGGCGTCGACCCGGCGTGCCCGGCGCGACCGCTCACCGGTCCCCACGATCAGCACCTCACCGTCCGGCAGCTCGGACGGGTCCAGGTTGAGCTGTGCGTTGCCGTAGGTGTCGACCCACAGCACCTCGCAGACGAGCGCGTCGTCCTCGCGCCGCGGGATGGGCACCATCGCCGGCATCAGCACCGCCGGGTCGATCTCGGTGCCGAGCTGGCGCAACGGCACGCCGGCGCACAGGTAGCCGGCAGCGGGGGCGAACACGTCGCGGCCGGCGAAGGTCGCGCCCGGTGCCGGCATCTGGTAGTCGGGGTTGTCGAGCACCACCGCCGTCGAGGCGCCGCCGCACATGGCCACCGCCGGCGCCAGCAGGCCGTTGTCCGGTCCCACGAGGACCGACTGCCCTCCACCGACCTCGACGGCCACGGCGCGGCGGGTGCCACCGACGCCCGGATCGACCACCGCCAGCACCACGCCCGGGTTGAGGTACTGCGCCGAGCGCCCGAGGAGCAACCCGCCGGCCCGAACGTCCTGGCGGGCGATGTCATGCGTCAGGTCGACGATGGCGACCCCGGGGGCGATCGACCGGATGACGGAGTGCACGATCCCGACGAACTCGTCCGTCCGCCCGTAGTCCGAGCAGAACGTGACGGTGTCGTAACGCAGCGTCAACCCGCCTCGGTGTAGCGGTTGGCGAGGTAGCGGTCGAGCTCGCCCTCGGGGATCCGGTACGACCGCCCGACCCGGACCGACGACAGCTCACCCGCCTTGATCAGGCGGTACACGGTCATCGTCGAGACGCGCAGACTGGTGGCCACCTCGGCCACCGTCAGGAACCGTCCCTTGGGAGGGGTCACCGCCATGGCGGGGCACATTACAGCTTGGTTGCGGAGCTGCCCAGCTCGACCGATCGCTCCGTGGCGGCGCGGACGGCGTCCAGGATCGCGCCTCGCACCCCCGCCCGTTCGAGCACATGCAGGCCGGCGGCGGTCGTCCCCCCGGGCGAGGTGACGTCGGCGCGCAGCTGGGCCGGATGGCGATCCTGCTCGACGAGCATGGTCGCAGCGCCAAGCAGCGTCTGGTGCGCCAGCACCTCCGCCGTGGGCCGCGGGAGACCCGCCAGCACGCCGGCGTCGACCAGCGCCTCGGCCACCAGGTACACGTACGCCGGCCCCGAGCCCGACAACCCGGTCACGGCGTCGAGCAGCGACTCGGGGACCGTCTCGACCACGCCGACCGAACCGAGCACGTCACGTGCCCACGCCAGGTCGTCATCGGTCGCCCAACGACCGGCGGCGACGGCCGAGGCTCCGACGCCGACCAGCGCCGGCGTGTTCGGCATGGCGCGCACCACCGGCACCTCACCGCTGAGGGCGAGCTCGATGGTGGCGGTACCGATGCCGGCGGCGATCGACAGCACGCGCCCGACCCGCACCCCGGCGAGGGCCCGACACGCCTCGACGACGTGCCCCGGCTTCACCGCCACGACCGCCCCGTCGGCATCGACCGGCTCGGTGGCCAACGCCACGCCGGGGTGGGCGGACGCCAGGTCGGCTCGTCGCTGCGCATCCGGCTCGACGATCGTCACCTGCCCCGGCTCGACCCATCCGGTCCGCAGCAGCCCGGCGAGCAACGCCTCGCCCATCCGGCCTCCGCCGACCAACAGCAGCTTCGTCATGGCGAGCCACGCTACTCGCCGACCCCGTCCGCCCCGGCGGGGCCGCTACTCGGCGCCCTCCACCACGGTCTCGAGGTCGACCGGCGCTGCGCTGGCGAGGCCGGTGCCCGGGCCGTCGGGGTACCAGCGCTGCGGGGTGGCGGCGATCACGCCGCTCAGCACGGCGCAGACGGCACCGGCGGCGACGAACAGCGGTTGGATCCCCGTCGTCGACAGCAGCGCCGCCGTGCCCAGCGGCCCCACCGACTGGCCGGCACGGGCCGCGCCCACCCACACCGCCACCAGCGCGGCACGGTGCTCCGGGGGCACACCGCCGGCCACGAGATCCTGCGCCGTCGGGATGGTCGAGCCCTCTCCGAGGCCGTAGAACACCGCGCCGACGAGCACGACCCACAGCAGGTGCGTGGCCCCGATGGCGGCGAAGCCGACCGCCAGGAACCCCGCCGCCACCAGCAGCAACCGGCGCGCACCGAGCCGGTGGCGCGTCCGGCCCAGCAGGAGGGCGGCCGCCGTCGACCCGACCGCCGGTGCCGCCAGGCACAGCCCACGCACGATCGGCTCCAGACCGAACTCGTCCTCGAGCAGGATCGGCATGGCGGTGAGGAACAGGCCGAAGATCAAGGCGAACAGGACGAACCCCAGCCCGATCGTGCCGCCGATGATCGGTCGGCGTAGCAACGACGCCGAGGCCTTGACCTGCGCCCACAACTTCGGCGGCTCGGCGGGTCGCCCCTTGGGCACGTAGCGCATCGCCGCCGCCGCGGTCACCAGGGCGAAGGCGTACGGCGCGAACGACCAGCGCCAGCCACCGACCTGGTCGAGCACCCCGCTGATGCCCGGCAGCAGCGCGATCGAGACCGTGAGCACGGCGGCGTTGCGACCGATCAGCCGCACCCGCTCCGCGCCGTCCCAGTGGTCACCGATCAGGACGACGGCCAGGTTGATCAGTCCCGCCGACCCGACGCCTTGGGCGAGGCGGCACACCAGCAGCAGTCCGAACGTCGGCGCCAACCCGGCCAGGACGCCGAAGATCCCGAACACCACCAGGCACGGGACCAGCACCGGTCGTCGGCCGTAGCGGTCGGCCAGCACGCCGATGATGGGCGCCATCACGATGCCCGGCACCGTCGCCGCCGACACCACGAGCCCCGCCGAGGAGTCCGGCTCCCCGAAGGCGGCGAGGATGTCCGGGAGCGGGGCGGTGATCAGGACGTTGGCCAGGATGCCCGTGAGGGTGATCGAGTAGATGAACCACAGCGGCGGCCGTCCCGCTGTCCCGGGTGGCGCCTGCACCGTGACGGGCCCGGCCCCGGTCATGGCCGACTTCCCAACCGACCGCTTGCCCTCGAGAGGTGCCGAGGCCGGGCCCGCAGGGCACGGTAGGCGATCGCAGTGTGGAACGGCATGAGATTTACTGACGTGCCGTCAGCGGTCGCCGAACTTCGACGCGAAGCCGATGCGGATCGCCGGCCGGAAGCACAGCTCGACGGCGGCGTACACCGTCCCCAGCACCCAGTCGAGGGCGTCCTCGTCGACGTGATCGACGGCGAGGTGGCCCACCAGGAAGATCGCATCCTCGGCGCCGATGGCCAGCTGCACGCCGTAGAGCTTCAGATTGCGGCGCAGCAGGTGTTCGTAGAGCACGGCGTGGTGCTCCTCGGGCGCCGGCATGAGGAACGTCTCGTAGGCCAAGGTGCGCTGCCCGAGCGTGAACCAGATGGAGTAGACGTCCTTCTCCTCGCCGTGGACGCGCACGTACCAGCGCCGCTCCCCCGGCTCGCCGCGCTCGACCGCACCGACGACAGGGTTGGAGGCCGACGCCTCGCCGAGCCAGGCATCGATCAACGCCTCGACGCGATCGAGCTGTTCGGGCGTAGCGGGCTCGTCGAGGCTCATCCGCAGCGCACCGGCGAGCGTGCCGCCAGGTCGGCGTAGACGCGGCGCAGGCGGCCGGCCGTCGTCGACCAGGTGTAGGTGCTCGCCTTGCGCGCCGCCGCCGCGCCGAGCTCGGCCGCCCGTGCGGGGTCCGCCAGGATCGGCGCCACCGCGGCGGCGTAGGCGTCGGCGCCGTCGCCCTCGACCAGCTCGCCCGTCCGGCCCGGCTCGACGATGGTCGTCAACCCGCCGACCGCGGCGGCCACCACCGGAGTGCCACAGGCGGCGGCCTCCAGGGCGACCAACCCGAACGACTCGGAGCGGCTCGGCACCAGCACCACGTCGGCGGCGCGGTAGTAGGTCGACAGGAGGTGATGCGGCTGCGGCGGGATGACGCGCACCCGGTCGCGCACACCCGTGCGCTCGGCGATGGCGAGTGCCTCGGCCAGCTCGGCCTCGCCCTGCGTGCCGGACGGTCCGCCGACGACGACCAACGTGGCGTCCGGGTCGTCGAGCAGCGCCAGCACCTCGACCGCCAGGGTGAGCCGCTTCAGCGGCTGGATCCGACCGACGAACAGCAGGACGCGCCCGTCACCCAGGCCGAGGGCCGCTCGGGCGCCGGCACGGTCGCCGGGCGCGAAGAAGGCGTGATCCACCCCCGGGGGCACGATCTCGATGCGGTCGCGGCGGGCGCCGTAGTGCGCCACCAGGTCGTCCGCCTCGGCGACGCCCGAGGCCAAGATGACGTCGGAGCAGCCGATGACCTCGGCTTCGGCCTCGATGCGATGCTCGGGCTCGGGGTCACCGGTGATGGCCTTGACGCGCGCCAGCGTGTGGAACGTCGACACCAGCGGCAGCTCGAACTCGTGCTTGAGCCGGTGACCGGCCAAGCCCGACAGCCAGTAGTTGGCGTGGATCAGGTCGACCGGCTCGGCGGTCACGAGGTGGGCGCGCACCCCGTCGACGAACTCGTCGACGATCGACTCGAGCTTCTCCTTGGGCAGGTCGACCGGGCCGGCGTCGACGTGGACGACGCTGAACCCCGGCTCGACCTCGACCACCGCCGGCAGCTCGTCGCTCCAGCGCCGCACGTACACGGTCGAGGCCACGCCGGCCTGCGCCAGCGAGCTGACGAGCTCCCGCACGTACACGTTCATCCCGCCGCTGTCGCCCACCCCGGGCAGCGCCAGGGGTGACGAGTGCAACGAGAGGACGGCGACGGTGGTCACGGAGACGGTCAACCCCGCGCCGGCGCCGGAGATTCCGCCCGGAACGATTCGTAGATGCTGATCAGGGCGCGCTTCTGGTCCTCGGTGAGGTGCACGTCGCGCCGGATGTGGCCGACGAGGTCGCCGTCGGCGGGCGGCTCGTCGAGGATGCCCGCCCGCACGTAGAGCGTCTCGGACGAGATCTCCAACGCTCGGGCGATGTTCTGGAGGATCTCCGCCGACGGACGGCGCAACCCCCGCTCGATCTGGGAGAGGTACGGGTTGGAGATGCCCGACAGCTCCGAGAGCTTGCGCAGCGACAGCTCGCCGCGGTTGCGCTGCTCCCGGATGAACTCGCCCAGCTCGTTCCAGCGCTGCTCGAGCTCGTTCATGTCTCCAGCAGCGTCTCGACGGACGCCTCGCCGGTCCGGTACCGCCGGGTGATCTCGGCCTGCAACGCGTCGATCACGTCGAAGGCGGCCTGCCGCAGCGCCGACACCTTGCCCTCGAAGTCGCGCAGCTCCTCGGCGAACGCCGTGAGGTCGGCGTCGGACATCTCGGGCACGGTGGCCATCCGGTGCGCCGAGGCGATGGCCCCCAGCTCGGCGACGAGATCTGGGTCGAGGTCGGTCGGCTCGAGCGTCTGCACCAGCCGGCCGGTGCCCGCCGGGCGTGCCTGCTCCCCCAGCGTCTCGGGCAGCGACGCCACCATGCCGGCCAGATCCGACGGCCCGGAGCCGTCCGCTCGGCGCGCCAGCTCGTGGCGCACGATGTCGAGCGGGCCCTGCACCATCCGCCGGAGGTACGACAACCCGGTCTCCTCGCCGACGCAGGCGTCGCGTCGAGCACGCACGTCCTCCAACGACAGCGCCGTGAGATCGTCGAGCTCTGCAGGATCGGGCATGGGCATGGTCCTCGTCCTTGCGGCACCCCGCGCCGCCGCTCGAGGTGTGCGCAGGTCAGCGTAGCCCTCGCGCCGGCAGGACTCCCAGGGAGGGCGGTCGGCTCAGGCCACGCCGAGGTACGACCAGAACAGCACCAAGAACGCCGGACCGGCCACCATCAACGAGTCCAGCCGCCGCAGCGCAGGCGCCTCGGCGCTGGCGGCCGGCAGGGTCAGCGACGCCGCCACCTCGCCGAAGGGGGCGCACAGGCCGACGACACCGCCGAAGATCCACGGATGCTGGGCGTCGGCGAACGGCTCCAGTTCGAACACGCTCACCAGGACGCTGATGGCGAACGCCCCGACGCCGACGACGATCAGGCCGGCGAAGATGCCCGGCAGCGGTGTCGCCGCCTCGGCCCCGACCATGAAGTTGCCGACGTCGAAGGCCGTCACGAACCCGATCAGCAGCAGTGCACCCACGATGCTCGTGCGGTACATCAACACCGGCGACGCCGCCGCCAGACCGACGAAGACGCTGATGCGCACGGTCATCCCCGCCGAGGACAGGAACGGCTTGCGCCGCCGGCGGCGCAGCAGGGCGGCCACCAACGCCAACACGACGACGGCGATGGCCACGGCACCGGTCAACCCGACGCCCCAGATCGCCGCCACCGGCATGCCTCCGGCACCCAACGCCGCCACGAGACGGTTGGGCTGGCTCCCGACCTTGCGCCACTCGCGTCCCGCCTGCAGCGCGGCGATGGCGGCGATCAGCCCGTAGAGGGCGCCGAGCCAGGGCAACCCGGCCCAGAACGCACCGGCGAGCACCACGGCCCACAGCACACCCACGCGGATCCGGGGCCCGTGCAGGTCGGGCATGGCGAACACCCGGGCCAACCCGCGCGGCGCCGGCACCGCCGGCAGCGACCCGGTCGTGGGACCGGCCGGTAGGGGCGCCCGGTCGAAGCCACCCGGCAGCGATGCAGGGCTCGATGCCGAGGACGAGGGCGGTGACGTCCGAGCCGGCGACGGCGACGCGGCCGGCTCGGTGGAGCCGGCAGGCGCGGTGGACGCGGCGACGGCGGGGGCAGCGCCGGTGATCGTCGGCGCCGCCGCGGTCGGCGGCGGCTCGATCGATGGCGGGCGCGCCGCCGGCGTCGCCCGTGGCGTCGCGCTCACCGATGCCCTCCGGAGGTCGCGCCACCCGAGACCGGCGGCAGCACGGCCACCTCGTCCCCGTCGCGCACGGCGGTCGTCGGCGTCACCGGCTCGCCGTTGACCCACACCTGCGCGTCGGCGAGCACGGCGGCGAACGTCGCGCCGTAGCGAGCACGCGCCGCGTCGAGCACCTCGGCCACCGTCGAGCCGGGCACCTCATCCGTCCGGAGGCCGGCCGCCTCACGGGCAGCGGCGAACAGCCGCAACGTGGCCACCGCACGAGGCTAGTGCTCCGACGTGCGGCGGCTGCGCAGCGCCGGCACGCCCGGCGCAACGCCAACTGCGTTCGGGAGCGCCACCACGCTTCGGTAGGGTCGACGCCGTGACCACCCGACTGCTGCTCGTCCGCCACGGCGAGAGCGAGTGGAACGCCTCCGGCCGCTGGCAGGGCCAGGCCGACCCACCCCTCACCGACACGGGGAAGCTCCAGGCCGGCCGTGCCGCCGAGCGCGTCGGCGCCGTCGACGTCATCGTGTCGTCCGACCTCGAGCGTGCACAGCACACGGCGGTCATCATCAGCGAGCTCATCGGCGTCGGACCGGTCATCGTCGACGAGCGCTTCCGCGAGCGCGACGCCGGGCCGTGGTCCGGGCTCACCCGCCCCGAGATCGAAGCGGGCTGGCCGGGCTTCCTCGAGTCAGGTGACCGGCCCGTAGGCTTCGAGACCGACGACGCCCTGTGGACCCGCGTGTCGTCCGGACTCGGCGCCGTCGAGGCGGCCTGGCGGGGCGGCACGGTGCTCGTGGTCACCCACGGCGGCGTCGTCTACACGACCGAGCGCGTGCACGGCATCACGACGCACGAACGGCTCCCGAACCTGGGCGCCATCGAGGTGGTGCACCACGGCGACCGTCTCACCCTGGGTGAGCGCCTCGCCCTCGGCGAAGCCTGAACCCCTCCGTTCTGGTGGTGCAACCGGTCGCCAAACCGACCGGTTGCCCTACCAGTACGAGGGAACGGCCCGAGTCGGCCTGCGTCAGCGGAAGCCGCGGTCGCGCTTCCAGGCCAGCTCGAGCTCGCCGAGCTCGGTCGCCGGTGCGCCACCGTGGCGGTACTCGTCGAGGATGCCCCGCCAGCGGTTGCGCGCCTCGAGCCGTCCGAGCAGCGCCGACACGCCCCACACCACGCGGTCGAGGATCACGAAGCTCGGGGGCATGTTGATGTTGCGGATCACGTCGGCGTACGGGCCCTGCAGGTCCATCACGTTCTGCAACGCCTCGGTCGTGTACTCGGGCGTGAAGGTGAACTCCTCCACCATGTACGCCCGGTAGGGCGCCGAGACACAGGCGAACACATGCGGCGCGTCGAGCCCGTGGTCCCGCCGGATGAACCCCACGTCCTCCATGGCGGCGACCATCTCCGGCACCTGCTGGTCCATCACCAGGTCGAGGATGGGGATGAGCTGCTCGAACTCGTCCGCCGACCAGCGCTTCACGAGCCCGAAGTCGAAGAACGTGACCGAGCCGTCGTCGTGGAACCGGTAGTTCCCGGGATGGGGGTCGCCGTTGAAGACCCGGTGCTCGTGCACCGAGCCCTGAGCGAAGCGGAACACCACCTCGGCGGCGCGCTGGCGCTGCTGCGGCGTCGCCTCCTGCTCGAACTCGCTCCACCCGATGCCGTCGATCCACTCGGTCGTGAGCACCTTCTCCGACGACAGCTCCGGGACGACCTTGGGGATTCGGATGAAGGGGTGGTCCCGGTACCGCTCCCAGAACTCGGTCTGGCACCCCGCTTCGAGCGTGTAGTCGAGCTCGTCGTACATCCGCGCCCGCAACTCGTCGACCAGGGCCTTCACGTCGAGCCCCTTGAGCGCTACGGCTGAGAACATGCCGTACAGCAGCTCGGCGTTGTCGAGGTCGTGCTTGATGGCCGAGCCGACCCCGGGGTACTGCACCTTGACCGCCACCTCGCGCCCGTCGTGCAGCACCGCCCGATGCACCTGACCGATCGATGCCGCCGCCACCGGCACCGGGTTCCAGTCGAGGAAGAGCCGCTCGGGGTCGTCGCCGAGCTGCTCGCGCACCACCGACTCGGCGAGCGACGGCGCCATCGGCGGGACGTCCTGCTGCAGGGTCGCCAGCGCGGCGCGCGCTTCGGGGGGCAGACCCTCGGCGATGAAGCTGACCATCTGGCCGAGCTTCATGATGGCGCCCTTCATGTTCCCGAGCTCGGCGGCGACGTCCTCCGCCGTGCGGATGGCGAACTGCTCCTCGAGCTCGGCGCGCCGCACCTCGTCCCGGCCCACGCCGCGCACCTTCACCACGGCGAAGTGCGTGCCGCGCCGTGCCGTCAGCTTCCAGATGCGCACCTGGCGGCGGAGGCGCTCGCGCTGGTCGGCGTCGCGCAACACCCGCCGGACGCCCATCGTCGCCGCCGCGCCCAGCGCCACGCCCAGGCCCACGCTCGCCACGGCGAGCTTCCCCCGTGCCCTCACAGGCGGCGAACCTAGCGCCGGCTGGGCAGGCGCACGCAGTCCGCGCTCGCCCGGCAGCGCCGGCGGCGCGGAGGCTCAGCTCCGTGCGGCGGCGAAAGCCTGCAGGTCCGCCTCGAGGGCGCCGAGATCCGGGCCGATGGTCAACTTCCGGTTCCGCTCGTCGCCGGGGACGACGACGACGCCATAGCCGGCTGCCTCGACGACGGCGGCGTCGTCGGTGGCATCGAGTCCGGCGGCATGCGCCTGGCGGAGCACCGCCGCGTCGAACGCCTGCGGCGTCTGGACGCGCACGAGCGCGTCACGCGGCAACGTGTCGACGATCACCCCGTGCTCGACCATCTTGATGGTGTCGGCCACCGGCAGGCCCGGCACAGCGCCCGCCGCGCCCGAGCGCACGGCGCGCACGACGGCGGCGAACAGCTCGGGCGAGGCCGCCGGTCGTGCCGCGTCGTGCACGACGATGATGGTCGCCGCCTCGGGCACGGCCGCCAAGCCAGCGCGCACCGAGTCGGCGCGCGCCGCCCCGCCGGCAACCACCGCATCGGCGCCGGGCACGGGTGGTGCGCCGGCATCGATCACCTCGGGCGGCAGGACGACGACGACGCCCACGGCCACGGATCGTGCCGCGTCGACGGACCAGTCGAGCACGCGACGTCCGGCGATCTCGAGGAACTGCTTGGGCTGGTCGGCGCCGAGGCGCAGGCCCTTGCCACCGGCGACCACGATCGCCCACACGCTCATGCCAGCACCTCGTCGAGCGTCCGCTCCGCCTCGGCCTCGGGCACGTCGAGGGCAAAGGTCAACTCGGACACGAGGATCTGGCGGGCCTGGCCGAGCATGCGCTTCTCACCGGCGGAGAGCCCCTTGTCGGCGTCGCGCAGGGCCAGGTTCCGCACCACCTCGGCGACCTGGTAGACGTCGCCGGACTTGAGCTTCTCCTGGTGGTTCTTGAACCGCCGCGACCAGTTGGTCGGCATCCTCGCGTCCTTGCGTCGCATCAGTGCGAAGACGTCCTCGACCTCGTCGGCGGCGATCACCTCACGTAGGCCGACCTCGTCGACGTTGTCGACGGGCACCATCAAGGTCAGGTCGCCGTAGGCCAGCCGCAGGACGAAGTACTCGACCGTGGTGTCCGGCTCCGTCGGGAGCGGACGCGCTTCACGCCGCACGATCGTCGCCGCCCCGTGATGGGGGTAGACCACCTTGTCTCCGACCGTGAACGACGCCAACCTCGGTCCCAACTCCCCGACGCACTCGACTCGGCCAGGGTAGTCGGGGGCCGTCCGGCACCGGGCCTGACGCGCCCCATACGTCGTGCCACTACGATGCGCGCCCGATGAGCGATGTGGACCTGCTGACCGAGGTTGAGCTCTTTGCCGACCTCACGTCCGACGAGATGGCGACCATCACCGACGCCATGGCGGTGCGGGCGCTGCAGCGAGGTGACGTGCTCTTCAGCGAGGGTGACGAGCCGACGGAGCTCTTCGTCGTGACCAACGGGCGCATCGCCATCTCCAACCAGTCGGTCGACGGGCGCGAGTCGATGATGGCGTTGATGGAGCGCGGCGACCTGTTCGGCGAGATGCCCCTGTTCGACCAGATGGACCGTTCCGCCGGGGCGCGGGCGCTCGAGGCGTCCGAGGTGATCGCCATCCCCTACGAGCCGGTGCAGTCGCTGTACCGCAGCCGGCCCGAGCTGCTGTGGCGCGTCGTGGCGTTGCTGGCCATGCGGTTGCGTACCACCGACGCCGCCCTGGCCGACTCGGTCTTCCTCGACGTCACGGGCCGAACCGCCAAGCGCCTGCTGGAGCTGGCCGGCGACCGGGACGAGTTCGCGCTGCCGATCACCCAGGAGGAGCTCGCCGGCATGGTCGGCGCCTCGCGCGAGCGGGTCAACAAGGCGATCGCGTCGTTCGTCCGCCTGGGCTGGATCGAGCAGCTCGATCGCCGGTACCGGATCACCAACCGCGAGCAGCTCGAGATCCGAGCCCGCTGATCGGGGCCGACGTGCCGCCGCCGACCCCGCTCGCCCGTCGGCCCCGGTGGCGTGCGGCGGCCGCGGCCATGCTCTGCGGCACCCTCGTGCTCACGAGCGCCGCCTGCGTCGGCCGCAAGGGCAACAACGACGGCCCGAAACGGCAGGGTGAGCCGAACCCGGCGCAGCCCTACGCCGATGAGCGCCAGGAGCTCGAGACCGAGAGCCAGCGCAGCTCCAGCTGACCTCGGGCGACGTCAGGCCGAGAGGAAGGCGATGGCCCGCCGCCAAGCGTCGGCGGCGTCCTCGGGCCGGTGCGCCGGTCGGCTGTCGTCGTGGACGAAGCCGTGGTCGGCACCGGCGTAGCGCACCACCTCGACGCCGGCCGCCTCGAGCGCGTCGACGTCGTCGGCGGGGGTCCAGGGGTCGGCGGTGCCGACGACCGCCATCGTCGGGCAGGCCGCCGGCCGTGCCAGGTAGTCGAGCGGCTGGCCCTGCGTCGGGCTCGCCCACTGCTCGGGCACGCGGATCATCCCGTAGAAGGCGACGGCGCGGTGGAACCTGCCCGACCCGGCGGCCTTGAGCGTGTACATGCCCCCCATGCAGAACCCGAGCATCCCCACCGTCGCCGCCCCCGTGGCGTCGGCGGCGGCGGCGACATCGGCCAGGACCCGTTCGTCGTCGAGGTCACCGACGTGGTCCAGGCGCCAGTCGAGCGGTCGGTGCTCGTTGCCGGGCCACGGCTCGGGGGCGCAGACGGCCCAGCCGGTCTCGGCGGCGAGCCGGGCGCAGTGCTCGTCGAAGAGGGGGCGCAGCCCACCGATGTCGGGGAAGACCACCAGGCCGCGCGCCGGTGGGGCGCCGTCGGACGGCAGGGCCAGCTCGGCCGGGGTGCCCGACGGCAGCGAGATGCGCATCAGCTGCGACGCCGGTAGTTCGGCGCCTCTTCGGTGATCCAGATGTCGTGCGGGTGGCTCTCGCGCAGGCCGGCGCCGGTCATGCGCACGAACCGGGTCGCCGTCTGCATGTCGTCGATGGTGGCAGCGCCGCAGTAGCCCATGGCCTGACGCAGGCCGCCCTCGATCTGGAACACGGTGTGGCGCACGGCGCCCTTGTACGGCACCCGCCCCTCGATGCCCTCCGGCACGAGCTTGTCGGCGTCGTCGACGTGCTCCTGGAAGTAGCGGTCCTTCGAGAACGAGCGGGACTTCATTGCGCCGACCGAACCCATGCCGCGGTACTCCTTGTACCGCTCGCCGTTGACGACGACCACCTCCCCGGGCGATTCGTCCGTACCGGCGAACATCGAACCGAACATCACGGCGTCGGCACCGGCGGCGACGGCCTTGGCGACGTCGCCGACGTACTGGATGCCGCCGTCGGCGATCACCGTCACGCCTCGCGACCGGGCGACCTCGGCGGTGTCGAACACGGCGGTGATCTGCGGCACGCCGATGCCGGTGACGACCCGCGTGGTGCAGATCGAGCCCGGGCCGATGCCCACCTTGATCACGTCGGCGCCGGCGTCGATGAGGGACTCGGCCGCAGCCGCCGTGGCGATGTTGCCGGCCACGAGCGGACCCTCCCACACCCGGCGCAGCTCCCGCACGGTGTCGCGGACGCTGTCGGCGTGACCGTGCGCAGTGTCGACCACGATGAGGTCCACCCCCGACGCCACGAGGCCCTTGGCTCGCTCGATGGCGTCGGGCCCGACGCCGACGGCGGCGCCGCAGACCAGCCGGCCTTCGGCGTCCTTGGTGGCGTTCGGGTAGTCGATCTTCTTCTGGATGTCCTTGACCGTGATCAGGCCCTGCAGGTAGCCCTCGGCGTCGACCACCGGCAGCTTCTCGATCTTGTGGTGCCGGAAGATCTCCTTGGCTGCCTCGAGGTCGGTACCGACCGGTGCGGTGACGAGGTCACCGGCGGTCATCACCTCGGCGATCGGCACGCCGGGGTCACGGTCGAACCAGCGCAGGTCCCGGTTGGTGAGGATGCCGACGAGCCGATTGGTGTCGTCGGTGATCGGTACGCCCGAGATGTGGAACTGGGCCATCAGGTCCAAGGCGTCGCCGACGGTGTTGTGCGGGCGCAGCGTGACCGGGTGGCTGATCATGCCGGACTCGGAGCGCTTCACCCGGTCGACCTGGGCCGCCTGCTCGTCGGCGGGGAGGTTGCGGTGGATGATGCCGAGCCCGCCGAGCCTCGCCAGCGCGATGGCCATCCGATGCTCGGTGACGGTGTCCATGGCGGCGGACACGACGGGCAGGTTCAAGACGATGTCGGCCGTCAGGCGGGTGGAGGTGTCGACATCTTTGGGCAGCACCCGCGACTCGGCGGGTAGCAGCATGACGTCGTCGAAGGTCAGGCCGAGCTTGGCGAACTTCTCGTCGTAGTCGTCCGAGGGCTCCATGGGCAGATCATAGAAGCCCGGCCCGTCCGGTCCCACCTCGCCGTTCGAGGAATCGGCGCCTCGCACGGCGCGCCGGTGCAGCTCAGGAGTAGCGACCGAGGATGGACGCTTCGGCCAGCCGCGACAGCCCCTCTTTGATGGCCCGCGCCCGGGTCTCACCGACGCCGTCGACATCGTCGAGGTCGTCGATGGTGGCGCGCATGATCTTCGACAGCGTGCCGAAGCGTTCGACGATGTGGTCGACCACGCCGTCGGGCAGCCGCGGGATGCGGGCCAGCATGCGATAGCCCTTCGGCTGCAGCGACCCGTCCAGGTCGCCCCCACCCTCGGGCAGGTGCAGCATGCTGGCGACCTGCTTGAGGTCGAGGAGGTCGCTCGTCGCCAGCTGGTCGAGGGCCGTCATGGCCTCCTCGAGGTGCCAGGCGGCGTCCTCGTGGAAGTAGTCCAGGACGACCAGCCGCCGCTCGTCCTGCACGCCGGCCATGATCTCGTCGAGCTGGAGGCGGATGAGCCGCCCGTCGGTGCCGAGCTCGACGATGGTCGCCTCGATCTCGTCGGAGATGCGCAGCACCATCTCCATGCGCTGGAGCAGGATGACGACGTCACGGATGGTGACCGCGTCCTCGATCTCGAGGCGGGCGAGCTGACCGGCCACCTCGTCGAGCCCGCTCTTGTATCGCTCGAGCGTCTGCAGCGCCTGGTTGGCGCGGTCGAGCAGCCGCGGGATGGCGGCCAGCGGGTGCTTCTCGTCGTTCATGTAGACGGCGATGATGCCCATGTCCTCGGAGACCGAGATGACCGGCACGTGGATGGAACGGGCGACCCGCTCGGCGGTGCGGTGGCGGGTGCCCGTTTCGGAGGTGGGCGTGTTGGGGTTCGGCACGAGGTGCACGTTGGCCCTGGCGATGCGAGACGCATCGGGCGCCAGGATGATGGCGCCGTCCATCTTGGCCAGCTCCGACAGGCGCTGTGGGCTGAACGCGGCATCGAGCAGGAACCCGCCCGAGCAGATGTTGAGGACCTCGGGACCGTCACCGACCACGATGAGGGCGCCCATGTTGGCCTGCAGGATGCGATCGAGCCCTTCCCGCAGCGGTTTGCCGGGCGCGACGGCGGCCAACGCGTGGAGCATCGTGTCGCTGTGCCTGCGGTCCATCGCCGGGCAGCCTACTTGACCGATTCAGCCACCGACGGGGGACGGCTGCGCGATCAGCTCGATGGCTTCGCCGAGTGATGCGACCCGGAGGCAGTGCAGGTCGGCGTCGACCTCGGGCGCCAGCATGGGCACGACGGCACGGGTGAACCCCAGCCGTGCCGCCTCGCCCAGTCGACGGTCGAGGTGGCCGACCTGGCGCAGCTCGCCCGCCAACCCGACCTCGCCCACGCAGACGAGGTCGCTCGGGAGCGGACGCTGGAGGACCGCCGACGCCAGGGCCAGCGCGATGCCCAGGTCAGCCGCCGGTTCGGCCACGCGGAACCCGCCGGCCACCGCCGCCCAGATGTCGTGCCCGACCAGGCTCAGGTGGGCCTGCGTCGCCATGACCGCGGCCACCATCGACACGCGGGCGTTGTCGAGACCGATGGCGGCACGCCGTCCCGGACCACCACCGGACTGCGATGCCAGCGCCTGCACCTCGACCAGCAGCGGTCGGCGCCCGTCCATGGCAGCGACCACGCCGGCGCCAGGCACGCCCCAGCGACAATCGGCCAGGAACAGCCCGCTCGGGTCGGGTACGGCCGTCAACCCCGCTCCGGTCATCTCGAACACGCCGAGGTCGTCGGTGGGGCCGAAGCGGTGCTTGACCGCCCGCAGCAGCCGCAGCGCATGGTGACGCTCGCCCTCGAACGCCAGCACGGTGTCGACGACGTGCTCGAGTTGGCGGGGACCGGCGAGCGCCCCGTCCTTGGTGACGTGGCCGACCAGCACGACGGCGGTGCCGGTGCGCTTGGCCAGCTCGACGAAGCGGCCAGCGGCGTTGCGCACCTGCGTCACCGACCCGGCACCGGAGGTGCCGCCGGCGTCGTGCACGGTCTGCACCGAGTCGACCACGACGAGCTCCGCCTCGACGGCATGGACGTGGCGCACGACCGCTTCGAGGTCGGTCTCGTGGACGAGCCACAGGTCGTCGGCGACGGCGCCGAGGCGCTCGGCACGCACCCGTACCTGCGACGCCGACTCCTCCGCCGAGACGTACAGGCTGCGCCGCCCGCGCCGGGCTGCCGACGCCGCCGCCTGGAGCAACAGGGTGGACTTGCCGATGCCCGGCTCGCCGCCGAGCAAGGTGACGGAGCCCGGGACGAGCCCGCCGCCGAGCACCCGGTCGAGCTCGTCCACCCCCGTCGGGCGCGCCGGGCGAGCGTCGACCGGGACGTCGCCCACCCGCACCGGCCCGGTCGATGCGGCGCCGTCGCCGGAGGGGACGAGCGTGTTCCATGCATCGCACCCCGGACAGCGCCCGACCCATTGGAGCGACGTGACGCCGCAAGCGCTGCATTGATGGGTCACTCGGTGCTTGGCCATGGGCGACAACCTACGGAGGGGGTCTGACAGCCATGCGCGGCACGAGGAATGGGCGCCACACGCCCGGCTTGGCAGAATCGGGGCATGGCTCGCAGGGGGATGTCCACATCGCGCGCACGCGCCCGTCGCCGGGTGGTGCTGATCGGCCTCGGTGCCGGACTGGGGGTCGGCGTCGCCGTCGCCGCCAGCCGAGGACGCACCCGCGCGCCGATGCTGCCGCTGGAGGACGTCGATCGGGCGGCGCACAGCGCGGACCTCGACGGCACCGAGCACACGATCATGTCGATGGACGGCGGCGAGCTGGCGGTGACCGTCGCCGGGCCGGAGGACGGACCGGTCGTGGTGCTGGCCCACTGCTGGACCGGATCGCGCAACACCTGGGCACCGGTCGCCCGGCGGCTCATCGCCGCTGGCTGCCGCGTCGTGCGGTGGGACCAGCGAGGCCACGGGCTGTCCCGCTCGGGGCACAAGGGCCACACCGTCGACGCCCTCGGGGACGACCTGGCGACGGTGCTGCTCGAGCTCGACCTGCACGACGTCGTGCTCGTCGGGCACTCGATGGGCGGCATGACCGTGCAGTCGCTGGCGACGCACCACCCGGAGCTCTTCCACGAACGGGCCAGGGCGGCTGTCCTCGTCGCCACCGCCGGCTACACCCCCGGCCCGGCGGCGCGCGGCCCGATGGCCGACATCGTCGAGGCGGCGTGGGTGGAGCGGCTGTTCGAACGGCCGGGCATGGGGGCACGGCTGGTGCGCGCCACCTTCGGCAAGCAGGCGCACCCCGACCACCTCGAGGCCACTGCCGCCGACTTCAAGGCCACCACTCCCCGGATCCGCGCCGAGTTCGCCCGGTCGATGGCGGCGATGGACCTGCGCGCCGGCATCGCCGGGATTGATCCAGTAAGTGTGCCAATTGGGCCGTATGA
>CAZYKR010000040.1:0-21462 GCA_964648005.1 uncultured Iamiaceae bacterium
CGCCGTGGCCTGGCCGACGATGCCGAGGTCCACGGCGGCGAACGGCTTCGGTGCGGTCGTCGGTGGCGTGGGCGTCGTGGTGGTCGGCGTCGTAATGGGCGGTGGCGTGGTCGGCGTCGGGGTCTGCGGCGTGGGACCCAGCGCCGAGGGGGCGGCGGTGGTCGGGGGCGCAGTGGGTCGGGTGCCGATGGTTCCCGCGTCGTCGCCGGTGTCTGACGTGGGTGAGGCGTCGGTGGACGTACCGGCGGTCGCCGGCGTCGGTCCGGTCTCGGCGGTGGTCTCGGCGACGGTGGTGGCGCTCGCTGCTCCGGTCGCTGCGGCGTCCCCGGTGTCGGCACGCCCCACGGTGTCGTCGATGGAGGTGGTCGGGCCGGCGGAGGCGGCCTCGGGCTGATCGAGTTGGGTGGCGATGACGGCGACGAGCACGACGGTCGCCACGGCACCAGCTCCGACGAGCGTCGTCACGCGGCGGACCGGCACCGTCCCCGGCACGGGCGCCGTCGTGGACGCAGGGCGGGCCGACCCGGGCGTCGCTGCGCACGCGGTCTCGGGAGCTGCGCGATGGAGGCGGCGAAGGTGCCAGGCGGCGGGGAGCAGGACGAGCAGTCCGCGCCGGTGGCGGCGCAGGTCTGCCAGGTCGGCGAGCACCTCGGCGCACGGTGGGCAGGCGGCGGCATGGGCGTCGGCACGGGCGACGTCGTCGGCGCTGGTGTTGCGGCGCGACGAGCCGGCGAGACGGCCCAGGGTGTCGCGGCAGTCCACGGGAGCGTCGGGTCCGAGGTGGGCGAGGATGTAGGCGCGGCGTAGGCCGCGTCGGGCGCGCAGGGCGGCGGCGGCCATCGTGTTGGCGGACGAGCCGTGGACGACGGCGAGCTCGGCGGGGGAGCGGCCCTCCACCTCGGCGAGCCACAGCAGGTCGCGCTGCGCCGCTGGCAGCTCGCCGAGCGCCCGCCGGATGGTGTCGGCCTCCACCGGGTCGAGGGGCGAGGCCTCGACCGGGGTGTCGGGCACGTCGTCCGGGCTGGTGTGGCGCGCCTCGGCGGTGCGGCGCCACGCCTGATGCCGGACGGCGGTCGTGAGGTACGGGCCGAAGGCCTCGGTGGGGCCGTTGCCGCGGCGGATGGCGGCGAGGACGGCCTCGGCGGCGCCAGCGAGCGCGTCGTCGGCGTCGGCGGGGGTGCGGGTGACGCGGGTGGCGACCCTGCGGGCCTCATCGAGATGGCGCTCGAACAGGACGGCGATGGCGTCGTCGTCGCCGTCACGGGCGGCGGCGAGCAGCGATCGCTCGGCGAGGTCCTCGGACGTCGTGGCCACGGCGAGACAACCTACGGTTCGATGCCGGCCTTGCCATCGGCCGCACGGCCCATTCTGCGCCGCCGCACCGTTGCGGGTGGCACCTGCCCGTTACTGACCCGAACCGGCCTCCGCCGGACCCAACCTGTGACGAGTGGCCGTTCGTCATCGCCTATGAGCAGCATCGACCACTCGTCGGCGGCGTGATCGCCGGGTGCAGCGGGGGTGATCTCCATTTTGGGAGGACACGACGGTGAAGGAGGGCGACCCGCTCCGGCGGGTGCGTCAGCTTCACCAGATGGGTGGGGAGCGCGTGCCGTCGAGGTCCTCGGTGCCGATGGTGCGGTCGGCCAGGTCGTCGAGCCAGACATGGCTCGGCAGCACCTCGAGGGCGATCTCGACCGTGACGGCGTCGGGGCTGGGTACGTCCACGACGATGTCCGCTGTGCCGGCGCACCACACCGCCGTGCCGCCTTGCTTGCCGACGGCCTTGCGTTCGGCACGGGTCGGCTCGCGGCGGCGATCGGCGATCGGGCTCGGATGCGCGGCCGTCGGGTCGGCGGCAGAGATCGGACAGCTCGGCGGTCCCGGGTTCGGCCCGAGCACCTCGACGCCGTCGAGGGCGAAGGCCGTCTCGAGTGGCTCGGGGAACAGGTCGGTCGGCCGGTGGGTGGCGACGTCGGACGGCGTCAGCCCGGCGAAGAAGTCGCCGTCGGTGAAGGTGCAGCGCACCAGGTAGCAAGCCATCCCCCACCTTTGCGCGTCTGCACGCGCCCGGCGCGTACAAGCGCGCAATCCTTTGGCGGCTCCGCCAGCCAGGCGTCGAGCGGAGCGCCGGTCGCGTCTGCGACGAGTGGCCGTTGGTCAGCCCCATCCGACATCACATCGGCCGCCGTTCGTCAACCAGCGCACATCCGTCGGCATTCATCCCATCACGACGCATGAACGGCGGCGACGGGTGACACGCGCAACCGTGGACAGGGTTGACAGACGCACCAGCGGAGTGCGGCGGTATTCAGTACGGCGGGATGATCTCCGAGCCGTAGGTCACGACGAATCCGTCGCCCTCGCGGCGATAGGGGACGCCGTAGGTGTCGAGCAGTTGGCGGTACATCGGGGCCAGCTCTCGGCTGGTGAAGCGCAGCGTGGCGTGGCCCGCCTTCACGTCGACGCGGCCGAGCGACACGGGAACGACGGAGCGCACGGTCGGGTGGGGGATGTTGAGGAAGCGTTGCTTGCGGAGCGCGACGCCCTCGCACAGGTCCATGCTCGTGTCGCCTTGCGCCGAGATCACGGCGTCGAGCTCGTTGATCCATGGCACGTCGATCGGCAGTGCCGACATCGCGCCCTCGGCGACGCCGGCTGCGAAGCCGGCGGCAGTGCTGGTGGACCCGGCCAGGCCCAACGCCATCGCGCCTCCCAACTGCCCGAGTATCGCCCGGCGGCTGTGCGCGAGGAAGATCAGCCGGTGGGTCGTCAGGGCCGCACGACCATCGTCCCGCCCCTGCTTGACATCCTGTACCCACAGCAACTGTTCGCCACGCGGCGACACGCGCACCCCTGTTCAACGGCCTTGCACAGCGCATCCTCGCGCCCCGAGGTCGACACGCGCTAGGCATCTCGCCATGACCGAGGTGGACGGCGTGCGGGCGTTGGGCATCGACGCCGCCGGCAAGCACGGCTGGCTCGGCGTGCTCGTCGACGGCGATGGGTTCGTGGACGCGAGGCTCGGCACGCTGGCCGATCTGACGGCCTGGGCGAGCGACGTGGCGGCCATCGGCATCGACATCCCCATCGGGGCGGTCGGCGGCGGTGCTCGTCGCGCCGACGTGGAGGCGCGCCGCTTCATCGGGGTACGGGCCTCGAGCGTGTTCCCTGCGCCTCCGGCGGAGGTGCGCGACGTCGTAACGTACGACGAGGCCAACGCCCTGCTGGTGTCCCTCGGCGCACCGAAGCTGTCACGGCAAGCCTGGGCCCTCGTGCCGCGCATCTCCGAGGCCGACGCCCTGGCCCGAGCCAACGCCCGGGTCTACGAGGTCCACCCGGAGGTGTCGTTCCGCCAGTTGCACGGCGCCCCGGTGCCGTGGTCGAAGAAGTCGTGGAACGGCCTGCACTTGCGCCACCGCCTGCTCGCGGAGGCCGGCATCGTCGTGCCGACCGACGTACCTGAGATCGCCGGCGTCGTCAGCGACGACGTGGTCGATGCCGCCGTCGCCGCCTGGTCGGCCCGCCGCATCGCCGCCGGCACCGCCCGCACCTTCCCCGACCCACCCGAACGCCACGACGACCGCTCCATCGCCATCTGGTGCTGAGCGGGCGCGAGGCGGCGGCGGTCGCGGGCCGACGCAGGCGCACCGGTGATGCCATCGACGAGTGGCCGACTGTGCGTCGCAAGGGATGCAGGACGACCACTCGTCCGACGCGGGGCTCAGCGACGTGACCTACGATTGCCAGGACCGCTGTGGGGCGGTCAACGACGGCGATGACCGTCGCGGGTGGACAAGGGAGTGGGAGTGGGTGAGCAGGTTCCTCTGCGCGAGGTGCGCGTGGCCGCCGCGTTCAGTGGCGGTGTCAGCTTGGCGGTGTGGATGGGTGGGGCGGCGACCGAGCTCCAAGCGTTCGCCCGGGCCGGTGGCGATTCGACATCGTTGTACGGCGCGCTCTTGCGGGTGACGATGTCGACGCCCGTGGTCGACGTGCTGGCCGGCACCTCGGCAGGGGGTATCAACGGCTCGGCGCTGGCGCTGGCGCTCGCCAACGGTGGCGACGTGTCGGTGCTGCGCGACGTGTGGGTTGACGACGGCGACCTCGAGCAGCTCATCCGCGACCCGTCCGACGCCAACCCGCCATCGATCCTCAAGGGCGATGAGCACCTGGCGAAGCGGCTGGTCGCAGGGCTCCAGCGCGTGATCGACAGCGCCCCACCGGAGGCGACCAGCGCGAACCAGCCTGCCGATGGGCGACGCCGAGACGGCGCGGTGCTCGACACAGCGCAGCGGTTACGGCTGACCGTGACAACGACGCTGTTGGCACCGAACAGCCGCCGGTACCGAGATGCCCTCGGTCGCGAGCTCAGCGCCGAGGTGTTCCTGGGCCTGATGCGGTTCGGTCCGTCTGAGCTCGACGCCGACAACGATGCGTCGGCCGTGATCCGGCGACTCGCGGTGGCGGCTCGGGCGAGCGCCAGCTACCCGGGCGGCTTCGAGCCGGCGAGCGTGCCCGTGGGGGCGACGTTTCCGAACGAGTGGCACGGGGGCGTGGACCTGGCCGGCATCGCCGACTGGCCCGGGTCGACGTGGGCGCTCGACGGCGGCCTGCTCCTCAACGATCCCCTCGAACCGGTGCTCCGCGATGTGACCGATCAGCCGGCGAACACGCTCGTGCGACGGTTCGTGTTGCAGATCACGCCCGACGCTGAGGTGCCTGCGGTCGTGTCGCGCGGCGCCGCACCCTCGCTGACCACGGTGCTCGCCAAGACCCTGACGATCCCAAGGGAGCGGCACCTGGCCGCCGAGCTCGACCGGGTTGCCCGGCACAACACCGAGGTGCGCGCCTTCCAAGCCCGACGATCTGCGGTGGCCCGCCGGGGCGCCATCGACGTCGGGGAGGCAGACGCGGCGTGGCATGCCCTGTGCCTCCAGTTGGCGGCGGCCATCCTGAGCGATCCCGACACTCCGGTGGCGGGTAGCCCGGTCCTCGCCGCGCTCGCAGCCGAACGGCCCGGCATCGAGGCGCTCGCCACGGCGATCGACACCCACACCGGGCCTGATCGTTGGGTTCCGACGGTCATCCGTCATGCTGCCTTCGCCGCGCTCGACGGGATCCGTGACGACATCGATCGCACACTTGCGCCACCGACGGCCGAACCGGTCAACGCCACCGTCGATGTCGAGGCCGCCATGGGATTGCGCCAGCAGCTCGGCGAGCTCCTGCGCGTCAGCACGTTGCTCGAGGCGAACTGGCAGCGGGCGTGGATCCGAGGGGTACGGCAGTCGATGGAGCAAGGCGGTCAGCTGTCCGCCGCGCGGCCGGTCTTCACCGCATCGTCCGGGGAGCTGTGGCTGTCGGCCGACGACTTCGACCAGGCGCGTGTCGACGCTGCCGATGTGGTGCGCGATCGCGTCGCCGACTACCTCGGGGGCGGAGGTGCTGACGAGGTCTTGCGGCGGGCGATCCTCATGGCGTCGATCGGCGGACCGCCGAACAGCCTGCCGATCGAGCTCGTCCAGGTCACCGCCAACGCTTGGACCACGGTCGGGCAGGAGGGACTCGCCCAGTTCACCGCCAGCGACGCCTCCGTCGTGTCGAACGCCAAGGCCAAGCTCCGCGGCTTCGAGTTCATGCACTTCTCCGCCTTCGCCAAGCGGTCGTGGCGTGCCAACGACTGGATGTGGGGGCGGCTCGACATGTCGTGGCACCTGTGCGCGATGTTGCTCGACCTCGACCGGTTGCGCGGCGTGCACGGCGAGTCGTGGCGAGATCAGCTGGTGACGGCGCTCGGCACCCTCGCTCAGGGCCATGAGCACCCGCTCCCCGAGCCCGTGAAGCGGGAGATCGAGAAGGCGGAAAGGCAGGAGGACCTGTCGCTCACCCTGCGTTGGTTGGCGATGGTCCGGCAACGGCAGGTGCTTCGTGCCGAGCTCCCGGCGGTGGCCGAGGCCATCCGCGAGGACCGCAACGCCGGTTCGCAGAACGACCCCGCGGATGCCTTCGCCGGTCTGGTGCCGACCGACGGGCCGCCGTGGGACCCCGCCGACGAACAGCTCGGGGCTGCCGTCGCCGCCTACCGGGTGCACCACGAGACGCTGGCGGATGAGCTGAATCAGCCGCTGGGCCTCGCCAACGCCACCCAGCTCGGCGCCGTGGCCGTGGCGGCGGTGTCGTCGAAGCGATCGGAGCTTCCCGCAGCGTTGCGTGGTGCGGTGGCCAGCATGCGTGGCATCACGCTCGTGCTGGCCCGGATCGCCAAGGGACTGCAACGCAACCGAACCCTCAGCCTCTGGATCGTCGGGGTCGCGACCGCGCTGGCCGTGGCAGCGATCCTGGTGGATCGCTACACCCGCTACGGCACCGAGCAGAGCCTGACGCCGCTCGTGGCGCTGCCGATCGCCGTTGGCGCCTATGTCGCGGCGAAGGCGTGGCACAAGACCGTCGGCGCCGTGGTGGTGGCCCTGGTGGCGTTCGCCGCGTCGCTGGTGATCGTGAGCGACGAGGTGCGGGGCTGGGTGATCCTCGGGGTTACAGCGTCAGCGACCGTTGTGTTGCTTGTCGCGTTCGTCCGGGTGGCGAGTGGTGCGCCTCCGGGACGAAGCACAACGGACACGTCGGGCGACGCGAGCGTCTCGCTGACCAGGGGGATCGTCGCCTGGTCGCTGCTGCTGCTCGCTGCCGTGGTCGGACTGGGTTGGGTGCTCCTCAACGTCCTGTTCGGCGGGCCAGAGGTGACGGTGGATGGCGAGGCCCATCGGTGTCCTGTCTTCGGTGGCGACGCGACCGATGCCGTCGCCGCAGCGTGCGCGCCGTATGTCGAGTACCTCCGGTTCGGACTCGTCGCCGTCGGACTCGCCGTCGTCGCCGTAGCGCTCGCCGCCCTCACGCTGCGCGCTGCTGCTGCGGGTACTGGGACTGGCGCGCGTCGGTGGGTGGCGCCGCCGGTGCGCAACTGGGCGCATCAAGGAGGGGCGTTCGAACAAGTGATGCCAAACACGATCGACGCCTTCGATCGTTCGGCGACCATCGCGCCGGAGGTTGGCGTTCGTCTGTCTCTGGAGTGCGACGCGCGCACGACAGCCGACCGGAAGGCGGTCGTCCACCACAACCGATCGACGACTCGCGGCACGCGCATCCGCAAGGTGACTCGCGCCGAGCTGCGCGCCAGTGACTCGGACGTGCCCGATCTTGCCGATGTGCTCGAGCGCTATGCCGACCACGAGTTCACGATCGAGATCAAGCGGAGTCGCGGGGCAGGTCGTGTCGTTGGATCGATCGTCGCAAGCCTCTCCGATGAACGTCGGGCACAGTTGATCGTTACAGCCCGGTACCCCCACACGCTCTGGGCGTTTCGCCGTGGCGCGCCCGGCGTCGCTACGGCGCCAGGCGACCTCGGCGCGGTGTGGTTCCTCGTGCGGAGCAAGCTGCGGATGGCACCGCGCCGATCGCGTCACGCAGCGCTCCAGGTGCCGACGAGGCGGTTCGGGATCACGATCGTGACGTCTCGCTTGATTGCCGACGCCCACCGGGCCGGGCTCGCGGTGCATCCGTGGACGATCAACGAACCGGACGAGATGCGTCGCCTGCTCGAGCTCGGCGTCGACGGCGTCTTCACCGATCGGCCGGAACTGTTCCCTGCGCCGAATGCGGGGATCTCGTGATGTCACCGCGCGTCCGACACTGGCTGGCGATCTTCGTCTGCGTGGCAATCCCGGCAACCGTGCTCGTCCTCGCGGCGCGCGCCGACACGCCGCTCGAGCCCGTCGATCCATTGCGTCCCGCGCGATGTCAAACGCTCATCGACCAGGCGCGTGTGGACGCGGGTGCAGCCGAGAAGCGCGCAGGCGAGCTGGTCGCCGATCCCGATGCGACCGAGGAGGAGCGGCACTGTGGCTTGACGATGGCGCTGCTGTTGGCGATGTTCGACGCCCAGGACGGGGAGTCCCGGCTGGTGACAGCGCCGGTCGCTCCGGGGTGCGTCGCGGCGGCGGGATTGGCCCGTGTCGGGGACCTCGACGGCGCGCGGGCGGCATATCGGGAGGTGCTCAACGCGACGTCGATCCCGTCGGTGGCCAAGTCGTGCGCGGTCGGAGGCCTGAGTCGGCTGCCTGCGTCCGCGTCGCCGGCCGACTGGACCTTCGACCAAGCGAACGCTGCGCTCGCCGAGGTGTCGGGCTGGCTGCTGGACGAGCCGCTGCAGTTCCCGTCGGGCATGCAGACCTGGGTCGTGTCCATCAGCTGGCTGCTGACCGTCGGCTTGTTGCTCGTCGCCTTGCGCCAGTTCATCCGTTGGCGGCGCGAGCGGGTGCCGGGACCAGTCGAGGTGAAGCCGGTCGACGTCGTGCCGGGGAAGACCGAGACGATCAAGGTTGCAGAGATCATGCGCGAGACCTTGATGAAGGCCGGCGTGTACCCCAGCAGCAAGGGTTCGGGTGTGGGTGAGATCAGCATCGATGTCGGCGACATCCTCGGCGTCGCCGGGGAAACGGGCCGCGTCGGAAAGCTGGTTGAGGCGGTGCGGCGTGCGGTCGAGATCAACACGGGCTACGTCCTCGTGGTTGCTGGCGGCGTACACGACGCCGACTCGGACGGACCCTGCAAGTTGACCGTGCAGCTCGACTCGGTGACCGGCGGAACCGTCGGTCTCGAGACGTTCGAAGGTGACGACTTCGCTGAGCTTGCCGAGCTTGCTGCGTACCACGTCTACCTGTGGCTGGCGGATACCGCGCCGGTCCGTCGTCGAACGCCTTGGTTCCTGCGGTGGAACCGGGCATCGTCCCTTGCCAAGTACCACGAGGCGATCGGCTGCATGCGCCGAAACGCGTCGGGCCGTGCCGTGGAACTGCTCGATGAGGTGGTTCCAGCGGAGCCTGCGAACCTGCTCGTGCAGCTCAGCCTGTCTCGCGCCCATCACAGGTTGGCCATGGGCACTGTCGAGGACCGGGCACTCCGGTCGACGGACCAGCAGGTGGGAGAGCACTACCTTCGGTCACTTGTCGCCGCGACGCGAGCGGTGCTCCTCAACACAGATTCGGAGGAAGCACACGCTCGTCTGGCGATCATGCTCGGTCTGGTGGAGGCGTGGTATCCGTGGTGGGTTGCCCAGCCTCAACTTCGCGAAGAGGCCTTGGAGGGCCTGCGCGCCGTTGACCGCCGTGCGGCTGAACTCGACGACGAGGTGGGTGCCCATCCGAGCAAGAATCGATCCGAATTCGTCGGCTACTTCAAAGGGCGCGCCAAACGGCATTGGGACAAGGCATTGCGGCGATCGTGGTGGTACTCGGTCAATCGCATCGCCTTCACGCTCGATCGCCGACGCACGGTCGCCGGGCAGATCTGGCTGTTCCGGCGTCGCCGGAAGTCCATCCAGGACCTGGTCATCGGTGCGTGGACCGCAACGACGTATGACGTGATGTCCGAGGCGGCTTCCCGGCGCGCTCGGGCCCGGGCATATTGCCGGTTGCTTTCGGTGCGCTTCGGCTACGCCCGCGGCTTGCGCCGAGAGTCGGAGCGCGAACCCGACGTGCGCTACAACCTCGCCGCTGCTTGTGCCCGCCGTGCGGTGTGGCTGCAACGTCGGTCGTCCGCCTCGCCCGACCGCGGCCGAGCACGCGGTCGCCGTCGATCCAGCGAGGAGCGTGCCGTCAGGTTGGCGCTGCGCTACCTGAACCACTGGTGTTCGGGCCGCGGCGGTGTGCTTACCGAGGCACAGCTGCAGTACCTCGACGTGGATCCCGATTTCGCTGACCTCGCAGCGCGGCCGGAGTATCTGGCGTGGCGACGGCGCTTCGCCGACGCCGACGATGCAGCCATCGCCAATCGAGCATGGCAGGACACGTACGACCAGCTAAGCAACGCCGCCGTGCATGCAGCGACGGCTGCGTCGGAGCTCTCCCTGGATCGGCCGCCGGTCGGTGCGACGTGGACGGAGGCTCATGACGCGTTCTGCAAGCGCTTCATCGAGGCGGTGCAGGCAGACCGGCGCCGCTGGGCGTTGCTCGACGTGTGGCTCGCCAACGCGGCGAGTGTGTCGGCGCGCGATGCCTTCGTCGAGGCCTGCCCTGCTTCGGGCGCGTTGGGCGCGGATGCTCTGGCGGACTTGCCGGCCGTCGACTGTCGGGCCGGAGCCGTGCGCGCAGACCTGGCTGCGGCGTGGCAGGAGCTCGGGGACGCAGTGGCGGCGTTGGTTCCGATACCCCCGAGATCGGCCGACCAGCTCATCGTCCTCGCTCGCCTTCGCGACCGGCGGGCACAAGACAGCCTGGTGGCAGCGTGGAGCGAGCGCACCGCGCGGCGATGGACGGAGGTCGCTCGATGGTCGAGGTGTCCGACGGGCAGTGCGCCGCAACCGCTCCCGACATGACCGGCTCGGCCATGACGCCACGGCTACGCCGGCGGTGGGATCGAGGCCAGGAAGTCGTCGAGGAGCTCGGCGGCGTCGGGGTGGCTGCGGCGCAGGGCGGCCGGATCGCCGAGCACGACGTCGGACGGGTCGACGCCGGGCCACTCGGTGCTGGCGCCGAGGAACCAGCCAGCACCGCGTAGCAGGCGGGCCGTGTGGAACGTCGAGCCCGGGATCAGCAGCTGCGGCCGCTGCCCGGCGGCCAGGTCGTCGCCGACGGTCTCGACGGCGTGGGTGCCGTCGGGGAACAGCAGCAGCACCTCGAGCGGATCGCCGAGGTAGCGGTGATAGAGCTGATCGTTGCGGATGCAGTGCAGGTGCACCGGCGCCTCGGGCGTGACCTGGAAGTACAGCGCCGACCCCGCCGGCCGTCCGCCCTCGAACGGCGCCGGCAGCCCGCCGGGGGCGATCTGGTCGCCCGCCACATACGTGACACGCACGAACCCGCACGTGGGGTGCGGCTCCAGTCCGAGCAGCTCCTGGATCTCGGTTGCGGTCGTGTCGTGCTGCGCCATCCGGCCACCGTATGTACGGACCGAAGGCAACGTGTGGTCGAACGAGCCTCGGACCGTCGGACCGCGATGGATCTATGCATCAAGGTGAAGCGACCTGCACCCGGTATGCGTGGTAAGGCGACGACATGAATCTTGGCTGGCCGTTAGGGTCCGGCAGGTGGCCGGCAACCGCCGGCACCAACCGAGGAGTGGGTGCATGTACGTCTTGACGACATGGAAGGGCCGGGCGCTGAACCCGGAGCAGGCGGGCCGGATGATGGACACCTGGGGCAAGGTCGAGGCCAAGCAGGCCGAGGATGCGTCGTCCGAGCGGGTGTGCTGGTTCATCACCGCCGACGGCACCGGCGGGATGACGGTCGCCAAGGTCGCCGATGCCGACGCCGCCGCGCTGCTGCAGCTCGAGACCAGCCTGGCGCTGGGCGAGTTCCTCGAGCTGGACTCGCGGATCGTGCTCGACCTCGACACGGCCATGCCGGCGATCCTCGCCGGCGTCGCCTACGGCAACGGCTGACCCGCCGACAAGCGTCGCCGCCGCGCCGCACCTAGCCGCTGGCGCCGCGGCAGTCGCAACTGCCGGCGCCGAGCGACGATCCAACCGAGTGCGCGCCGATGCACCTCAACGGTGCGTAGGCGCGCACTCGGCGCGTCCCGGCACGGACGGTGCCGGCGCCGAGCGACGCCGCCATCGAGTGCGCGCCGATGCACCTCAACGGTGCGTAGGCGCGCACTCGGCGCGTCCCGGCACGGACGGTGCCGGAACCGACCGACGCCGCCATCGAGTGCGCGCCGATGCACCCTGACGGTGCGTAGGCGCGCACTCGGCGCGTTCCGGCACGTCCCGGCATGAACGGTGCCGGCTGAGCGAGTAATCCGTTGGACGGTGTGTCGCCAGTTGGCCACAGTGTCCGCCGCACTGCGGGTCGGCACCCCCCGGTCCGACCCGTCGGCAGTGCAGCTGTCCACCCAGCTGTCCACCCATCGGAGGGCGTCATGCACGAGTTCATCGACCCCAAGCTCGTCTCGTGGGCGAGCGACATCGAACCCGACACCGTGCGCCAGGCGCAGCGTTCCGCGCGCCTCGACATCGTCGCCGGGCACATCGCGCTGATGCCCGACGCCCACGTCGGCCTCGGCGCCACCGTCGGCTCGGTCATCCCCACCGAGGGTGCCGTCATCCCGTCGGCGGTCGGCGTCGACATCGGCTGCGGCATGATCGCCGCCGAGCTCGACCTGACCGCCGAGCACCTGCCCGACGACCTGGCGCCGCTGCTGCACGGCATCGACCGCGCCGTCCCCGCCGGCGTCGGCCGCGGGCACGAGCACGCCCGCACGCCGGCGTCGCGCTGGCTCGACCGCAACCGTCCCCACACCGACCTGTCCAAGGACCAGGCCGGCAAGGTGACCAAGCAGTTCGGCACGCTCGGCTCGGGCAACCACTTCGTCGAGGTCTGCCTCGACGAGCGCGACCACGTGTGGGTGGTGCTGCACTCGGGCAGCCGCGGCATCGGCAACCAGCTGGCGCAGATGCACATCGGCCGGGCCAAGAAGCTGGCAAAGGCCCTGCAGTTGCGCCTCGAGGACCCCGACCTGGCCTACCTCACCGAGGGCACGCCCGAGTTCGACGCCTACATCGCCGACATGCTGTGGGCCCAGGACTACGCCGCCGCCAACCGCGACCAGATGATGGGTGCGGTGCTGCGCGAGGTCGTGCGCCACGTCGGGTTCGGCCGGGAGCTGCAGCGCATCAACTGCCACCACAACTTCACCCAGCGCGAGATCCACGACGGGCGGGAGCTGTGGATCACCCGCAAGGGGGCGATCAAGGCCGACGTCGGCGACCTCGGCGTCATCCCCGGCTCGATGGGCACCCGCAGCTACATCGTGGCCGGCAAGGGTGAACCGCTGAGCTGGACGTCGTGCTCGCACGGCGCCGGCCGGCGCCACAGCCGTACCAAGGCCCGCAAGCTGTTCACGGCGGACGACCTCGCCGAGCAGATGGCTGACCGCACGTGGCTGGTCGAGCGCGCCGGCAAGCTCGTCGACGAGATCCCGTCGGCCTACAAGGACATCGACCAGGTCATGGCCGACCAGACCGACCTCGTCGAGGTCCGACACACCCTGCGTCAGGTTCTCAACTTCAAGGGCACCTGACGTCAAGGGGACCTGACGCCGGGTCGGCCTGCCCACGGTTGCGCGCTTGTACGCGACCAGCGCGTGTAAGCGCGCAACCGTTACGGCCTGTCTGCCGACGGTTGCCTCTGGTCCACCCACGGTTGCGCGCTTGTACGCGACCAGCGCGTACGAACGCGCAACCGTGGGTGGATCTCGATCGAGTCGCGCCCTCAGGGGGCGACGGGCGCGGGGTACCAGCCGACGACGTCGGCGATGAGGTCGGCGCCCTCGTGGGTGTACAGGCAGACTTTCCCGTCGACCCCGATGCCCGTGATGACCAGGTTCGGACGGGTGCCGCCCTGGTCGAGGTTCAGGTTCGAGGCGTTGGGCTGCTGCGAGCCGCACGGGTACACGGTGACGTGGCCGGTCTTGGTGGCCGATACGCCGGTGACGTTGAGCACCACCGCCTGGGCGTCGTCGGGGACCATCGTGGTGCCGACGCCGGTCACGTCGATCTCGACGGTCTGGCCTTTGCCGGGCTTGGCGCCGGCGTAGCCGATCTGCATCCCGAACCGGGTGTCCAAGAAGCGCTCCGGCACGACCGGCGTGTACGGCGAGCCCGCCGGGTACCACGCCGTGATGTCGGCGATGAGGTCAGCGCCCTGGTGGGTGTAGAGGCACACCTTGCCGTCGGTGCCCACCTTGGTGATGACCAGGTTCGGCCGCGCCTCGGTCGTGATCAGGTTCAGGTTCGACGCGTTGGGCTGGGTCTCCCCGCACGGCCACACGGTGACGTGCCCGTCGGCGGGGGCGTTGAGCCCGGTCACGTTGAGCACGACCGCCTCGGCGTCGTCAGGCACCATCGTCGTGCCCGTGCCGGTCACGTCGAGCTCGACGACCTGGCCGGCCGTGGGCTTGGTGCCGGCGTAGCCGATCTGTGAGCCGACCCGCGTGTCGAGCATGCGCTCGGGTACGACGGGGGTGAGCGACGACCCGGCGGGGTACCACCCGTCGATGTCGGCGATCAGGTCAGTGCCGGCGTTGGTGAACAGGCACACCTTGCCGCTGGCGCCGATCCCCGAGATGACGAGGTTCGGGGCCGTCTGGCCCTGGCGCAGGTTGAGGTTCGACGCGTTGGGCTGCGGCGATCCGCACGGCCACACCGTGACGTGGCCGTCGTTCGTGGCGGCGACGCCGGTGACGTTGAGCACGACCGCCTCGGCGTCGTCGGGCACCTGGGTGTTGCCGACGCTGGTGACGTCGAGCTCGATGGTCTGACCGGCGGCCGGCTTGGCGCCGGCGTAGCCGACCTGCATGCCGGGCCGCGTGTCGAGGAGGCGCTCGGGATTGACCGGCACGTAGTCACCGATCGTCGCCGGCAGGGTCTCGTTGACGAGGTCGTGGTACATCCGGCACGGCTGGCCGCGCAGGTAGTCGCACGTCGGGTGGTTGGCCTGCGGGGCGAACTGCGCCGGGATGGTGCGGCCCGGCGTCGCCGGCAGCACCGGCAGCACCAGGTTCGACGCCATCCGGCCGCCCCAGGCGATGTCGGTCGTGGTGGTGCCGAAGGTGTCGGACTCGAAGTCCCACAGGGCGCTGTCGGCGCCGGGTGTGTTGATCTCGAGCCGCATCTTGCTGCCGGCACGGAACGGGTGCGCCACCGAGTACAGCGGCACCTTGACGTTCACCCACTCGCCGGGCACGAGCGGCTCGTAGTTGTCGGCGTAGTAGAGGTGATCGATCTGGGTGCCGTTGGTGCGGTCGGGGTCGAGCTGGCGGTAGCCGGCCTGGAGCAGACCGTTCTGCACCCGCACCTCCTGCTTGCCCGTGCTTTCGGGCTGGGCGTACACCTCGGAGAGCACGACCTCGATGGGCACGTCGGTGCCGGTCGGGCGCAGCCACAGGTCGACGTAGCCCTCACCGGCGACGACGACGTCGCGGGTCAGCGGTGCCGTCTCGTAGGCGAGGCCCTTGCCGTCGGCGGTGGCCACCCAGTGGTTCTCGATGTTGACGGCGCCGTGGTCGCCGTCGCCGGCGTAGTGGTCACCGAGCACCGTCGGGTCGAGGGTGTAGCGGTCGACGCCGGTCAGCGCCGATCCGGTGCCGCCGGCGCTCGGGGCGGCCGACGGTGTGCCGGCGACGTTGACGTTGCCGTCGGTCATCGACCCGTTCGAGCCGAAGAAGAAGCTCGTCGCCTTGGCGTCGGGCACCGGCCACGACGGGAACGACATCTCGAAGCGCTGACGGTGCGCCAGCGGGATCGCCGGGAAGTCCGGGCTGGCACCGGCCTCGTAGAGCACGCGCACCGGTTGCTCGGCCTCGTAGGCCGCCAGCGAGTTGGCGTAGGTGCCGTGGATCGGCGTCGTGCCGTCGGGGCCGATGAAGCGGTCGGGCTCGAAGCTCATGCCGGGCACACCGAAGGTGCTCTCGAGGGTGGCGGGGCCGAACGCCCGCACCAGCGGGTTGAGCCTGGGCACCGTCGTGTCCACGTAGAAGGACAAGAACTCGAACCAGCGGATCATCACCAATGGCGAGATCGAGTCCGGGTGGTGGCCGTTGTACATCGTGAACTTGGTCTTCGACGCGGGCAGGGCGTCGAAGTCGTCGAGCAGCAGGCCGAAGCGCGACCCGGTCTGCTCGTCCTGCCACCCGCCCGACAGGTAGGTCGGCACGGTGATGTTGCGCACCTGGTTGGACAGGTTGCGGCGGTCGGCGTCGGCGGGACGGCGCACGAGCGACTTGGCGAAGTCCTCGAAGGGGATGGCCTGGCTGCGGATGTCGAGGTTGTCCTCGCAGGTGGTGTCGCCGCCGGTGATGCGGTCCTTGACCCACTGGGCGCCTCCGGCGGACTCGTCGTCGCGCTGGGCCAACCACTGCTGGGTGAAGCCGGCGTTGTAGATGCCGCCCGGCCACTGCTGGTACCACGGGTCCTCGATGACCGACAGCGGGGTGATGGCGGCGAGGCTCGGCGGCTGCGTGGCGGCCACGTAGAGCTGGGTGATGCCCGAGAAGGAGATGCCCATCATGCCAGGCTTGCCGTTCTTGACCCACGGCTGGCGGGCGACGGTCTCGACGACGTCGTAACCGTCGGCGGCCTGGGCGGCGTTGAAAGCGTCGAACACGCCGCCGGAGCAGCCGCTGCCGCGGATGTTCACGCCGACGTAGGCGAAGCCGAAGGAGCTGGCGAGCATGCCGCCGGCATCACCGCCGGTGGGGACGCCGGGCTTGGACGGCGCGTAGCCGGAGTACTGGATGACGGTGGGGTAGGGGCCGGGGCCGAAGACCGTCGGGTCGGGGAGCCGGACGTTGACCGACAGCTTGGTGCCGTCGCGCACCTCGAGGTAGCCGAAGCCCTCCTCGTCGGTGTGGCCGGGCTGGTTTCCGCCGAGGATGCTCGACGGCACCGACGGCAGGGTCTGGTTCTCGTACAGCGACGTCGGGGGGATGTCGGACGTCTCGAGCACGGTGACGACGCCGCTGGCCTCGACCGGGCCGGCGAACGGCTCGCCCGGCACGCCCTCGCTGACGACCCGGTAGTCGCCGGGGCGCAGCGAGGTGCCGTCGACCGTCGGCAGCACGCCCTGGGTCTGGGGGTCGAAGACCACGAAGTCCTCGGGCACGTACTGCACGACGAGCTGGCCGAGGTCGTCGGTGTAGAGCGTGATGATGCGCTCGAGCGACCCGGCGTGGGCGATGGTCAGCGGTGCACGAGGTGTGGCGCCGGTGATCGTCATCTGCTCGACGCCCGGCGTGACGGTGAACGTCGCCTCGACCGAGCCGGTCAGATCGATGACGCCACCACCTGCCGCGGCCGCCGGTGGGGCGGCGCCGGTGATGTCGGCCACGAACAACGACAGCACCAGACACAGGGCTGTCAGAACTCCAACTCGACGCGTGCGCATGGTCCCCCTCGCCGCTCGCGGGCCGGGGCACGCTGCCGCCGAACCGCCGTGAGGATGCAACGTTACCGAAGTCACACATTCGGTGAGCGTCGGGTCTCGTTACATCACGTGGTGTGTTGTAACACGCGCTGCCCGTCATCGCGCCATCCGCTGCCGCGTCAGGACGAGCGGTCGGGGGCCTCAGGCCTCCACGAGCCTGGCGGGGATGGCCCGGTAGGCGGCGATGGTGGTGAGCACCAAGGCCACGAAGGCGACGGTGAGGGCAACACCGATCCCGACCCGCAAGTCGGCCCCGGGCGAGTCGACCCAGATCGCCACGATCGAGCCGAGCACGGCGTACCCGGCGGTCGAGCCGAGGGCACGCTGGGAGCTCATGATCCCCGACGCCATGCCGGCACGCGCTTCGGGCACCGACGCCATGGCCACGGTCGTCGCCGTCGTGACGGTGAGGGCCAGGCCGACGCCGACGAACGCCACCCCGACCGTGGTGATCGAGTGGTCGGCCCACACGCCGAGGATCTGCACGGCGAACGCGCCGGTGAGGATCCCGAGGCCGGTGAGCAGCACCGTGCGGGCGCCGAAGCGCGCCACCCACCGTCCTGCCAGCGGCGAGACCACCACTTGCACGAGCGCCATCGGCAACAGGCGGAACCCTGCCTCGAGCACTGAGTAGTGACGCACCTCCTGCCACAGCTGGTCGACGACGAGCAGCATGCCGTAGGCGCCGAACAGGGCCACGAACACGGCGATGATCGCCGCCCGGTACGCGCGCTCGTTGAACAGGCGCACGTCCATCATCGCCTCCTCGACCCGCAGCTCGTGGCGCACGAACAGCGGCGTCGCCAGGGCGAACAGCAGGAGCGCACCGACGATGGCCGGCGCGGTCCACCCCAGCTGGGGCGCCTCGATGATGGCAAAGGCCACGCCGCCGATCGCCACGATGTAGAGCGCTTGGCCGGCCCCGTCGAAGCCCCGCGGCGTCGGGTCGCGGGACTCGGCGACGAAGGTCCAGGTGGCCACCATCGCCGCCACGCCGATCGGCACGTTCACCACGAACACGCTGCGCCAGCCGAACGCCTCGGTCAGCACGCCGCCGAGCGTCGGGCCGAGCGCCAGGCCGGTGGCGGCGATGGCCGACCAGATGCCGATGGCGCGGGCCTTGGCCTTGGGGTTGTCGAACGCCGCGCTGACCAGCGCCAGCGACGTCACGTTCACCGCGGCGGCGGCCAGGCCCTGGACGCCGCGGGCGACGTCGAGCACGCCGAGCGCCGGGGCGAGTCCGCACGCCAGCGACGACGCCGCGAACACGCCGAGCCCGGCCACGTAGACGAGGCGGCGACCGAACCGGTCGGCGAGTACGGCGAAGGTCATCATCGACACCGCCATCGCCAGGCTGTAGGCCGTCACCGTCCACTGCGCGCCCGCCTCGCCACCGCCCAGGTCGGCCTCGATGTCGGGCAGGGCGACGTTCACGATCATGGCGTCGAGGAAGATCATGAACAGCCCGACGCCCGTGGCGACGAGCGTGCCGCGCTGGGAGCGCGTCAGTGGTGGGACGACCTCGTCGACGTCGCCGTCGACGTCGCCATCCGCCTGCACCTCGTCCGCCACCGGCGCATTGTCCCACGGGGGCGACCTGATCGGGCCGAAACCCGCTCGTCGCGCCGCCTCGCTCCCGGCAGACTGCGGCGGTGCGGATCCGGGCGGCGGCGGCCGATGACCTCGAACTGGTGGTGGCCATGCGCCTGGCGTTCCTCGCCGACCACGACGGGACGTCGGTCGAGGCCTTCGAGCCCACGTTTCGCGCCGCCACCGCCGGATTCGTCGGCGACTCGTTCGCCACGGGGCGGTTTCCGTCGTGGCTGGCGACTGATGGCACGGGCCGCTCCGGCGCAGCCGGCGACGGGGCCGTGCTCGGTGCAGTCTCGGTGCTGCTCATCGACGTGCCGCCCCGGCCCAACGAGCTACGGACGCTCGAGGGCTACGTCCAGCACGGCTTCATCCCGATGGAACGCTGGATGGAGCTGCACGGCACCGGCTGAGCTGCGGCGGCTCGAACGGGCGCACGTCGAACCAGACCTGTCCCGCTGCCCGCAGACGGTGACGGAGAGCCAAACGGCGAGGCGTGCCTCGCCTCTCGATGGCCAGATGCAAACGGCTGAACGAGGAGATCGCTCCGCTGACGCCCTACGGCTTTCGCCGCCAACGTGCCCACAACTCGACCGTCCCCACCGCTGCCAACGCAGTCGGCACGACGACGCCGAAGGCCACCATCGCGGAGCCAACGTCCGCCACGACGAGCCTGCACGGCGCGTCAGCGCGAGAACAGCAGGAGCAGTTCGAGCGTGCCCTGTTCGTCGACGGCGACGAACTGCTCGATCGAGATCGCCTCGATGCCGTAGTCGGCCAACGTGATGGGCACGTTGGCCCGGATCGAGACGGCGTCACCCGTCCAGCGGGCGGTGATGTCGACCGTGACTGGGCGGGTCTGGCCGTGCAGCGTCAGCTCGCCGGTCACCGGGATCGTCATGTCGACCCCGTCGACCGGCGCCGACGGCAGGTCGATCGGCTCGGTGAACGTGAAGGTGGCGGTGGGGAAGGTGTCCGTCTCGAGCCCCCGGAACTTCAGGGTCTCGTCTCGGCGGGACCGGTCACTCTCGAGTGTGGTCATGTCCACCTCGATGCTGCCGTCGCGCACGGTCGTGCCCTCGACGGTGAACGAGCCCGTCACCTCGCTCGTGCGGCCCGCCACCTCGGTCTCGAGCGTGGCGCCGGGCCCGTAGAGCTCGTTGATGCGGTAGCCGACGAAGCCGTCGTCGGTGCGCTGAACGGTCCAGGTGCCATCGGCGCCCGAGCCGGTCCGTGCCGAACCGGTGGTGCCGGCACCCGCCAGCTCGTCGTCGAGCGCGTCGAGCTGCGCCGGTGGCGGTGCCGTGCTGCGCAGCGTCGTGTACCAGAGCACGCCGCCGCCGACGATCACCACGGCGACCAGCGCGGCGGCGATCTTGACGGTGCGGCTCACGGAGTCGACCCCGTCGTGGCGCGCGGCCGGGGGTCGGCCGCTCGCAACGTGTCGAACATGTCCTGACCGATGGGCAGCGGGTCGCAGCCGTGGTCCTCTTCGCAGACCATGTCGAACTCGACCTCGGCCTTGGCGTGGCATGCGGCGCAGCTGCCGCCGAACCGGTTGAGGACCTCGCTGCCGCCCCGCGTCGTGATGACGGTGCCCTCGGGCGTCGGCTCGAGGACGAAGAACTCCCAGTCGGCGAATTCGGGGTCGTAGCCGGCGCGCCGCTTCACCATCGCCTCCTGCGGCACGAGTTGGATGATCGTGCCGACCGGGTAGACGCCGCCGGTCGGCGACTCGGCCACGGCGACCGCCTCGTCGGTCATGCCCAGCGCGTTGGTCACGAAGAAGTCACGCACTCGGGTCATGTCGTCGAGGTGGACGAAGTCCGCCGCGGTCGCTTCGAAGTCGAGTGATGGGTCGATCGCCGACGTGGAGGACGACCCGGACGCGTCCGTAGCGGTGGCTCCGGACCCCGCGCCGGTGGCGGTGTCGCCGGCGTCGGTGCCGGCGCAGGCGCCGGTGACGAGGCCGAAGGCCACCGCGGCGACGACGGTCAGGGCGGGGACGTGGCGCGCGAGTCGTGGCATCGGGCGTTGCCAACCGGCGCACCCGCGGGTTTGTTCCCCTCCCGTTGTCGGCACGCCCGAACCGCCGGGCGTACCGACGACCAGGCGCCACCCGGTCGCGGCTCTCTGCGGATTCTCAGGAACCTCTCAGCAACGGCTCAGCGACCTCTTACCTTCGCCGCGCATCGTCGGGGCATGACCAGTTCCACCCTGCTGCTCGTCGACGACGAGGAACACCTGCGCTCCATGCTCGCCGCCGCCCTGCGCCACAACGGGTTCGGGGTCGAGGCCGTCGACTCGGGCCGCGCCGCCCTCGACGCGTTGCCATCGGTGCGCCCCGACCTCGTCGTGCTCGACGTGATGATGCCGGACCTCGACGGCTTCGAGGTCTGCCGCCGCATCCGCAGCGACGGCTCGCACGTGCCGGTGCTGTTCCTCACCGCTCGCGACACCACCGAGGACAAGGTGCGCGGGCTGACGCTCGGCGGGGACGACTACCTCGTCAAGCCGTTCAGCCTCGAGGAGCTCGTCGCCCGCGTCGAGGCGCTGCTGCGGCGCGCCGGCCAGACCCGCCCCGACGCGGCGATGGTCTGTGGCGACCTGGTGATGGACGACGACGCCCACCGCGTGCGGCGCGGCGGCGTCGAGATCAGCCTGTCGCCGACCGAGTACAACCTCCTGCGCTACCTGCTCGTGAACCAGGGTCGGGTGTTGTCGAAGGCCCAGATCCTCGACCACGTGTGGCAGTACGACTTCGGCGGCGACGGGGGAGTCGTCGAGACCTACATCGGCTACCTGCGCAAGAAGCTCGGCCGAGACGACGCCCCGCTGATCCACACCATCCGCGGCGTCGGTTACACGCTGCGCCTCGACGAGAGCTGAGGCGCCGTGA